>NZ_JAZHCT010000016.1:0-153084 GCF_036541265.1 Paenibacillus sp. IITD108 | reverse complement strand
TGCGAGCCCGCGCTTGCCGGGCGCCGTTTGCGAAACATCTTTGCCGTCAATCAGCACAGAACCGGAGGTTTGCGGATCAAGGCCTGCAATCATGCGCAGCAGCGTTGTTTTGCCGCATCCGGAAGGGCCAACCAAAACGGTAAACTTACCGTCCTCAATCGTCAGATTGAGATTTTCGATGACATTGTGCTTATCAAACGTTTTTGTTACATTTTTCAGTTCAATTGATGCCATTATTTCAGCCTCCTTAGCTATCCAGCCGCGCTTATATATCTTACTTAAGTTCAATGATAATTCCAGTACGAGCTGTGCCTAGGTTCTTATTGATGTTAGTAATTGATGATGTGCCTTAGCTTAAACAAATTCTAAAACGTTTACAATTTCTTTATATTGATAACGTTGATGACTTCGATTCAAAGGATATCTCTTCGCCATCGTTTGTTCCTCCTGCTAATGACGCGCTCTATTCATTGCTCATTTTGTTTTGTGTTGTGCGCGCCACAGCTCTCCTGCATAACATTGACAAATACTTGCATTCCAATGTTTATTTTTTTCGTGTATGATGTAAATGAGGAATTGCGATTAGATTATTTCAATTACCATTGGAATTCAATAATCGTTTTTTCCCAGCTTCTGTGAGCTGCAGCAGATTCCATAACTTTGGCGAGTTGGTCTGCTGTACTCACTTTCTCATAGCTTTTTGGAACAATTTTGCGCAACGTATTTTGATAGTCAGGAGACTCCATTGCACGAATAACCTGCCGGAAATCATGTGATGTGCTTCTGCTGCTTCCATGCACGGTAATTCCTTTTTCAAGAATATCGCGTGTGTTGATTGGAACGAGCTCCTCCGTAACCCCCATTAAGATGAGATGTCCGCCTGGAGCAAGCATATCGATTGCTTGATTAATTGCACTTTCGCTAAATTTACCCCCAGTACATTCAATCGCAATATCGACCTTTTCAGCCTGTTCAAAATTGAAAGTCTGTACCATTTCACGGTTTGCAAAATCGAAGTTCGAAAGCTTATCTTCTATTGCTCCGAATACAGTAAGCCGATCCTTGCCGAGACCAAAGCAATGATGTACCATTGCTGCTGTCAAATAGCCAACGGGTCCATCGCCGAACACGACTGCGCTTCCGGCTGCAAGCTTTCCACTCACCATTTCAAGTGCTTGATGCGATACGGAGCATAGCTCAGCAAGTACTGCGATCTCATCAGGAATATTGTCCGGTATAGGGATGACATTCTCATGCGGCACTACTAGCCTGCTTTGCGCCATTCCGTCAATGCCGCTGGCTAGAAATCCGCCGTTCAAGCAATAATTCTCGCCGACCCCCGCTCGACATACCGAGCAGCATTCCTCTTTCGTAATTCTTCGAGTTACAAAACCTGGAAGATTAGGCACGATAACCACTCTTTGCCCAACCTGTAAATGATCAGCTCGACTTTCAATAACCCGGCCAATCCCTTCATGCAATAGTGCCATGGGCAATTTTTTTGCTAATGCTTCTGGTCGTCTTTGCCCGGTGAAATAACGCAAATCCGCATGGCAGATACTTGTTATCTCCGGCTCTACTACAACCTCCCCTTCGCTCACCTCTCTTTCGATTGTGATTTCTGAGATTTCACCTGGTTGATTCAAACGAAACACCTTAGATGTAACGTTCACTCCTATCGAACTGCTCACCTGATGCACCTCCCTTATGTGACCTGCAAGATGTATATGAAACCTCGGAAAGACTGCATCAGATTGTAATCGCAGTTCATGCCTAAAGCAATCTTAACCAAGAGACTCACCAATTTTAGAACCACCGCAAGCAAGCATTAAACCGTAATAACATCTACGCCATGCTCGTTAAATTGTTTTATATCGAACTCTGAAGCTTCATTCCCGGTAATCAAAGTATGGATAGCGCTATTAGGCGCTACCGAATGCAGCGACACCTTCCCAATTTTGCTTGAATCCGCTACAACAATTGTTTGTTGAGCCGCTTTAATCATGCCAATTTTGGTTGGGACTAGCTGAGCCTCCGGATGCATTAAGCCCAATTTGGAATGAAGGACCGGAATCCCGATAAATGCCTTGTGTACGTGAAGCGATTCCAGCACTCGATCTGTAAACATGCCGTTAAGCATATAACTTGAGGGATATAGATCGCCGCCTGTTAGAATTACTTTAATGCCCGGCGAATCTCGCAGTTCAGCAGCAACGTTCATATCGTTAGTTACAACAGTAAGATTCGTGCGGTGAACTAAATTTTTGGCGATATGAAGCGTCGTAGTCCCCGAATCAATAATGATATGCTCGCCGTCTTTAACAAGCTCTGCTGCACGCTTGCCGATGCGCATCTTCTGATCAAGCTGATCGTTGAAGCGATCGTTGAAGGAAGCCTCGACGTTAGCCCACTCATCGATCGTCACACCTCCGTGCGTTCGTTTAAGCAGACCTTCTTGTTCGATCTCCGACAGATCTCTGCGTATCGTTGCGTCATGAACAGAAAATTCATTAGCCAGTTCAGATATCGTAGCGACTCTGTTTTTCCGCACATATTCTACGATTCGCGCTTTTCTTTCAACTGCTAACACCAATACCCCTCCTTTACAAACGGATTTACAAAATGTTCATAAATGTTCATTTAAGCTTTCTTTTGCTTAATTAAAGAATAAATTCACGCAATAGATCTGTCAAGAACATTCTACAAACTTTTTTGATTGTTAATTACAACCAATGCCTCTATCGTTTGTTTTCGCCAATTGTTGAATATAAGAATTATTAATAAATTGTAAAGGGTTACATTGTTTAATATTCGCAACTTACACTCGTTATGATAATTAAACATCATTAAATAACAAAAATCAATATCAAACATCAAAAAATAAAACATTTGCATTAACAATTGCTTAACAAAACTAAATTCGCAGAATTCATAGGGATACTTTTCTCCACTCTATTTCCACTTCATTCCATAATCCTTTGCTTTCGACTATTAAAATGAATGCTAGTGCACGTTGCTGCAATTCCTGTTTGACGAATTCAATCCATTAACCTATATCAATTACACTCAGTGTAATGAAATAGAAGTGGAACAGTTTAATGGAAACATGGTCTCTTTTAATATCCAATCCAATATTTTTATTGTTTTTTGATGTTTGTCGTTATTTTGACAATACATCCACTCGTTTTATTAGTACATTATTTAATTTTATATACGCTTTTTTTTGCTCATTATGCTTATTAAGCCGCTCCATTTTATATTTTTTGTAAAGAAGCACTATATTCATAACTCATTCTTATTTGCTTTTTCTTGCAATTTTGATACGATAAGCATATTAGAATTAAAGCAGGCTGTATGTAACTGGCGAAGCAGTGGAATTGACCACAAGGGAGCATGCAGCATAAATATACCGTTCGCCTGGGGAAAAGTGTCAATCGATGCCACGCGCTTGCTGTGTGCTCGATGATGCTTTTTTTTGTATTTCATTATGAAGGAGGCAGATTGATGACGTTATTAATGAAGGCAAAAGATGCGGCAGAACAAATGTATGAACGAATGAAAACGCAAGTTGAGCAATTGCAAAGGGAGAATATAAATCCGCAAATGGCAGTTATTCTTGTAGAAGGCGATCCCGCCTCCCTTTACTATGCGCAGGCCAAGCATAAGCTCGCTTCGAAGCTAGGGGTACAGTTTATTTTGCACACCCTGGCAGCAAATACCGCCGAGGCAGCATTGCTCCAATTTATTCATGAGCTTAACATGGATACAAATGTGCATGGCATTATGGTCGAGCTGCCGCTTCCAAAGCAAATTTCAACAGCCGCTGTAGAAGCTGCTATCGCTCCCATGAAGGATATTGACGGTGTCACACCAGCTAATAAACTTGCGACAATGACAGGCGCTCCCGGATTATATCCTGCAACCCCGCAAGCATGCATTATGCTGCTTAAGCATTATGGATATTCCTTGTATGGCAAAAATGTCACCTTGGTCGGACGCGGCCAAACGGTTGGCATGCCCTTATTTCATATGCTGCAGCGTGAAAATGCAACCGTTACAGTATGTCATTCCCATACCGCCGATCTCGCTTCACACTTAGCAAAGGCTGATATCGCCTTTGTCGCAGTCGGCAAAGCGCGCATGATTGTGCCTGCGCTCGTACATTCTAAGCTTGTAATTATCGATGCGGGCATTAATGAAAACAGCGATGGCAAGATGGCCGGCGACGTTGCTAAAGAAACGGCGGATTGCGTAGAAGCGATGTCCCCTGTTCCAGGCGGTGTCGGAACATTAACAACCGCCATATTGTTCAATAATTTAATGCAAGCGGTTATGCTTCAGCAACAGGAGGCGGAGTCCAATGAGTAATCGCATTTGGGAGCAATCCATTCGCCAGTTTGTTGCCGACGCCGCCAGCGCAAAGCCGACTCCAGGCGGCGGGAGCGTTGCAGCATTAGTCGCGGCTCTTGGTGCATCAATGACAGCTATGGTTGGCAATTTGTCACAAGGAGAAAAATTTGCTGCTCATGAGCCCGAAATTACTGCAGCGATTCAAGGCATGTACAGCTTAATCCAGGAAAGCGAGAAATTGCTGGCAAAGGATATCGCCTGTTTTAACGCCTACATGAACATTTTGCAGCTAAAATGCTATTCTGCTGAAGAAAAGCTTGCAAGAAAACAAGCTTTGCAGGAAGCAACCATACAAGCGCTGCTCGTCCCTCTCCATCTTATTGAAGCCTGCAAGGACGGACTTCAGCTAACGAGCAGCATCACTGCGCAGGCTAACCGAAACGTTATCTCCGATCTGGGAATCGGCGCTATTTTGCTGGAGGCAGCTGCACAATCCGCACTTCTGACCGTCGAGATCAATATCCAAGCCTTAAAGGATAACGCGCTTAAAGATCAGTATGCGCTTCAAGCCTCCTCCCTCATGCAAGAAATCTCAGCTTTGAAGCATAACGTTATTCAGGCTGCTCGCCAGCGTATAGCAAACTGATCCAGCCTATGAGCCAAACGCAAAGAAGCAGATATCGCCATCGCCATCTGCTTCTTTGTACTATTAGTAAGGTTAATTATTAGGACTGTTACCATTCAAAATGAATAATCGTCTTTTCCCAGCTTCTGTGTGCTGCTGCAGCTTCCATAACTTTGGCGAGTTGGTCTGCAGTGCTGACATATTCAAAGTTTTCAGGAACAATTTTGTCCAGCGTTTTTTGATAAGCTGGCGATTCCATTGCTTGAATAACTTGTTCAAAATCATATGAGGTGCTTCTGCTGCTGCCGTGCACAGTAATTCCTTTTTCGAGAATATCTCTTGTATTGATTGGCACACGGTCTTCTGTTACACCAAGCAATATAAGATGTCCGCCCGGCGCCAGCATATCGATCGCTTGATTAATTGCACTTTCGCTGAACTTGCCGCCTGTGCATTCAATTGCAACATCAACCTTTTCAGCGTTTTCGAAGTCAAAGGTTTGCACCATTTCGCGATTAGCAAAATCAAAGTTTGCAAGCTTCTCCTCCATAGCGCCAAATACAGTAAGGCGATTCTGGTCAAGGCCGAAGCAGTGATGAACCATTGCTGCAGTCATATAACCAACCGGTCCATCGCCAAATACTACAGCACGGCCCTTAGCCAATTGCTCTTTAACAATAGCGAGCGCATGATAGGATACGCTGCAAAGCTCTGCCAAAACCGCAATACGGTCAGGGATGCTGGAAGGGATGCGAATCACATTTTGTTCTGGCATAACGAGTCTGTTTTGAGCCATACCATCTATTCCACTGCCCAAAAATCCGCCATTCAAGCAATAATTGTCGCTTAATCCAGAGCGGCAAGCAGAGCAGCATTCCTCTTTCGGAATTCCTTCTCTGGCATAGGCCGGCAGGTTGGGAACGATAACGACACGATCGCCAGCCTCCACCTTTGAAGAACGACTCTCAACTACTCGGCCGATCCCTTCATGAAGAAGAGCCATCGGAAGCTTTTTGGCGAGCGCCTCCGGCCGTCTTTGGCCTGTAAAATAACGCAAATCCGCGTGGCATATACTAGTTACATCCGGTTGAATTACAACCTGTTTGTCCTTCACCTCTCTTTCTATAGAAACCTCAGTAATTTCTCCGGGTTTAATTAATCGAAATACTTTTGACATAACTTTTGAATCAGATTCATTACTCATTCCGGACACCTCCTGAAGTTGTACCAAAGCTATTTATATGAAATCTCGAAGAAAGATCCGAGAGATTCACCGGATTAAATATTGCTGGGTAATTATATAATTGTTCACTTTGTGCTCATTATTGCTCAATAAAGTTCAATTACTGCTTAAATAAAGGATAAAAGTAGAGGTTGCTTCTGTCAAGATATATTTAAGGCAAAGTTTTCGCCTTGATTTTTCACGTACGTCCCAATATACTGCTCAAATGTTAATAAAATTAATATAATCCATGCTCATTTTTGTTCAACTATAACTCTATCTCATTACGGCTAGACCGGTACAGCAATTGACCAAATTCTGGATTATAGTTATATTCATTATTGAATACAAGCAATACGATGTTGCGCTAGAATGGCATTTGCGCACACATCCAAGGAGGTTATATTATGTCTTTCAGCTATTATGGTGAGCTTTGTACAGAAGTGTATGATCTAACCAAAAAGGTCGGCCAGTCTATTAATGGCGATTTGGAATACTACTATAGTAGACTCGAACAAACAGAGGGAAAGATTTTAGAAGTTATGGCAGGCTCCGGGCGTGTCACTATCCCGCTGCTTGAAAAGGGACTAAATATTGAAGGAACCGATTACTCTTCGCAAATGCTTGCATCTTGCCGTAATCGCTTAGCCGAGCGCGGCCTGCATGCTAATCTATATGAAGCCGATTTGCAAAAGCTGTCTTTACCGCATAAATACGCGGCCATTATTATACCTGCTGGCTCTTTTCTTCTAATAGAAGACCGCGAGCAATCACTTCAAGCCCTTAAGCGGCTATATGATCACCTTCTGCCCGGAGGACGGCTCATCCTGGACTTGTTCCTGCCTGACAATCAATTTGAAGCTGGTCAAACAAGCCCGATCTCGACCTATCATATGCCGGACGGCGATATGATTACGATGGAAAGCACATTAGTGGAGACAAGCTTCTTCCACCAATATAAGGTCTCTTACTTGAAGTATGAAAAATGGCGCGAAGGCGCGCTTATTCAAACAGAGCTGCAGCGCTTCGCCCTTCGCTGGTACGGTATAGAAGAATTTAAACTCTTACTTGAGCATATCGGGTTTCAAGATATCGTTATTTCCGCCGATTTTGAATACGGCAAAACGCCTGATTCGAATAGCGAATGCTTTGTTTATGAGGCTGTAAAGCCATAATCACGAGGAAGAGCAAGGCGGTCCAGCACCTTGCTCTTCTTCATTTGTCTTCAGTCGACGTAATGCCTTGCCACAACTAACGCTAAGTAAATGCATTTTGTGCATCTAGTTTCCCCTTTTTTATCGAAAAAACGATTCTAAATGAATTTCATGCTTTTAGTTTTATTGAAACCTCGCCCTCTCCCCATTTCACGGCTCTCCCGCCGCCATTCCCGCCGCATACGCAACCAAATGGGGCTGCCCAGTAGTCAGTATACACTGACTTTCTGGGCAGCCCCTTCTTTATTCTTGATATGTTTCTGCGTTTTCGTTACGTATCTACTCTATTATTCATCGCATTATCAATCCTTCTTCACTGTTACGCTTCTCACTGCACTGGAAGTCACACCCGCATCATTGATAAGCTCCACGCGATACTCATACGTACCGGCTGGCTTGCCATTGATCTGTGTCTGTGCTGTCTGTACGCCTGGCGTTGCCGCAACAAGAGACTGCTCATTGATCAGTACTCCGTTCTCGTACAAACGATACATGCTTCCGTTTGTTCCCCACCACATATTCATTGTTATCGTGTAATTGCCGTCTCCATCCCAGTTGTCATCAGAGAGAACCGGAACACCCGGCGCTGCATCAGTCACCGTGACAGTCAATGTATTACTGGTCGTCACTCCAAAACCGTTGATCAGTTCTGCGCGATACACATAGACACCGTTCGCTCGTCCGCTAATAGCGGTTGCCGTCGTTTGCGCTCCCGGCGACTGATCGCTCAGTAATTTTGTTTCTATTAATACATCGTTCTCATACAAACGGTAAACAGAACCATTGTTTCCCCACCACATATTCATGGTAATGGTATAATCGCCATCGCGAAGGCCAGTATCATGACCATTATTATCGGACAATGTCGGCTTGCCCGGAGCAGCATTGCTTGCCGCGGCGCCGACAATTTCAACCAAAGCTCCCTCTGCTGCGTACGTGCCATAGGCTGCGCCAATGACTGCTGTACCTGCTGTTTTATACAGTACAATGCCATCAGACAGCACTTCAGCAACTGTGTTATCTGAACTTGAATACACAACCTCTGTGCTTACATTTTCATGTGTGCCGTCACTGTAAACAGCATGAACCGTTACCTGTCCCGAACCGCCTGCCGATGCGGACAAATCCAGGCCGTTCAACTCCAGACGAAGCAACTGCGGTCCTTCATTTGTATTCGATACAACCAATTCATATGAAGCTGTCATTCCCTCATAGGCTGCAGTTATCGTCGTTGTACCTGACGTCTTCGCCGTTACAACACCACTAGCGCTCACCTCTGCCACCTCTGGATTGCTGCTTGTGTACGCAACTCCATCAGCAGCTGTCACTTCTTCACTGCTGTCATCGCTGTACGCAGCCGTCACTTGCAGTTGCACCGTCTCATTGACTTCCATCGAAGCAAGAGCGCCGACGATTTGAATGCTTTGCAGTGTTGGCTCTTCCTCTTCAGAGACTATTTCCAGTCGGATATCATCAAACCATATCGGTGAGCCTGCGTTTGCAGGTATGCGCACATATACTTGTAAAATCTCGGTCTGGCTTCGCGGAGTCAGCTCCATTTCGTAATAAACCCAATCTGCCGCACCTTGAATCCCGCTTGCCCACTTGTAGCTTATTGTCGCTCCCGCATTGTTCGTTTCCCTTAGTCCAAAATCCACATCACCTGACGGACTGTAGATCCAGCCACTAAGAAGATACGTCTTGCCCGGAATAACCGCAACATCGTTGGATCGACTTTGCTTCACCGCAGAACCTGGCACAAACTTGAAAGAATAATTTCCGTCATGAGCTTTGTCATCAACACGTCCCACGTCATTACTGCTTATTCTCCACTCTGTCGGAATTGCCGGGTTATCGGGCATCCCGTTCTCAAAACCCGGATTTCCAATCAGGTTGCTGGTATAATCTACTTGAAAATCAAAAGCTTTTACCAACACACCGCCTATGTTGACTGTTAATGCAGCATCATACCGATCTTCTTCCAGTCCCGGAGTAATGGTCAGATTGCCTGCAACGGTAATTTTTTCACCGGCAGGGATCTGAATCGGGTTGTTAAAAGCCAACTGCATCCCTTCCGGCACTATGCCTTCCAATGAGAGCTCAAGCGGCTGCGTTTCTTTGTTGTGCATGGTAATCGCAATCGGATGCGTTCCCCTGACACTCACACGTATATCATTCGAATCCAATTGCACGGTAAGGGATTGGTTCAATATTTTATTGCCATCATTATAGAGGACATCGACAAGCTCGCTCGGCTGACCCTCTTCTATCCGCTGTTCCAATAGAGCCAGGAATTGACCTAATAGTTGTATATAAGAGGCCGGTTCATTTTGATCATAATGCCTTTCCGCCAGATCCAGATGCTGCAGCAGGGCGGATGCAAGTACCTCTTCATCTTCAGCCAACAGATTAACGAGCGGTCTCAAATCTCCCACAGAAGATGCGGATTGATACACAACTACATCATCCAAATACACAGGAACGTCTTCCGTACTGCTAATCTGTGTATTGATCAAAATACTGGTAAGGTCGCCGCCATTAAAATGCTCCGGCAATTCTTCCAGGAAATTTACAGTTGCCCATGTTCCGGCTGTATCTGCAAAAGCAACTCTATCCGATCTATAGACAAGCTTTTTTCCGGCAGTGTTATAGGCCTCAATAACAACTTGCAGTGTTCCGCCGCTCTCCGACCCCTCAGGAGTATAATAACGAACCGAAGACGCCAATAATCCCGGCGTGACCGGAATCGTTTGATACACGCCGCCGGCCAGCGTATTCTCAAAAAGCATACTGCTATTTCCCTGCTCATCCGTCACCCTCGTAATTTGTGCAGATTGATGCGGGTTCCAAATATTCCAGGAATCAGGCTTGTCGTCCCCTAATTCAAACGATGGATTAATCGACAGCGATGTCACTGAGTCAAGTGACAGCAGCAGTCTTGAAAACTCTCTCAGTTTAGGCGCTTCATAACTTTGCAATAAGGATTGCAGCTTATTTGTTATCGTCCCGCCCTCAGGCTCATATTGCTCAATATATTTCACCAAGTTCCAGAACTCATATGCATTCCAACCCGACCAGCTCTCTCCCACCGGAGTAGCAGGATATCGCAATGCAGGGATCTCCTCGTATTCTGCAAGCAATTCATTGCGCCGTTGAACCACATTCAATCGGAATTCCAACGTCTGCTCCAACTCATCCAATATGTCCAAAGCTTCCTGCTCTGTTGTCGGCTGTTCTATTTTGCCCGGATAACTTAAAACTGAAATTTCATAGTATTCAAACTGATGAAGCAACTGCTCCGCCCGTAATTTTTGCTTTTCCGTTTCGGCTTTGGCGAGCACCGAGTCCAGTAACTCCCTGCTTCTCCGAATCTCATCTTTCGCTAGTGCAAGGTATCCATTCTCATTAAACGATAAATAAATATAGTCCTTGGATATTTGGAACCAACCTGTATTTACCGCTTTCTCATACCAAAATGTTTCCCATATTTCAAAATATTCCTTCAGATCGGCAGCAGCTTCCTCACCAACAGCGCGTTCATACCAATGTTGTAAAAGTTCATCCACATCTTGATCCCGATTCCATTGCAATTTTGCAATAATCCATGGCTGAGGTCCATCCCCAAGTATAGGATGCATATCCCAATGATGCACCAGAACATTGTTTTCCTCCGCATATTCATATAAATCAGCCAGCAAATGCGGATACACACGAGGCAATGGGTAGTGGTAACTTAACATATAATCATACCAACCCAGTTGCGAAGCAACCTCGCTCCACTGATCCATCAGGTCCTGCTCTTTTTGTCTGATCTCATCATCCATCCAGGCAAGACGGTCTTTCGTGATAACCGGAATTACCCGTTCATTCAACTCAAATTGAGGCGGCTCCGCAACTTGATCGTAAGCGTAAACGCCAAACCATTTATCCGGATGTTCCACAAGCACTCGCTCAACCACGTCATTAACCCATTTATAATAGATTTCAGACATATGGGTTCTGCCGTAAGAATTTATCCGGTCAGGTCTGTCCGGATGACCGGGTACATCTTCACAATAACCTTGTTTGTCATTGACGGCCAAAGAATACGAGGTGGCTTCAGGATTTCGATCAAAATAAGCGTTAATTCTCTCTACAGCTACGTCCACCGTTGCCGGCACAGTAAAGCAAGGCTGCCAGCTGTGTATCGCTCCCGGTGCGGGAGGAGTATTGTTGGGATAAAACTCCGGGTTGGTTTGTCCATAGATTTCTACCGGAAACAAAGCATACAGATTATGCCCCAATGCAATTGGTTGTTCCGATACCGTCCTATTCCGTTCCAGCCACTTCTTGCGAACATCGCCATACTTGCTTGTACTGCCCATATTTATCGTACGGCGCAAAGTCATGAAAGTCGGTTCATCTCGTACATCTTGCTCGGGAAGCAACACTTCATTTAATTGCGGCACATCTTCCCAATCTTCAGTGGGCATCAACCAGGTTACTCCCACATAACTTTCAAGAAAGTCAACTACGCCGTTGCGTGTTCCAATTGATGTCGGACCCACAATCGTAAGGGAATCACTGTCCGGGTGGATGAAAAAACCGTCCGGATGCAAATTTTCCAATCCGTCGGCAATATGCTGATCTGCCGGATAAGAGCCGGCGCCAATTTGAATACGAACAACGGACTCATCATAAGCCAACTCATCAAATTGACCTAGCTTCTGCACGGGCAACGATACCCCGGTTGACTTAAATAAATATTCGATCAAAGTGTCAGCAGCATCTTGCGTTACGGCATCAGCATCGTCCGCAATCAGAATAACAGCATGAGCTTCACCGTCACCAATAATCGCCGTCCCTGCCATCTCTCCTGCATTCGCATGTGAACGGTCCATAATTGTAAGCGTTAACATAATTATGATTAAAGATACAAAGAAAAATAGTATGATAGCAGGCTTCTCTGATACTCTCTTCAAGTTCATCATCTTTTTCCTCCCTGTAATACAATATCGTTTACTCTCAAATCGCCAATATGATTTTCTCAAGTCAGATAGTTTTCCTTCCCCTCCTTTACACAGTCGTGTTGTTGGATTGATAATTTGTCTATAAAAAAAGAAGTCGATTTCTATTTCTTGTCTTATAAAATAATTACTTTTGATGTCTCTCTCAACCCGCTAAACACTCCAGTTTGATAGCTTAATATCTCATTTTTAAATCAACACATGCTCATCAAACAGCAAGTACTCAGCTATAAGTCTTTTTGACCACATTAAAGTTAGAAATGACACAGAATATAGTAATCGATTTCTGGAATAGATTTTCATGAAAACGCTTTTTTGTACACATTTTTTTATTTTTTGGGTCAATTTATCAATTAATTCATAGCTGTAAGGCTGTCCATTCATCTTTCCGGCATTACAAAAAAAGCACACCCGCAAGCGCTCAAGGCGCTCACAATGTGTGCTTCACGTTCGTCGTCACTTCCGCTCAACAATGAACGGTCGACAGATTATGCTTCTATAGGTGACTCTTGGCAACCATTATACCATGATACAAATGGATCCTGCTAGTACAAAGAGCGCTTTTCCTATAATCGCCAAGTAAGCCAACGTTTTTTCATGCTTCATCGCCTGAGCTCCACTTTACCAACAGTTTATCCATAACTTATGCACATATATTTATGACTTACACACAACTGTTTATGACTTATGCACAGATTGCCCGGCCACAACTGTCTCCCTAACTGAAATCATACCTCTCTGCGCGTCATAATCGAACAACGTTAAGTCTGCCGGGCTGCCAACTTGCAACCGCCCTGCCCGCTCGTCCCGCATTACCTTCGCCGGTCGTAACGTCACAGCTTCGACCGTCTCCGCTAAATCCATATCCGTATAGCGAATTGCATTGGCAATGCCCGTGTCGAGAGATGCGGCAGAGCCTGCCAGTATGTCTGGATTCTCGGCTGTATGCAACCAGCCGTCTTCATGCAGTACAACTTTGCCGCCAATCAGGCTGCTGTACTCTCCAGGAGGCATGCCTCCAAACTGCGTTGTATCACTAACTAGAATGCTTTTGTCTCGTTTGGCTCTAAGCATTGCCTTTAGCACCGGCGGAGCCAAATGATGGCCATCCGGAATAAAGGCCGCCCATAGACGATCATCCGCCAGTTGATGCCAGATGTAGTTAGGATGACGCGGCAACATAGGATGAGATCCGTTGCCCAGATGCGTACATAACGTAGCACCGGCTCGAACAGCATCATCCAGTTGCTCAGCTGTTGCCGCCGTATGTCCGATAGCTACCACTACGCCTGATTCCGCCAAGCGTTCGATGAACGCTATAGCTCCATCGCGTTCCGGCGCCAACGTCACCATGCGAATTCGCCCTTCGGCAGCATCTTGCAGACGCATGAACTCCTCCCAGTTCGGGTCCCTGGTATGAACTCGCGGATGCGCTCCCCGGCTTCCGTCCTCGCTCGATAAATACGGCCCTTCCATGTGAATGCCTCTTATAGAAGCAGCGGCATATTGATTCGTTTGGCAGTAGTCAGCAATAACTGACATCGCTTGACGCATCCGTTCAAAACTTCCGGTAATTACGGTAGGCAAATAGCTTGTTACACCCTTGACATGCAGCGTTCGAGTTACTCCTTCAACATCCTCGACAGTCGTCTGCTCTGCATTCAGATCATAACCCCCAAAACCATTTACTTGCAAATCTGTCCACCCTGCCGATATCCAAGGCAAAGACGTGCCCAAAGTCTGATTGCCGGCAGCCACAGGCGAGAGCAGCGCTAATGGAGAAACCCCCGTAATAACGCCGTTCTCCCCCTCAATCTGCACAGCTTCGCCTGTTGTTATCAGCTTCCCTTGCCATTTCATCTTCATCACCTCTATAACGAACTTCTCTCCATGCAACACAAGTACAAGACCGTCCGACGAATCAGCGGTCTTGTTTACCTTCAACTTGGTAATCGGTTACTTCAATGGCATAAAACTAGCACCACTCGTAGATAAGCGAAGAAGATTGTTTATCCAAATACAAGCTCCAATTGGCGTGTGTTTTCATAATTGTAGCCGGGATATTAGCGTCGATCCCATTCTGTAAAGTATCTTTAATCGCACGAGCTTTCGATTGACGTGGAACAACCGATATAATATTGCGACTTTTCAATATTTGCTGCACAGACATCGAAATCGCTTGCTTAGGCACATCTTCCATCGTAGCAAACCAACCTTCGCCAACCTGCTGCATTTTACAAGTCTCTGACAAATCAACAACCTTGAATGGGCGATCATCATTAAAATCTGCAGGCGGATCATTGAACGCAATATGCGCATTTTCTCCTATTCCTATCAGCGCCAAGTCAATCGGGGACTTGCTAATCTCCTGATTCAAGTTATTGAGCACCGCTGCGGTATCGCCTTCACCATCCACTAGCCAATACTTCCCCACATTGACATGTTGCAAGAAGCGCTCTTTCAAA
Source organism: Paenibacillus sp. IITD108 (assembly GCF_036541265.1). Lineage (NCBI taxonomy): Bacteria > Bacillati > Bacillota > Bacilli > Caryophanales > Paenibacillaceae > Paenibacillus > Paenibacillus sp. IITD108. The sequence continues at coordinate 138,202 of NZ_JAZHCT010000016.1, read as the reverse complement.
TATTTGCGGAAACTGGCGGGATGCTCCTCTGACAAGGCGATATATTCATCAAGGTGGAACATCTCTACCTTTTCCCATGCTATATCCATCTTGACGAAATGCTCCAGAAATTCAAATTGCGAAGCGCCTGTCGAAAGCACAATCCTGGCTGTTCCATTAACGGATATGGCTTCATTTATTAATCTTGCACTCTCTCTGGCTGCCTCTAAACCCGATTGATCTGCTGACTCAAATATATGAATTTTCATAATAATTGCCCTCCTTATAGAATTCCTCTAGTTGTATCATTCTTTTTTCGACTCTGGAACGTTCAGCAGCAAATGCCATAAGATGACTCTGCACCGATTCTTTGGCTGATGTTTGACTCACTTTCACACCTTGTCCCAACTCCCAGGCACGAACAGTTCGCGCAAAGTCCTGCACAAGGCGGCTATCACCGCCTCCATGACCTTCATGCCCTGCAGCTTCTTCTAACTTGATCACTTCGCTTCGTCCCGCACCAAAAGTACGAATTTCAATTTCATTCGTCTCCATTGTGGCGCGAATTTCACCGATCGTTCCCATTAATCTGAGCGTTCGGCTAGTTTTCTCTGTAAATGCGCTCATTGTAAACGCCACTGTAACTTCATTGTCGAAATCCATCGCCACTACTTGATGATCAACCACATCATTGTCACATTGGAACACACAACGACCGAACGGACCTTCTTTTATCGCCTTATATCGAGCTTCATAGCTGGGATCGGCACTCGCCGCCTCAGCTTTCCATCCGCCGTTCTCGATCAAATACGTATTTGGCGCATAATATACGCAAGAGTCTTCAACCGGACAGCCATCGAGACAGTATTTGGGCGCTCCCTCAGGTGCGTTCTGCATGTTAAAATAAGACAAATGTCCATAAGACGAAACGTTCGTACACTTTCCACCTGCGAACCATTGAATAATATCCATGTCATGGCAGGACTTCGCCAGAATCATCGGACTGGACTTCTCCGTATTGTTAAAATAGCCGCGAACGAAGCTGTGCGCCTGATGCCAGTAGCCGACATTCTCATTATGCTGAATGGACATCAAGCGGCCGATTCTCCCATCATCCAGCAATTGTTTAATAGTCTGGAAGAAAGGAGCGTAGCGCAGCACATGACAAATCGTCAGAATGCGATTATGCTTTTCCGCCGTCCTCTCAAGCTCGATACATTCTTTCCAGCTTGGCGACATTGGCTTCTCCAGCATCACATGATAACCGGCTTCCATCGCTTTCATAGCCGGCACATAATGATCCCGATCCTGCGTACAAACAAACACAGCGTCAGCTTGCTTGCCGGCGGCAAACAACTCATCCCAGCTTTTGAAACATTTCTCCTCGGGAATATTAAATGCCGCTTTGGCACGCTCCCGCTTGAAATCATTCGGTTCCGCGACAGCTACAATTTTCATCTCTCGCGGTCGCTTGCTGGCATACTCACTATATCTCATCCCTCTAAGACCTGCGCCGATTAATGCAATTGTAATTGGCTTCATCACAATTTCACCTTCCCTATCCTGCTTATCTCTTGTCTATTTGTAAATCGTAATATTGCAATATTCCTGGTATAATTACGCTCATCACATCGCGCTCATCAGCAACGCCTTGCGCCAGCCACTCTGACAAGCGGATAGATCCTGCATCGCCCGGCAACTTTCCGGCCTGTAATCTTGCGTCCAATTTAATGGCCAGTTCAGCATAAATCCGAAATAAACCCGCAGCATACAACTCTATTTGACAATCATCCGGTTTACACAAAGACGCTGCAAATTCCGCTGCCCGCAGCACATCGTAGATGCGCAGCGCAGCCAAGCTGTCGCCAAGCCATATCAATTCATCAGCAAGCTTATGCGTCATCCCGAAGAAACGATCATTTGGCTTGCCGTATAGCAAATGCGGTTCATGCGGTCCAACAGCGGAAACATTCAGCACAAGCACTGTGCGACCAGAAGCGCACATCGACTGAATCCAGTTCCACCACTGCACCAAATTTTTTGTGCCGTCCTGCCAAAGCGCGATTGCTATCGTTGCCCGTGAAAGATCACTGCCGCTCGCATCGTCTGTGCCACAGTCTGGGCTGAACAAGTATCCGCTGTTCATCACTTCAGGCTGCGACCACCACAGCACATACTTGATATTAAGACCAGCGAGCGATGGCATTTGGATGAAACGCGGATTCAACTCACAGCGTTCACGATCCGTCAGCACGATTCGCTTCAACCACTCACTCGCGGCAGCGGATTGCTCATCCCTGGCAGCAGTACGAGCTTCTGCAAGCTCGGCAGCCAGAATACTGAATGTATCGCTTGGCGCTTTAGCATCTGCATATTCCCTCATAACTTGCCCGCTTCTTGTACATTGCAATTGTTCAGATGCAAGCGGCGCAAGCTTGCTTCGCTGCGCTTTGCTCCGATAAGCATCCCGCTCCGCATCACCCTGCTCCAGCAAATGCTCAGTGAAGAAATCCGCCGCCGCGATTGCCAGCACATCCGTATAGCTATGTGTGAATTCATCTTCGACCAAGCGCAAGCCTTCACCCTGCCCAGACATTTCCCAGAATCGGCGGCAGCGCTGAACAGTGCGGCGTGTCGCTTCGATTGGGAAAAAATCGTATTTCACAGCGCAAACGAGCAACGGTTTGGGCGCAAATGCCAGCAACAAATCCTCATGATCAAAGCCAAGCCCGCTCAATCCCGGCCATATTTGCTCCGCATCCTGCACACCGCCAGCATGCATATACTGTTGTCTGTTCATAATGAAAGTGGCAGGCGCGGCAGCAGCGATCCGATCATCGCAAACCATCATCATAGCCGTCTGCGTCCCGCCGCCGGAATTGCCTGTTACTCCGATGCGAGTAGGATCGACCTCCGGACGCATTGCCAAATAATCTACCGCCCGCATGGCATCGTGGACAAAATATCGGGCAACGCTTTGTCCAAGCGCATAACACTGAATACCCAGACGCTGATGCTCCGCCGTCCCCCATACTTCTTCTCCTTCGCTATTACGCAGCAGCGATAACCGCTCTCCTTGACCGATTGGGTCAATAGCGAAAACGACCAGCCCCGCCTGTACCATGCGCAAACACACTTCATGATAACGAATGCTGTGCTTGGCTTGCGCTTCATGACCGCTAAGAAACAAGACAGCAGGCGCAACTTCCACTAGCTGCCTAGGCAAATATAGATTGCCTGTCACATATTCCCCGGGTCTGGATTCGAAAACAATGTTCTCTATCCTATAGCCTTCAGCAGCTACCACATTCACAACGGCAGCATTCAAAGGTGTATCACTCGGCGGCAAGCCGCCAATCGACTTGACAAACGCCCGCTTCATCGCTTGGCGGCGTTCTTCCAACAGCTCGCAGTTATCGATCCGATCCCGCTGCTCATCGCCGGCTTCGAAAGCTTGATCAGCGCGTTTGTAGATGTGCCGTCGCAATTGATCCTTCGTCTCATATAACGTACATATATAATGTTCAAGTTCCTTGATACGTTCCATCATCCCAAATTCCACTCCCCATTATTGGCATAATGACCGCAAATCAGGCACTTGCAGCAATTTCCCTTCTGCAATCGAACGGTTGGCTGTTGCCCCGATCAAGCAAGAGTCCGCTCCCGCCAAACTGTTTGCCTGTTGACCAAGAGGATCCTCGACATCACCTATGAATATTGCCTTGCGCAGCTTTTCGTCACCGCCGCCATGTCCGCCCATTTGTGTGGATACTTGAATAAGCTCTGTAGTACCATCCAGCCTATGGTGCGTAATTGTGCTAGCCTCGATCGCACTCATATCAGCGCTGCGATGCACATTACCAACCTCCAGCCTTCCGTTGCTTCCATTAATAACAGCTTTCCAGCCTTCATACGGACTATAGGCAACTAAAGAATAATTGAGCAATGCCCCACTCGTGTATTCCAGATTGACACTCATCGTGTCATAAATATCAATTCGCTCGTCGAACACACACCGGTCTCTCCAATAACCGTCTTCATGCTCAGCGCCCACATAATATTGATCCATGAACGGGTCTTGCGTAATATCCTTATAGAACTCGCAAGTTGTTGTATATTCGCAAGTCATGCAGCGCTCGCCTTTGGGCTGGCCTTGATCGCCATATACTCGCCGGGCGCCGAATGCCTGCAATTGCTTAGGTCTGCTAGCCAGCCACCAATTAATAATGTCAAAATGATGGGTCGATTTATGCACTAGCAACCCGCCGCTGTTCTTCATCTCCGCATGCCATCTTCTGAAATAATCCGCGCCATGGTCACGGTCAAGAAACCATTCAAACTGAATATGATAAACGTCGCCAATTGCTCCGGATTGAATCAATTCTTTTACCTTGGCAAAATAAGGAGCAAACCGCAAGTTAAATGTCACGGTTACTTTCTTGCCGCTTTTCCGCTCAGCTTCAAGAATGGCTCGTGTCTTTTCTTCGTCAATCGTCATCGGCTTCTCGGATATGACATCACATCCTGCCTCAAGCGATTCAATAATATAGAAATGATGGGTATAGTCCGTACTGGCGACTACAACCACATCCGGCTGCACCTCAGCAAGCATTTGATGAAAATCAGCATACACCGGCACCTGCCCGCATTCTTCACTAAGCAACTTCGCTCGCGTCCGATTCGTATCAAACACGCCTCTGAAATCTACATAATCCTGCAATTCTGTCGCCATCGGTTTGGCGAACATGTATAGCGATCTTCCGCCGGCACCGACAATTACATACTTTTTCTTTGTCATGGTTGCTCTCTCCTTGTCCTAACCCTTCATACCTGTAGATGCGATTCCTTGCACGAACTGCTTCTGCGCAATAAGATACACAGCTACTACCGGCATTGTCGTAATCACCGCACCAGCCATAAGCAGTGCCTGATTAACATTTTCTGATTTCAAATACAACATCCCCAGCGGCAGCGTATATAAATGATTCGATTGCAAATAAATAAGCGGTCCCAGCGTATTATTCCAGGCGCCCATAAAGGTAAATACACCAAGCGCTGCAAGTGCCGGTTTGCATAGCGGCAAATAAATTCTTGCGAAAATGCCCGGAGGACTGCAGCCGTCTATGACCGCAGATTCGTAAAGCTCCTTGGGCAACGACTTGATGAACTGATGCATCAGGAAAATTCCGAACGCGCCCGCCAGGAAGCTTGGAATAATAAGCGGAGAATAAGTGTTCAGCATGCCAAACTGTTTCCAGATAAAATAAGTCGGAATCATTGTTACTTGACCCGGGATCATCAAAGTCGCCAACATTATAATGAAAATAGTAGCGCGCCCCTTGAACTCGAACATGGCTAAACCGAAAGCCACAACCGCACAGGACAATAATGCCCCAATCATATCCAAGGTTACAATAAAGAAGCTGTTAAACGTGTAACGAGCAAAATTAACTTTATTCCATACTTCCGCAAAATTCCCAAAATCAATAGGATTGGGTATAAGCTGCGGCGGCATCGCTGCCACTGCACCGCTTGTCTTGAGTGATGTTGAAATCATCCAGAGGAACGGAAAAAACATGGCGACAGCACCAACTATTAAAAACAGATAAATGATTATTTTAATCGGCAGGGGAGTCGACTTAGTCATAATGCACCCACCTTTTCTCAAAGTAACGTTGGAACAGCGTCACAACAAGAATAACAAAGAATAATATCCAGGCCATCGCTGATGCAGGACCCATCTTGAATAGTACGAACGAGTCTCGATAAACAACCAGATTTGGCACCACACTCTGTTGCGGAATGCCCGCCTGAATGCCCCCGAATAAACCAAGAAATATATCAAACGCTTGAAATGCAGATATCGTAGATAGAATCACAACCATATAAACCATTGGCGTCACAATCGGGAAGACGATATGAGTAAGCTGCTTCCAGCCGGAGGCACCGTCAATCTGACCTGCTTCCAGCACTTCCTTCGGAACATTCTGCATGCCCGCCAGCAGTATAATCATCGATTGTCCCACGCCTTTCCACACATTCACAATTGCAATGCTGGCCATAACGACGATCCATGATTTATTATCTATCCAGCGCACCGGATCAATATTTAACAGTCCAAGAAACCAGTTTATAACACCATATTGATGGTTAAACATCCAGGCCCAAACAACCCCGCCCGCAAGCCACGGCGTCACGACCGGCATGAAATATAATAGTCGAAACAAAGATTTGGCACGAAGCGCCTGGTTTAGCAGGAAGGCGATCAAAAAAGCAAATAACGTTTGTAAAGGAACGAATATAAGCGCAAATGCGAAAACATTTCGCATGGAAATCCAAAATTCATCTTTTTTGAACATATTGATCCAGTTCGTTAACCCCGTCCACTTGGGAGCGTTGAATAAATCATACTGCGTAAACGAAATATAGGCGGAGAAAACAACAGGGAATATCAGAAATACAACAACATTAATGACAAATGGCAGTGTAAATATATAACCCCAGTAATTTTGCTTACGCATGAAAGACCTGCCTTTCTATGCATTGAAAGGTGCTGGTCCCAGCGAGGCCGCACCTTTCAACATGATATAAACTATTAATTATTGATTTTCATCCAATACTTGCTGCACACCTTTATGAGCGGCCGCCAAAGCATCTGCTACACTTTTATTTCCTTGTACAATCGCCTCATTCACCTCTTGCTGAACAAGCAATCTCCACTCTGCCCAGCTAGCGTTCTCATCCAGTGTTACACCGCCCTCGGCTACACCTTCGGTGAAGCCTTTCTTATTCAACGGTTTAGTCGTGCTGTTGTCAAAAATAGTATAAGCGGATTGTTTTACTGGCAGTGATGAGCCACTTTCAGCAAGAATAGTTTGCGCTTCATCCCCCAGATAGAACTTCAAGAACTGCCATGCCGCTTCCTTGCTGTCATCCGATGCTCTGGATGAAACCAGCCAGGAATTCGTAACAAACGGCACATAACGTTTGCCATCTACAGCTTTCGGCGCTTTCACTATATCCCAATCCGCATCTGGGAAATTCGAATTCATAGACACTTGCTCGCTATATTGCATCATATACATTGCTGATTTGCCTGTTGCGAACACTTCCAGTGCGCCGCCATTGGCTTTCAAAAAATCGTTATTTGTGAAATAACCTTCTTCAATACCTTGGCGCAATTGGCTCAAGCCTTCAAGTGTTTTCGGATCATCTAGCATCGACTTGGTTTTTGTATCGTCAAGAACCATACCACCTGCTTGCTTTATCCAAGGGAACCAGCCAGTTGTAATAGAAGCCGTTCCAATAAAACCGAATTGCTTCACATTATTGCCTTCTTTAATCGTCAGCTTCTTCGCCGCTTCTATCAAATCAGCATATGTCCAATCATCTGTCGGCAAATCAACATCGGCCGCTTCGAACGCACTCTTATTGTAGGCCAATGCTACGGAGTTGATGCCATGAGGAATCCCCCACACCTTGCCATCAGACGTCTGTGCCGAGAATAGAGCATCGACATAATCCGAAGCATTCAGATCGCGCTCAATGTAAGGTTTCAAATCTTCAGCGACGCCGCGTTTGCCATAGCCAAGAATGGTGGCATTCTCCTGGAACCACACATCAGGCATCGTGTTTCCCGCAATTTGCGTTGCGATCTTGGACGTGAAATCACCCCAAGGAGCATCTTCAATCTTTACCGTAATATGCGGATGAGTTTCTATGAACTTGTCAATGATTTCTTTCTTTGTAACTTCATAACTGCCCGGCAAACCAATCGTCAGTGACAATTGCTTAGGGGGCTTCTCTGACGGTGCAGCAGATTCAGTTCCTGACGAAGGAGCGCTCGACGGCGAAGTAGATGGTGTATTGTTGGAGCCACCGCCGCCAGACGAACAAGCTGTGAAGACCAGAACCAAAGCCAACATCATAATCCATAAACCAGATCTTTTTTTCAAAACATACCAACTCCCTTTTTTGAATTAATTGCTTTTTCATTCAAAATTCATTCAGAAATCGTTATAACTTAGGAGCACTTTACGAACACATTGTTGGTAATCGATTTCTATAAAAATTATAACATGAAACCCCTTACACGGCAATAACTTATTAATTATTCAAGGTTTATCTGCTGATTTTCTTCTTTTATTCGATTTTTTATTACAAAATACTGTAATCGAGTACTTTTTAGTGCGGGACTTTAGCTTTTAAATCGCTATCATCCTCATATTCTTAAGTTAACTGCAACTGGCACTCTGCAACAGAACTTCGTTCTACCAACTCAGGCTGAAGAATAATATCAAACGACGGAACGTCTGCTTCATTCATTTTATCAAGCAACATTTTACAAGCCAGCTTTCCCATCTCATAATCCGGTTGTTTAATTGTTGTCAGCTGCGGATTCATCATCTGGCCAAAGTCGATTCCGTCAAAACCCATTACCGATATCTCTTGCGGCACTCGAATATTCCGCTCCGACAATTCATTAATGACGCCGAATGCCATCATATCATTACAAGCAAATATCGCCGTTGGCGGCACAGCGCCATCCAGCAGCCTCTTCGTCAAGAGCTTCCCTGTATCAAATTCTGATAGCGGATTGTCGGAAAATGTTACTTTTGACTCTTCCAACAATGGTTCAAGCCCCTCCGCCTTCATAGCCTCCATATAACCAAGCATTATGCTTTTGCGACTGGGCCGATCTATCTTCGAAGTCACATAGCCAATCCGTTTATGTCCTTTCGATTGAAGATGCTTCGTCGCCAAATAACCGCCTTTATGATAATCGAATTCGATCTGGTTGATCTGATCTTCTTCAATCTTCTGGTCAATGGCAATCACATGCACACCTGCTTTGATCATGCTCTTGAGTTGAGACTTGTCACTGGAGATAGAGGATATCACAAGACCTTTAATTTGTTTTTCCATAATCGTCCGAATATACTCATCTTCCAACAGTGGATCATGCAGTGAATTACATGCTATTACAGTAAAATTATTTTTTCGGGCAATTTCTTCAATCCCGAACAAGACAGACGAGTAGAACGGGTTCATGACCGAAGGGACAATAACCCCGATCGTCGTGCTCTTGCTTCCTTTCAACTGCCGGCCAAGCAGATTGGGAACATAATTCATCTCCTTCGCAAGAGATAATATTTTCTCGCGCTTTATTTTACTGACCGGATAGTTGCTATTGCTAAGCACACGCGACACCGTCGCCGATGAGACGTTCGCCGCTTTTGCTATATCATGTATTGTTGTAGGCTTATTCATAATGTCCCTCTCTCGTAATCAATATTGCGAAACTTCAGTGTATGCAATACCACTTGTAAGTTTATTTGATTATAGCAATAGAAAGAGTATGAAAGCAATCGTTTTCTATTTTGTTTCTATGATACTGTTGAGCTAAACATGATTAACAGTTAGAAAATGTTTATTTTTCCTTTTCTAACAACACAAAAAAAACGCGTAGACCGTATACAGCGGCTCTACGCGTTAATATGTTATTATGGTGCTTCTTACTAAGGCACTTCTCTCAGTTCGACATCATCTAGCCAAGCCGGACCACCAACATCCGCTGTTGCTTTGAAGTAGATCCACAACTTTGTTGTGCCTGGCTGAACTGTGATTGGCAGTTCGTATTTTGTCCAGTCGCTGCTTTTGGAAGCTGCGACCCATGAATATTTCACCGAGACATCATTGGCGCCTGCCTCGCGCACCCCAAGTTCGATCAGTCCGGTCGTCGAGCTATTCTTTATCCAGCCGGATAAAATATATTTCTTACCGGGTTCTGTATCGATTGTTCGACCTGCTGTTGAACTCATTACATTCCAAGTATTATTAACATTCGGTAATATCTTGATGGAGGAGTTGCCGCTATAAGACACCGTATGGTCCCAAACAGTATCCGGGCGCAGCAGCCAGCCGTCCAGTGAGCTTGTGTTCGGTATAGCAATTTCAAAGCTCGGATTATAGATTTGATTCGGATCTGTCTTAATTTGCAACGGAATACGCTTGATTACGTCTCCTTCGGCACTAACTTCGATTTGAAGCTCATATACGGCCTCTGTTACTGCAATGCCTTCAGGCACTACAATATTACCATTTACAATAACGGTCTTCTGTCCCTCCAGATCTACGGAGGGTGGCAACGCTATGCTCAATTGATCAGCTTCACCCGTGTAGCCCAATGCTGCATTAACACTCCGGGTGGCACGATTGCTTAGCTCAAGCGTGAACGGATAGATGCCAGGAGCATGAAGAGTCATCCTTTCCAGCTTTATTTTGGCAGACAGTAATTCAGAAATTTTTATGTTCTTTGTTAGAATTGTCGTTAATTCATTATCTTTATAAAGATAATTTACTGTAATGTCCACTGCATAGCTGCCGGTCAGCGCCGGAGCGGGTATTGGAATCAGCCGAGTAAATGCTGTTTCTTCACCGCTGGCCAATTCATTCCATTCCTTCGTTTCCGGCTGAACGCCGTCAAGTGAAGACGTAATCGTAACTGTTATGTTGCCGAACGAATCCTGACTATGATTTTGCAAACGTACCGTCAACTCTAGTGTATCGTTTGCCACAATTTGTTCGGCAGAAAGCTCCGCCTCAACACGAAGCACCGCTTGAATGATTCGCTGCATGCCGTTTTTCAGCTCATTAAACAAATCCTTCAGCTTTGCGTTTGTTTCCGCATCCCATTCTCCTGCATGGTCAACTACCCACGCCTCCGCTGCCGTAATCTGATTCAATATCGCTGCCGTATGTGTCAGCGTCTGAGCCATATCCAGCTGCTGCTCTCCCTCTGCAAGCTTCTGCTGCAGGCTGTCTGCATTTTGCTGCAAAGACGCGATCATTTCAGACCAAGCACTATCCTCAATCCATGCAGATGCCTCTTGCAGGCGGTCAGACATATGGGCCAGGCTCATGGAAAATGGAGATATACGATAAACCACAGCCTGCTCCGATTGCAGTGCGACTTGCAGCTGGTTATCACCGCTGCTCCATTGGGTTACAGGCGCCCCGTGCAGCAGCTCGATATAATTGCCGGCCTGCGGCAAAGTGATTACAGCGGATTGCACATTTTGCGTCGTATTGATCGCTACTGCATATTGCTCTGTTCCTTTCTGCCAAACGCCCCATTGTACAGGGCCGTCAACATGCTCGGACAGCTTTGTTCCTTGCATGGCAAGTTCTCCAAAAAGCGGCAGTTCATTTTTAAAATCTTGCAGCCCGGCCCATAATTCGGAATCAGGCAGCCTCCAGCCCGGATCATTGATCGAGTAGAATGCCAGACCTTTGCTTCCGGCAAGCAGCGCCTGATACCCCATATTGCGCACTTGTGTAATGGTTGGCAGATAGTCCCAGCCCGTGGCCGGCATAAGAAACGTTTGCAGTACTGTCCAAACCGGCTTTATGCCGTCAACATCTGCGACCGCCTTGCGAACTCCGTCGCCAACAGCTGATATAGGTTGATTATTGCGGCTGTAATACGGATATACATCCGTAACCAGGATATCGGTTGCCTGGCCAGTCGAGCGATAGGCGTCCAGCTCCGACTCTACCATGTATGCCGGATGGATCGGATCCAGGCTTCGGATCATTTCATAAGCATCCAACAGCTCTGACTGGTTAATTCCATTCAATTTCGGTTCATCCATAATCATGTAACCAAGCACTGCCGGATGATCTTTAAACTTGGTCACAATCTCAATGTTTCTTTCCAGATTCTCTTTAACCTGCATGCCCTCATATAACGTAACCAGCATCTTCAAATTATTAGCATGCGCAGCATCAAGCATCATCTGTAGAGCATCGTCGGTCAATCCGTTCACTCCTTGAACGGTATTTATACCAATTTGCTGCAGCAGTGGATAGTCGGGAACGTTGGCGTGATAGGCGATAACCGGAAAAAACGGTTCTCCATCGACCATGAGTGGTCCGCTTGCCGGCAGGGATTGTGGACGCTCCAAACGTTGCAGCTTCTTCTCCTGGCGCTCCAGCAAAGTGCCCGACACGCTTCTGATTTCCGCCGATAAGACATAAGACTTATTCAGTGTCATTACGGAAGGATCGAATGCCGTACTCCACTCTGAAGCAGCTGCAGCATTTTTCGAGAAGAGCACCTTCCCTCCATCCGGATCCGTAAGTTTCACGTCCAATGTTTTTCCGCCCATGCTCCCATCCCGCGGGGTGAAGCTAACCTGAATTTGTCCTTCTGTCAGATCTTTGTAATAGTAAATCTGGTTAGGCAGAAGCTCTACCTGAGGTAAATCCTTTATTTTCTTTACAGAAGCGTCATCAAAATATACCTTGCCGATTCCGTACAATCTGAGAAATACGGCTACATACTTTGAACCTGGCGGCGCAACAACCTCGGTTGTCATTTCGTGCCACTGGCCATCCATTTCAGATGCTAGCGCCCTGTGGTTATAGTTTTGAAGCAAGGTTTCGTCCGTCATAACCTCTGAGGAATAAAACTCGATTTTAAATCCTACCTGTCCGGTTGCTCCAGCCGATTTGAACCAGGAATGAAGCTCGTAAGTTGCTCCTTCATCCACCGCAAACATTTGATTGACCCATGGATTATTGGCTTTAGCGGTTTCAATAATTACTCCGTAGCTGCCTGTTTTTGCAGCTTCACTTGCAGCGCTGATACCTTCATTCCATTTATCCCCTATTACTCCCCAATTTAGCGGTACTCCTTCAGCACCGATTTGCTCAAATCCTCCATTTTTGACGAGCTCGACTCCAATATTGGAACCTGAACCAGGATCAGGAGTCGGGCTCGGTCCTGGCGTCGCTGCAGAGCCTCCTCCGTTGCTTACCATAACAGGAACAGTTCCCGCACCCTCTACAAGTTCTGGCCTTTGTTCAAAGGTTGTGCCGCGTCCATTTTCGTTGATAATGGCCCTTTTTATGCAAATCTTCCCTGTTACAGCAATAACTTGATCCACCGTCAATTTCTCAATCAAGGATTGGGCTTCGCCATGCACCCGGCTTATGCCTGCCGTTTTATCGATAATGAGCTCCTGAATAAAGCCATTCGGGATATCCAATATAACGGAAGACTGGATAATTAGAATAGCTATCCGCGTATTATTGTCGAGAACAGCGCGAAGCTGACCTGATTTTTTGGCGATAATTACTTTTTGCAGATTGGATTGATCCAAATAAACGCTTTCCGCACCTCCGCCATTCATAACAGTTGTGCCATCTACTGTCACCTGCTTCAGTATAACGTCGCCTTCGCCAATTCCTTCGGCCAGCTCCAAATTGCCCTTGATGTGGAGATTCCGGAGCGTTACCCCAGCTACTTCAATAACCACATTTCCATTAATGACTTCCACTTCGGCGTCGGTGCCCGGACCGAATGTTCCCGGCTTATTATAAGACCGATCCTGCTGTCCAGTCTGTTGATTGAACAGCATCGCGCGATCCAAAAGCACAATCGCCTCCGCTCTTGTCAGAGTTTTCTTGGGCATAAAGGCTCCTGCTTGATTGCCCTGCATAATTTTGGCAGCAGCTACAGCTTTGACGGCACCGATACTCCAGTTGGCAATGTTTACGGCGTCAATAAAGCCTGCAGCGCCCGACAAATTTGCTGACGTATCAAGCTGCAGTAGACGAGCTGTCATAACAGCCGCCTCTTCCCGGCTTAGCGGACTATTTGCTCCCACCGTCCCATCAGAGCGACCGACAATATAGCCTGCATGAACAGCTTTGGAGATCTCTGGATATACCCAGCTTCCAGCAGGAACATCTTGAAAGCTGATTTCAGCCATTGCTTCAAACTGAAACGCTCGATTGATCAGGGTAATGAATTCGCCGCGATTGATCGGCTGATCCGGTCTGAATGTACCATCTGTATAGCCTGAAGCCAGCTTCAGTTCCAACCATGCTGCAATGGCTTCCTCGGCCCAATGACCTTGAATATCTCGAAACGCGTTTTTACCTTGCCCAGCTTTAACAGTATTGTCTGCGGCTGTTCCTATGGATGTACTGAACAGCGATACGATCAATCCTACTATGATTATTACCGCCAAATGACGGTTATAATGACGAAAGCCTTTCATATGCAACCTCCCGAATTATAGTTGTTAGCCTTTCATGATTGTCGTACCTGACTACTACTAAAAACTAACGTCCACAAGAGACATTTTGCGTTTCTCCTCCTTGTATAGAAATCGTTTTCTATTCTTATCTTATTAACAATCATAGCAACCAAAATTAAAGGTCGTCTATGGAAGCTCTTGCTATTATTTTGTATATTCTTGCTCAACTTCACATTTTTTAAGAAATTCAAGTATAATAAAATTCATCTGGTAAAGCGGTTACATGAAGGAGGTTTCTTATAATGACAACTCAAAGACAAATTGTTGATTATAAGCAGCGGTTTCCGTTCAGAATTTCAAATGTAGGGAAAAATGCAATGGTCGATCATTACCTCGTACTCCCGCACTGGCATGAACATTTAGAATTAATCAAAATCGTTACAGGTGTCGTACAGGTTAAAGTCGATAGTCAAACATTCATTGGTGAAGAAGGAGATATTTTTTTCTTCAATAGTTGTCAAATTCATTCCGTTTCTGTTATGAATCATGATACAGAATCAAGAATTCATGGTATGATCTTTGATCGAATTTTATTGTATCGTGCTATGGCAAACCAACAGACTGAGCAATGGATTTCTTCACTTCTGGGACATAGAGCGATAAAAAATCAATATACGCCTGCCCATGAGCTCTGGCCAAAATTAAATGAAGGGTTCAATACCGTCATTGAAGAAAATACGACAAAGCCTATCGGATATGAATTAATTATTATTTCTGAAATTTATACTTTAATCATGTCGATTCTACGTATATACGCTAATGAAATAAGCTCGGATGTAAATCCAAGCCGGTACATAGAACGATATTCAAAATTAAAGCCTGCGCTCGATTACATTGAGGAACATTATGCAAATAAAATGAGTTTGGAGGAAATTAGTAGTCAGTCCAACATGAGCCCGTATCATTTCACACGAGAGTTTAAGAAGCTGTTCGGAATGACTCCGATGCAAATGGTTACTGACGTCCGGCTCCACCGTGCAAAACGCTTATTATTGGATTTAAATACTAGCATTACAGAAGTTTCAAATTTGGCAGGATTTTATGATGTGGGGCATTTCAGCAAAGTCTTTAAACAAAAAAATGGATATACACCGTTACAATTCCGCAAAGGATTTGATCTATAGTCCTTTGCGGAAATCTACTATTTTTTTCAACCAATTTCCTGAAGAAATATTAATTTTGTTATTATCGTCTACCCAGCAGGACAGACCAACAACTACAATGAGACTGTCGATTAATTGTGGGCAACTATTGATAAGCAATAAGAAAGGGGGAACGGAGAGCAAGAATGGGAATGGAGAAGCGGCAGCGTCCGCCTTTATAGGCCAATTTTATCCTTTATGGGGATATTTATTCGTATAAATTGGACTACAACAGCGGTGGAATCCCATTTTGATCGCAGTGGCCCCCTTTCTATTGCTTGTTGCTTTTATCCACAGTTAATCGACAGTCTCATAATTGTAGTTAGACAAGGCCTCCTGTTTCATTTAGAATTCAATATTATCGTTCGAGAATCCAACCAAAAACTTGAATAAACTGGAAAAGAGGGATTAATTATGAGAAGTCTTTTTGTAATAGGAGACAGCATATCGATCCAATATGGACCGTATTTGAAGCAAATGATCGCAGGCCGCTTTCACTATGATCGCAAGCGGGGTGAAGAACAAGCGCTCATCGATCTGAACAATCCAGTCGGGGCCAATGGCGGCGATAGCGGAATGGTTTTGCAATATTTGCGAGAGGAACAGAGCAAAGGAATCAAGTACGATATACTGCTAATCAATTGCGGGCTGCACGATATTAAGACGGATCCCGCAACAGGCGATAAACAAGTTGAACTTGCGAAATACCGTGACAACTTATCGCAGATTGCTGGCATTGCCCAAGAGATGGCGCGCTCTTTCATCTGGATTCGAACGACCGATGCCTTGGAAGAAATCCATAATAGCAGATGTCCGGGGATTCACCGTTTCCATGAAGATGTAGTGTCCTATAATGCCGCTGCGGATGAAATTATGTCGTCAAGCGCCGTCCCTTCCATCGATTTGTACCAGTTCACACAAGTATTCGGGGAAGCCGCCTATTGCGATCATGTGCACTTTAATGAAGAAGTACGGCAACAGCAAGCTGCGTATATCGCCGGTTACCTGAGCCATTACTAGCACCGGCAGACTTCCGGCAATCGTTACACTGTCGAAACCGAAACAGGTTTCTCATCGGTCTGGTTTCCAGCTATTTAAGCTTTGCAACCAAGGATAAACGGCTCCGCCGTCCTTCGCTTGAACGAAGGAGGCGCGTTTACCGATGAAGTATAGGAACAGGTATAAGGTGAAAACTTATACTTTCCTATACTTGAACAAAAAGATCGCCTTCCTTGCCTGCTTATCAAGCCGGATGGCGACCTTCTTTTACATTTGAAATGTTAGTGTTCATGCCACAAATTGTCGTTTATTTATTTTCTGAAAGACAGCCCATTTTCCTCCAAAGCAGCTCTGAGCTTTGGCAGCGAGGCCGGCCCCATCCCATGATACTTCATAATCTCTTTTTCGCTATAGGTTGCAAGCTGCTGCAGCGTCGTGATGCCATTATGCTCCAATGCACGTCTTGCAGGTGCTGAAAGAAGAGCTAAAAATCCGTTTTCAGGCTTGCGTTCTTGCTCGCAGACTGGGCATGTGGGACAATCGCTGCTTTTATAGTACTCGTGCCCTTTGCTGCAGGTTCTTACATTTTTTTGCGAAGTCGCCATACTCTTACGCCTCCTTGTTATATAGCTCGTCCAACTAAATATTGAAGTATTTTGATTATAAACCAACTCGCTATGGACATCAAAAATAAAACAGCTGCAGGCCATAGTGACCTGAAGCTGCCCATTAACAAACTTATAGATTTTGAGCTTTATGCGGTTTGCTATAGTGGCTTCCCCCTCCGGAGCCGACCACCTGAAGGAGTGATGATGTTTGAAATATCCTTATCTTAAAGCGATATCGTTTCTCCGAATATCTATCGTTTCGCGCATAAATACTTTGATGATTTCAATCGCTCTATTTTCTGCTTGCTGAGCTTTAGCAAGTATATCAATAAGCTGTTTGCCAGCTTCAAAATCCAGCCCGTTGCGCCTGCAAATCGAACCCGCCAGCTGTTCCGCCTCACGAAATACCGCCTCGACTAACACATACTGCTCCTCTGCTAATTGCAGCTTAGGCCAATACGTCTTCAGCTCGACAAAGTATAGTCTGATATCTCGTTTGGCGGCAGCATAGCTGCGTATAACGACAGTCAATCCCCGGTGGTCGAAATCACCGCTCTTTATCGCCATGACTAAGGCATCATAAGCCGCTCTGCCGCAGGCATAATCTTTCTCGGGCAGCATTGGATCATGAGTTTCCCATTTATTAATCGCTTGCATAAGCGATTCTCGGCAAATTTCCAGATGATCAAGCGGTATTTGAGACTCGAATACTTGATAATACCAATAAGGCGAAGCATTGCTGCCAAATGACTCGTAGGGCAGGAGCTCCAGTTCCTCCGTGCGGCCATTCGATAGGAACAATATTTCTTGCGCATCATCGTAACCAACGGCAAGCACAAATTTATCGTTCCATATAATCGCTCCTGTACCGTCAGCTATCGCTTCTTTAATCTGTGCAATAGCATTTTGCTTATAAAGCGGAAAGGTTGCATCGAAGCTAAAGCCTGCAGCTGAAGAAGCGGCCACTCCAATGAAATCCGCAGCAAGGAAATTTTCTGCTATCCAATTATAGGCTGTATGCGACTCTGCTGTTAGCCGCCGGTTGACCGTAAACCGAAATGCTGACGCCGTCATTCCTGCCAGCACCGGCTTGGAGAATGAAAACCATCCCTTGTAAGCTACAATAGCGTGCATTGCGTCAATATAAGATTCCGACTCTATCGACATTTTCAAATCGGCTATAATGACCGCCATATGTTCACCTCTTTGTGCCAATTTAATTACTTTGGCGTATGTGTTCCCCAACGCGGGACGATGGACCGCTTCAGATCAGGATAAGTGCGCGAAACTTCACGAAATAACCCAACTGCCTGATCCTCCAACAATTGAGCCTCTGCCAGCCTTTTGATCAAGTTGCTACATTGGGCCCGATTAATTTTCCGCCCCTCTTTCGTCGTAGCTATGCATCTCTTCATATCCGGGATAGCCTCCGCCAATTGATCGTAACAAGCAGAAGCATCGTCCAACTTTGGCCAAATACCGCAGGCTTCATGCAAATAAGCATTAATTTCTTTACGAGAATGGAAGTAGGAGTCCAGAATATAAACCGCGCCCCCTTCGTCATAATCACCTTTGTTGAGAGCGCTTATAAGAAAATCATAGGCCAGCTTGCCAGAAGCTATATCCTTGTTCGGCAATGTTTTGTAAGGCGTATCCCAGTCAGAAATAGCAAGGCGAAGCGATTCCAGAAGCATCGCCTCGTATGGAATATCTACCTTCTTATCCCCGAGTATCTGACAATACCAGAACTCGGTAAAGTTAATGCCAAAATTGTCATAAAGTACAATCTGCGGTTCCGTCGATCGTCCATCCTGTACGAAAAACACGCGATCCTCATCATCATAGCCGCTAATAACACCAAACTCCGGCAGCCAGTAAATCACACCGATCCCTTGCTCCAGACTGCCTTTCACCCAGTTCACCGCATCCTGTTGGTAATGGCGGAATGTAGGATGTCTCGTACGTCCGGCATCCATTACCGTGAATAAGCCTAAATTATCGATCGCTGGCTTATGCTCTGCAGTCCACTGGCCATAAGCTGTTACCGATAACGGCAGCAGCCTCTCGTGGACTGTAAATTTGAACGCCATCCCGGTAAGACCGGAAAGCCTGTATTTTGGGCCGTCAAATAAATGAGCATCCGTCAATATCGCATGGAGACTGTCAATATAGGATTTAGATTCCCGCTTCATCGTCAAACGTTCCAATAGCATACTCGGCATTCCTTTCCCCTCCTTCGCCTTCTACTCTGTACGCTTCAACCGGTTCAACGCCTGTTCACATCTGCTTTGAAGCTTCTGCTTTAGCCATTTCGGAGAAATAAGCTCCTCCCACTCGTTAACGATCAAATGCTGCAAAAAGCTGTCTGTATCGAAAAAGGAAATGGAATACACTAGCTGCTCCTTAGACAGTACACGGTAGCCATTCCAGCTGTCCCCGTCAAGCGGTGCTGCCAATTTCACCTTGGCAGCATATGGCGTGCGCACAGGTTTCTGTCCTTCGCCATACACCGCCGGAACCGGTTGATCGCGCTTTGAAGAAACACCAGCGACAGAAAGTTGTTGAATACCGTCCAACCTCAAGCTGAGTGACCTATCATCTGCTTCATCATATACAAGAATATAATCAGCATGGTAACGGGCGGCGAACCTTACCGGGCTTACATGAAAATAACGCTCGCCTTCATGATCTTTATATAAAATATGAACCGACAGCTTCTCTGATATCGCATGCGACAGCAGCTCTATGTATTGCATCACTTGTGAATTCACATGAAATACCGGCAGCTGAAGCTGATTTTCGTTCCACTCCTCCTCGCCTTCGAATCGCCCAAGCAAATCGGCAACACGACGAACAGATTCCGAATGATCATAATTGTAATGCCGATAACGAAGCGCGAGATATTTCAATATCCCTTTCTCCTCATCCGTCATATACACATAAGGCAGAACAAAGGTTTCATCTTGGTAGCAATAGCCTCTATGTTTAGCTACATATTTCAAAGGTGCACGGAGGGACACCTCCATATATTCAATATCACGTGCAGCCTGTCGTTTAGAAATTTCGAATTGCTCGGCAAGAAGACTGCTGTTCGGGTATTTTCCCGCACGCACTTGCTGATCAAACCATCCTATACGATGCATATTGCTCATACCCTAACAGCCCCTTCCAACCTTCCTCTCTTTCCATTACAGCATTGAATGCTTTAGCCTGCAACAAAAGTTAGAAGATTATAGCGTCCACTTTTTCCTGTGGAGCGTTTGCACATCGCTTGCATACTTGAACAGATTTCCCATTTGAGTTTGTCTGTGTATACAAAAGTTTAATTCTTGTACTTCCACATAACGGGCAGGTGCCTCTCCCGCGAGACGGAAGCTTCCAAAGCACACGGCCTCTTTTTGTTTTTGGCATTTATTCCAACCCCATTTCTCTATTGATGCCATCATTATATAACAAGTGGTATGACATAAAATGTCATACCACTTGTTATATAATGATTTTTATTCGTTTAATTGCTGTCTATCTCATGGATTAGCTGGCGTTGGGACAGCTGGCTCTCCATCCCGGCCAAGCCTTCTGCTTGCTGTTTCACGTTTTCCAGTAGCTGGAACATGACTGCCTGCTTTTGCAAGCCCAAAAACGGGCATGTTGTTATACAGACATTCGTACTGTCCTTCAGGAACGAGATATGTCTCATGGTAAATCCCAACGACGCCGCTAGTACCTATCTTTTGATTAAAATTACGCCATGCCTTCAGATGGGCAGCCCCTTCCCTTGCATACTGTTCCAACTGCTCAAAGGACTTCCAATACTGTATAATAGAGATTCCTCTCCACGATAAGTGAAAACTGGCGCTTAGAAAACCTAAATCAGGATTACGGTACAATTCTTGAAGCATAGGATTCATCGATTTGAAAACCGGCAGCCACTTATGTACAGCCCATATTTTATTCACTCGCATACCTATGATAAAAACAACAAAGGGGCCTTCCATTTGCGCTGTATATCGACCGGATATAACTTTGCTCATAATTTGAGTACTCCTTAATCATTAATAAGCAATTGAAGATGGGTTTCATAAAAATCTGCAATATCCGAGGAGTCATACAGCTGAGCGGTCAAAAATGCCCCGTAGAACACAGTAAACAATACCTTTACAGCAGTTTCAGCCGTAAACTCATTTTTGAGCTCACCATCAACAATCGCCTCAGACATACTTCGATAAAATATTTTATACATATCAGGTGTTTCAGCTCCAAGCTCCTCATGACCAGGAAATAATAACCCGATTTCGGCTTCACTTAGTTCCGGCATGCAAGGATGCATTTTCATCTCGACTAAAAATGATATCAAGCTAGGCATTAAACCAGGTTTTTCCCTAGTCTGCTGCGCCACTTTGTTCAATAGATGCCTAATAACCGCGAAGCCTCGTTTCTGCTCCGCTTCAATCTCGATTACACGTTCTGTTAACCAGACACGCATAAAATAAATAAGCAAATCCTCTTTTCTTTGAAAAAAATTAAAAAAAGTAACCCGTGATACTTCTGCCTTTCTGCAAATATCATCAAGCATTACTTCTCGAAACATCTTATCTTCCATTAAGGATAAACAAGCTTCGTATAATGTAACTTTCGTTCTGGCTTTTTTTAATTCTCGCAAAGAAATATTTGAAAACATCACCGATTATTCCACCCACCTTTTACTCCTTCAGTAAAAATATTAACACGAGTTAATTTATTTAGTCAAGTAAGAATTATGCGTCAAGGATACCAGAATAAAAAGAAATCCGCCTTCTCATACTATGTGTTAGATAATGGAGGTGAATGTCATGCCAAAAAATAGTGCCGATCCTAAAATGGACCGCGCGGATAATCGTGCAGATAAAAAGAACAATCAACAAAACAATGCTCATTTCACTGAAGAAGCTCAAACATTGACTAGCAATAAAGCTGCCGATTTTGTGCCAAGTTTAAATAATATTCCGAAAAATGAATCATAGGCAGCAGCTGCGGCTCCTCCGTCCTATGGACAGGCGAATTTTAGCGATGAAATATAAGAACTGGTATAGGGATACAAAAACTTATATTTGAACGAAAATAAGCGTCAAATAGTCCCCTCCTGTAGCGGATTATTTGACGCTTTTTTTTTCAGCGGCTATGATTGTTTCATTACATTAATAAATCAAGATTCCTTTATCAAGTACAGACTTGTTCTGCACTTGATTTCCTAAAATATATAGCTTTTTTAAGTTTGGCAAATTCACTAAAGGCTCAATATTCGAAATAGCGTTATTTTCTAAATGAAGCTCTTCAACCTGCTGCCAATTTTTCATGAATGCTAATGATTGAATGGAGCCGTCTTGCATTGTAAATGATCGTAAAGCTGTAAAATCTGCAAAGTAAGGCGTCAACTTATCCAAATCATGCAGCCAGTCACCATTACCTATTCGAAACGATGGTTTCGTCAAAGTTAAATGCTCCAGCGTGTTATTCGCAAATGGATTCTCGCTATTTATTTGGAAATTGCAATCGTAACAATTTAATGTTTTTAGATGCTGCAAATTAAATAATTCACTCGTTTCATCAAAAAAATACGTATCATTTGCATTTAATGTTTGCAGCTTTGGCAGACGATTCAAAGAACTAATATTTGTAAAGCTTCCAGAATCCATCACTGAAACTTGTTCTAACTGCGGGTGTTTCACTAAATCTGCTCCATCCAAATCTGTGTCGTCAACAGTTAAAGATTTTAAAGCAGGCGCCTTTAACATGGGTATAAAAGAACCTTTTAATTCAGCCTTCTTTAAATTCGGCGCTACGATCGGTGATACAGTGCCACTATATCCTTTTATCTCCAATTCGGTCAGCGAAGTTAAACTATTTACAACGTCAATAGACTCCAATTTATAAAGAGAAGATAAACGCAGTTTTGTCAACGACGACTTATCTCTAAGGCGTTCTAAATTTGTAATATCTACTGACTCAAGATCAAGCGATTGCAAGTTAGGCATATTTTGTATAAAATCCAGTGTTTTTAAATTTTTTACGAACGAAAACTTCAACTCTTCCAGCTGACTCAGGGAATAAAACAAGCTGAAATCTGTCGCTTCACTATAACTAAGTGTTAATGATTTCAAACCAGATAATCCAGATAACCACTTCAAATCATTAATCCTTGTTAAAGATAATGCTTTTAATGATGACAGCTGATTCAGGATATGAAAGTCGGTAACGGACTCATCGGCATATGAAATGTCAAGCGACTGCAAATTCGGAAACTCTAATAATAAAGCCAATTCATTGTTATTTCGAATTTGTATGGAAAGTTCAGTTACTTTAGCTTTATCATCAAAATAATGAGCGATTTCCCTAAACGATTCGTTAAAGCTGCCTGTATAACTTTTTAACCCTTCTATATTCTTAAAGCTTACTTTCTCACTTTGCGAAATTTCGTATACATTATTCAGATGTAACACGGATAGCCCGCTAAATGCCTCAAAGTCTTTTTGTTCAATTCTTTGTGTATTAAGTAGCTTGTCAGTAATCACATAATCTGTAATTTCAGCTTGCTTATTCGTAAATGGATCGTCCAAACTGTAAGCAAAGTGCCACTGATATTCTTTATAGCCGATAGACAAATATCGGATTGTTGCGATTTCCTCTTCTGTCGGCATCGCTTCGCCTTTATTAAATATATCTTTTAAGAAGGACAAAACAACTTCACTTTCGGGCATAGTTCGAATAGGAATTTTTGTTTCGCTTCTGTATTCCGTTTGATTGCTGTTCAAGAAAAAATATAGAAAGAATGCGCCAATGAGTACGATCGGTACGATTAAAATGCGCTTTGCATTCGTATTCGCATTCTGGCGTTTTACAGAGGCGGGAGATGTCCCATAGTAATTATTTATCGTTTGCTCAACGAAATAGACCTTATTCTCCTTCAATAATAATTCCGTTTCACAAAAAGGACATTTGAATGTTTTCCCTTCTTTTTTTTCAATTTTCCCATTACAATTTGGACAAGTTAATTTAATAAATTCCACTGGCCACCCACCTAATCTCCATATCTATGAAAGGAACATTCAACATCCCTATACCTGTTATAATTATTTTCCAATTAAGCTTAGTTGCCCAAAATACAAATGTCAAGATACCACTCCCATGGCAAAGTTCAGCTTTGCTGGTAAATAATATACGTAGGAAGAGAACACAAGGTTTCCATTGCTCCCATACCACTGAAGGATTTATTAATTGCAAAGATGGTCGGTTGCAGTGGCCGCCCTCCATTTAATATTTCTCTTTAAGAAATGAAGAATAGTTGATAGGATAGAAATATTAGGCAGAGCCGAAAGAATGGAGGGTGATTATGAATGAGTGAACCGTGGGCTGCTTCGATGAGCGGTGTTCCCTGGACCGCATCCAAAATGAACAGTGCTGTAAAACAGCTGCGGAATCGAGCAACCATCAGCTTTGTGGTTGGATCGGACTTAACAGATGACCTGCTTCTTCTAGATAAACAGGTGTTTTCCAAACGACCTGACTTGATTTTGAGTGTATACAATCCTGAGGAAAAAGGCCGTTATACAGAAAAATTTCTGGAGATACTCGCAGGATTGAAGCATGTTGCCGCTTTAGACCTGAGTGTCAAGCAACCACAAGATTTGAGTATCCTGTCTGCGCTCAGGCAGATGAAATTTCTTATCATTAGATCAAAAAAGTCACAAAATCTTGATTTCATCAGAAATTATAAACAGCTAGAATACCTTTGGCTCAGCGGGAAGTTTGTTGATCTCGCGCCGATTGCCGATTGCATGATGCTGAATACACTTATTCTGAACTGTGCGATTGACCAACTGGATTTTGTTTCAGAATTGCCTCTTATTAAGTATTTGTCAATAGACAGCTGTACTCTGAATAGTTCGTTGGATGCGCTGGCTAATTCAAATATTAGTATGCTGAAGCTGTCCTCCGTTCGTAATCTGACAAATATTGATGCACTGGGCGCATTGCATAATCTGGCCTATCTTCATCTAACGCTGCCCAAAGTCGAGCGGCTATGCGATTTCTCAAATATGAAGCAGCTTCGGCAGCTTGAACTGCATTTCATGAAATCATTGCGAGAGATTGAGAACCTGTGGACAGCAGACCGTTTGGAGGTTTTGGAGCTTAGAGAAATAAATAACGGAATAAAAGCGGAAGACCTAAGCCGCATTACAGAAATGGACAGTCTGCGTCAGGTCGATTTCCGTTTTATTGATTTCAACAAGAGTCGGATTGCCGCCATGAGCAAGCGTATGTATGAAACAGGTAAAGAACAGCTATTATACGAGAATATTCCTGAAGAAAAGCAGATACCCTCAATGGCTATTTCGCATCTGTCAAAAATTTCAATGTAAAGCACTCCGAATAGGAACTAGAGAAGCGGCGTCCGCCTTTGTAAGCAGATTTTGCCGATGCTGATCCAATAGGCTCGCTCAAACCCGTTGCCAATACAATAATGATGCAAAAGCGGCTAGGCCCCCTAATTAAGCTGGAGTCCTCCCACCCAATAAATTAAACTTAGGGTAAGGGAGATGATTCAGAATGGGGAAAAGGCTGAAAGAGGAAACACGAATTAAAATTGTTAAAGAAGCACTGGCTGGAATAAAGGTAGGGGCGCTAGCCCGCATGTATGACATCCATCCTGAAACGATCCGAACATGGATAAGAGATTACCGTGACTCTATTCCAGCGGAGGAAATTCCAGTTGCTGACGAGCACCTACAAGAAATGCAACGACTCTAAGAGATTGAGCAACGGTATGAAAAGGCCGTTAAAGTACTCGGTGAGAAAGAACTCGAAAATGAGATTCTCAGAGAGCTGCTAAAAAAGAAAGACCCCGCTTATCTGAAAAACTTGAAGTAGCAGAACCATTTATTAAGCGGGGGGTGCCAGTTGCATTGGTTCTGCGCGTTCTAGGTATCTCAGAATCCACCTATTACGATCAAAAAAAACGGGCATCTTCTTCATCGGAGAGACCTGTAGAAAATCGGCGAGGTCGCCCAATACCCGGTTACTCTCTCACCTTCACAGGCGAGCGTGTATGCGACGAACAGATCAAGGAATGGCTTCTTGAACTCATCGAGGGGGAAGAGCAAGAGTATGGCTACAAGCTTCTTGCCCAATGTATCCGCGACAAGTATAAAGTGAGACTGGATAAAAAGAAATCGCACCGGTTATGTTCAGAGCTAGGAATTCTTCAAAAACCGCGCCAGCGTGTTCAATCGCACCCGCGAAGACTGCCGAAGAATCGTGTCGTGACGGGTTCTAACCAGCTGTGGCAAATGGATATTAAGTACGGGTATGTCATCGAGTCAAAGCGTTTCCTTTTTGTGCTCAGCATTATTGATGTATTTGATCGTGTTGTTGTTAAGCAATACAGAGGACCGGTTTGTGAGGCAAAGCATGCCGTGCAAACCCTTTGCTATGCTCTACAGGACCGCGTACAACCAGGTGACGCAATGCCAGTCATTCGTACCGACAATGGGCCGCAATTCGTCAGCAAACTGTTCAGGGACATGTGTGAATCCCTCGAAGTTATACATGAACGAATTCCGCCCCGCACCCCGGATATGAATGCTTACATTGAATCATTCCATAGCATACTCCAACGTGGCTTATTCAACAAAAGAGAGTTCATGACCTTTGAGGAGGCTTATGAAGCTCTTGATAGCTACATGGATTTTTACAATAACCGCAGAATGCATGGTAGTTTAAAACGGAAGCCACCAGCCGTCTTTTCAGAATGGGTTAAAACGCTGGAGGATTCTTCCGCATTCATAAAGCAGTGTAATAGCTCAAAAAAAAGCGATACGCTGCGTAAACTTAATTATTGGTGGATAAGACTCCGGATTTAGGGGGCCTAGCCGTTTTTGCAGGATTTACCTTCAAATTGTCTTAAGCCCCAGAAAAATCCTGCACTTTTGCAGGATTAATTCTGAACAGGTTACACTTGGAGGCAATGAACGTAAAGAAGATTGCCTTGCGAAGCATCTAGCGAGGCTTCTAGCAAAGCAATCTTCTTATGGCAAAGTGTCGATAAATCATTTACAAACCACAAATCGCATATAGATTACATTTTGTCCTAAATGGCCTTTTTCCGGCATAGAAGTCGCGATTCAACAACCCGTTTTTAACGGGCTCATTGGTGCATGGCAAGATATCTGAAAACGATCACTTGTTTTGAAAGCCACTAACAAACTCATTAAACTTTTCCTTATCCAGGGAGTAAGCACGCTTTGTAGACTCATCTATAAAAACATGACCATTACCCGTTACCACTATTACTCTTTCACTTCCATCCTTTGACTCGATCGCAATGGTATAGTTCCAATCAGCAGGTGCTGCTCCCGAATACGGAGGGGCATGATGAAGGAGTTCAGACAATTTGTTCAATTGCTCCGTTTGTTCGATTTCAGCGATAACTTCATTCGAGCCGCCGCCAATATAAATGGTTGCCTTACTAACCTCATCGCGTTTAAAATCAAACGGTTGCCTTGACGACATGTCAGCTTGCTTTAGTAAAACAATCTCTTTTGCAATAAGCGGCTTAGGATTTTTACTTTCTATATTTCGTCGGATATTGACGGATTTGGAAAGGACAACCTTTACCTCGGAGCCTGGTATTAAGTCATTAATCGTTATAGACTTCCCATTTACGTCTTTAAAAGTCGTGTTACTTGTATATTCGACCGAACAGCCATACCCAATGGCGTTGATCGGACCTTTCTTCCCTTTGTTTACTTCATCTGAACAGTCGACAACAACACTACTTGTTCCAATTTCCCAAGTATTACCCTGAAAGGATTCCGTGGACTCGGCGCATCCCGCTAAAAAAATGGCTGAAATAACCAAAGCTGCGATTACTCGATACATGATCTCTCGCCCCCTTTTAGTAATCATAACGAGTAGGATCATAATAAAGTTACGTAATTTTCCCAGCAAATTAAAGCCGTAAAACGGTTATATTCTCATTATTGCAGATTTCTCCATTATCGCGGAAGCCGTATCTTTCATAAAGCTTTTTGGCGGCAATGTTATTGGCCGAATATGGAATCCAACAGTATTGTGCAGGACCAGCCGGAAAGGTGCGAATAAATGCCAGAATCTTTGTCATAGCCTCCCTGCCGTAGCCCCGATTTTGGTGCTGCCTGTCAATCATGAGCCGCAGGATGCAATAGCTGTCGTCTGCGATTGCTGGTTGATCGTATCCGGTAGTTCCATAAGTAAGCATAACAAAACCGACCGGCTGCTCATCCGCATAGATGGCAAACGGAAACGGATGACCTCCATTGGTTGCCAGCACATAACTCGAAGCGACGCTCGACAAATTGGACGCAACAAAACGGCGTTGGTTCTCCGAGACCTCGAGATTAAATATGGCACGCCGGTTTTCCAAGGTTATTTTTCTGAGTGAAATCATAACTAGGACTTCTCCCTTCATGGATCGTTTTGCGCCGCGGTCGCATATATAACATACAATTTTCGCAAAAAAAGAAATAGACTTATATCGAATTTTTTTATAGACTATTATGTATCCATGCCTTTTTTAGGAGTTATCCTTTTACGCGGTTAACCGGCACATCTGTGCCGGTTTTATTCAAAGCCACAGCATGCCTATCTCTAATATCTCTATCAGAAGACCAGTTATGCTCGAGCAATACACCCATCAAGTCTCAACGGAAGACTGATGAAAAATCAAAGAACTCAACTCAAAATGCTAAAGCTTATGTAAGCCATTTCCCACTACCTTTTGTCGATAATTATTCTCACTAATTTTAATGTAAAAAAATGAGAGCTAATCAAACGATAATGATTTTGCTCCCATCTTATTCGTTGGTGTTACTATACATTTTTCTATGAAAAAAGCATTCTTGCAATCCATTCATTTGTTCAATATTTACGATCTTCTACTCGCCAAGTCCAGTATTTATTACCTTGAGACATCACAAATCGATCTAGCCATGTCTGGAAGTCACAATACAATGATCGAGCATCATCGAAATCACAAGGTCCCTCTGTCAGGTACATATAATCGTTCTTCCCTTTAGCTACAGCTTCTATATCAATAATAATGTTATCATCATATACACATGCAACTATAAGTTTAAAAGGATTATCATAAGGCTCATTGGTTCTAAAAATTTCATCAATCGAGAAAATATCGATTTCCCCGGAACATCCAACATTCGAAAATGGTCTAAATCCGTTAGTTATACTTAAGAATTTCAAATAATCTTCAGGCAAAGGGGAATATGACTCTAGTAAACGAGAAATTTCGCTTGAAGATGGTTCATAAAATATAAGTTCGCTGTCATACACAAACCCCTCTTCACATTGAATTTTTCGTGTACCGTGTTTATATAACTCACACAAAGATTTTATCGTTTTTTCTACTATCATCACATTTCACCCTTCACCTTAATTTCTTTTATTACATTATATACCAAGAAATTAATATGCCAACCACCATGGGTTCACGGCCGACCTATGAAATGCTTTAGGTAGAGGCATTAAATTGTAAAAGCTATTATCACCATATCTATTCCTTGGCTTTATATGATGAACCTCAGTATATTCCCCAGCCCAGTTTATGGTATTTAATGGATATGTCTTATTGTAAGCATCTTTAAATGCTTCTCTTTCTGTTGTTGTCCATTTTACATTAGGATTGTATCCTTTTGGTAATGAAGCAGAAGCAGGTTCATGCATAATACGACTTGCATATGGATCATAGTAATAAGGATACGGTACTCCTTTTGAATTAAGAAGCATCATATTGCTCAGGAAATCATACTCTGCAACAGGCAATACAATAATTGTTCCGTCAAGAATTTTCAGTTTTGCGACTGAATAATAAAAACCAGTTTCACTTACTGAGTAATAGTGTTTGGCAGTTGCTCCTACTTTAACTTCCGACTTCCAGAACTCCTTTTTAAACGAAGAACTTTTTGCGGAACCACTAAACTTTCTAGTATCGCTACTGTAAAAAGTTGTATGAAATTCCAATCCCTTTGGTTTATCACCGATAATACTAATAACTTTAGCTTCTGATACAATTCTAGGAAATGCTTCTGTATCAAGTGAAACAACAACAAGAATACCACCGGCATTCTTTGGGCTTACTGATAGTGTGTTTTTTTCATATAAATATTTTTTTTCCTTATTTTCAATAAATTTATGATGTTCATTTGAAGGAACAACAGTTACATTAAGTTCATCTGATTTTAAAGGATTTATTGAGTTCTGCTCAGAAGAATATTCAATATAATAATATGTATCCCTGGAGGCATTTGGATCCGATCCTAATTCTTCATAGCTTCCAGCAGACAAGTTTAATGATTCTGCAAGATCTAAATGATCCCTTGATTGTACTGACTCATTTGAGGGAGTTGCAAATACAGGAAGTACACCCAATACTAATGCTAATAATAGAGTAAATACAGATACCAACATTCTTCTTTTCACTTTTACTTCCACTCCTTAGTTCAATTATTTTTATTTACCGCTATCCCCCTTTTTCCAAACATTTTTAATACATAATAACTTTAAATGAAAATTATGGTAATGTTAATAGAGTTTTAGTCCCTATACAAATCGTTAAATATCTCCATGTATTTAATTTTCGATATAGTTATAGTAAAAAATAACCATATATTCATCATTATTGGCATATTGATTTAAAGATGTAAATAATTGTTTTTAGTTCTAATGACACATCAATAATACTTTTTCTAAGAAGCAAGGCTTAAATAATGAAAATCATACAGACAACCGTGTGTGCGCTTTCACACGATTCCTAAGCCCATGCCGTTGCGAGAATTACATTTCTTATGAGTCCTTACAGAATGGGTTTAGTTGGTTGTAACACCGGATTCCTCGAAGAGTTCCGGCATTCTTTGTATATAAGAATGCACATGAGCAAATGATCGGTTCAACCCACGCTTTAATATATTCAGAAACCATATTCAAGCCCTTGTGAAAGAACACCTTTCCGCTCTGTAACTGTTAATCGTCTCTCTGTTCATCCTCTTTCCCGGTAGCTATGGGGTATTAAGTAATTAAATCGCGTCTTCCCCCGCGACTCCACATGCTTGAGAGGTTATACATAAAAAGATGGGAGATTAGAACAGCAAGGTGGGAATGTCTCGGAGAACATGGCAGTGTCCATACGTCACGCCCCCCTTGGCTGCGTTTGGGTTCATTAAGGGAAAAGACCTAAAAGGAAGGTGTTGCGAAATAATATCACTGAGCCAAGACGAGTCATCAACCTGTGGCTAGGTCAAGCCAAATGAAATACCGAAAAAGGCCAAGTGAAGAAAGGTAGTACTGAAGGGTGATAGATCGGGCACATAGGAGGTTGTTTACTTAGAAGTAACGGAAAAGGAAAATAATATGTAAGAAGTATACTCACTCCAATGTGTATTTTTAGGAAATCGTTATTATTAGGAGTGTGCGCTAAATGACTCAGATTGCATTTGTTACACGGTATTACAAATTGGAATAAAATGATTCGGGATATAATCTCCCCAGTGACCTTTAAAGAGCAAGCGAAACTGCGAGTATTGTTGTAAATCACTAGGTTTATTTGATCATAGAATGAATCAATAACTCAATGAGATTCTTCCTTTGAACTAAAATTATTAACAAATTACCATGGGGCACTGCTCGAATTAACCGTAAAGTATTTAGTCCCAGATATTAATATTAAATTTCACTTTGGAAATACTTCGATTACAAAACATAAACGATAAGTTGAATGCGAACTTATAAGCTGCACAAATCACACTCAGTAATTAAACTCTGGAGAGCGATAGGTCTGCCGCTGGAGGGGTCACAATTGCAGACTTTCTCGTTTGGCGCTGACTACAGACAGGATTACAGCTTTAATTGTAAAATATGCGTAATACGTTATACTAATTGTCAACTCCAATCATTCCTTCACCGTCAAATACAATGCATTTCTCCGCATCGCTCCAATGGCAAGTCCTCAAAGAAATTCACCATTCTACATCCGTGCGCGTTGAATCTCCTTCCACTTCTCCTTCAAAGATACTAAATCTTCTACAAAGAACCTTAGCAGATTAGGCCGTCTTCTAACTGCAAGAGGATGATAAGTGAAGCTGATTGGCGTACCCTGGAACTCATGCCAGCTGCCTCGTAACTCCTTGACACTGGCGCTCTCCTTATCCGGGAATACCGCTTCCGCTACGACATTGCCAAAACCAAATAAAACAAGCGGCTGCTTCTGCAGGAGCTGCATCTGCAGATGTGGAAAACAAGCCGCTCTAGCCTCAGGCTTATTGTAGGCACGCATCGGCCGGCATTTTAACAAATAGGTGACATAAACATCGTTTGTATCTATCCCTGCCTCCCTCATGCCGAATTGAAGAGTTTCGCGGGTACCGCATAGAAATGAATTTCCTTGTTGATCCTCCCGGGCACCGGGATTATCCATAATCATCATTAGCGAGGCTTTCGAATTCCCTTCACCCCAGATGACACGATTGTGCTGCTTGGATAGTTCACAAAGCTCACAATGCTCGACACCTTCTGGCGCTTGTTCTTCAGGTAAGATTACAAAAGGATGATCCATTTCCAGTCATGCAGCTCCTTCCATTTACATACAATGACTCTATTATGCCCACCCTCAACAAAAACTTGCCGTTATCCGGTACGCCTTATTCGACGCCGTGCTGGCATATTCGCATAATAGCGCTTCATACATTTTAATATATCTACATAATTCACAAGTGGGCATGGGAGGTTGGATGATGTACGAGAACAAAGGAGCTGGCCCTAACAAATGGTCCAGAGATAACCCCGCTTTGCATTCACAGACAGTGGGGGAACGAGGCCCTGTACTGGAACAGGACAGCGTGCTGCATGAAAAGCTGGAGACATTCATTCATTCGAAAATATTGGAAAGGCCTGTGCATGCTAAAGGTTATAGCGCATTCGGCTACTTTCAGACCGTGCATGCCATGACGGCTTACACAGAGCTTTGTTTCTTGCAAAATCCGGGACAGCAAGTCCCCATCACGGTAAGATTCTCGCTTGCCGTCAGCAACAAAGGCACGCCTGATACTTCCCGTAACGTATTCGGATTTTCCACCAAGTTCTATACGAATGAAGGTGTGTTCGATCTTGTCTTTAACCATATCCCTGTGTTCCCCGTCCGGGATGCCATGCGCTTTCCCGAGTTTATTAATGCGCTCTCGCCATCGCCAGTTAACAACCTCATCGATCCGGAACGATTTTGGAGCTTCGTCGCCCGAACACCAGAATCGACAAGCTTTCTAGTCCGGCTCTACTCCGACTCGGGCACAATCAAAAGTCTTCAACACATCCCGGGGCACAGCGTCAATACTTTCGTCTGGAAAAACGCTCAAGGGGTCCGCACTTACGTGAAATATCATTGGTTGCCTCTTGCAGGGGTGCAGTATATCGACCGTCAAGAAGCGGCCAGACTCGCGTGCGAGAATCCGGATTATGCCGGCAAGGACTTATTCGATGCGCTGAATACGGGTAAAACGTTTGAATACGGGCTTTATGTACAGCTTATGAACCCTCAAGACGAGTCCGTTCTCCCCTATGATCCATTGGATAGTACAAAGGTATGGGATGAGCAGCAATATCCGCTGCTCCCGGTTGGAATATTAGTACTCAATAGAAATCCGGATAATTATATGGAACAAGTAGAAAAGTTGGCTTTCTCTCCTTCCAACCTGCTCCAAGGCGCAGAGTTATCGGACGATAAAATACTGCAGGGCCGCGCAAATATTTATTGGGATTCGGAGCGAAGGCGTCTTGGTCCGGATTTCCGCAAGATTCCAATTAATCATCAGCAGAACTGGACGCCCGATTCCCTTGTAACCAGCGGCAATGGAAGATTTGTTGAAGGTCACCTCGTGCGGTCCGCCATTCCCAAGCAAGACGACTTTACACAAGCTGGCCAGTATTATCATACGCTTGCCCCATTACAGCAAGAGCACCTGGTAGATAACATAGCCATCGAACTGGCCGTCATATCACCCGAGACGCAAAAAACCGTCCTCGGCTACCTGTACCAAGCGTCCCCTGAGCTTGGAGAACGTGTCGCACAAAAGATCCTGCACTACGAATCACATTGAGCAAAATCTTGCCTTTACTTTTGATAAAGTTCACCAGTATGTGTTTTCTAAATTCCATTTTCGGATAAAAACCGAAACAGCGATTCTTTCCCGATCAAATAGGGAAAGAATCGCTGCCACAGGGCTTCTACACCCTTGCAATGTATTTTGTCTGAAGTCAACACGGGGTCAAGCCTCAATAACTTGCGCATCTTCACTTTGGCTTTCTTTAATATTCTCCTTTAATTACAAAAAACGAGCCCCGAATAGTTCCAGCTAGCTTAGACTTCTGCCTGGCAAACTTAAACTTCTCTTCTAACTCCTTAGGTATCTCCATCCCCTCAGAAAGCTTAAAGCCAACGGCCCTCTTCTTAGGTTCATCAACTGTATACATAACGTTGACCTCAAGACCATCCTCATAAAAGACGTAGGCCATTTTGATATTTTCCACTTGAAAACGCGACGTTTCTAAAGGTTTGGCTGCAAACTCAATATCCCGTTCTTCTTTCAAAATTCGGTTCACATAATCAACGGTCTCCTGGCTTTCGCTGGCTGGTACAACCGCAAATTCATGCTTGTATTTATTCATAAAGTAACGGGCTTCGTTAGCACGTAAACCAGCAAGCGTTTCTGCTACAGGTGAAGACTCTAAACCAATCGCAGACACATTTTTAAAATCAACGATATAGGACATATGCATCCCTCCTAAAAGTTTTGTGAGCTTCCCTTCTTATCAGAACCTGCCTCGGGCAACCTACAACTGAAGCATTCACATATCTCTTATTTTCTAACAACAGGGATCCACATTTCGCCATAAAACAAGCCGTCTCGCTGTCCCATAACAACCGCTGCATTTGGACCGCCAACATAGGCAACATGATTTGCTTCAGGCAAGGCTTGACCAAACGCAATGCCCGTAACAGTATTACTCAATTCTTCAATAGTGTTCCCTTCTCCTTTAACAACCAGGTATTCCCCCTTAGGAAATTGAACCACTCTGGATTCTCTAGATTCTCCTGCTGCTGGTGCCGGTGCCTCTGACATAACGCCAGCATAATGCATCATCTTGTTATTCACTGCTTCGTTCACAATAAAAACGTAGTCATTTGTTGCAAGTGCTTTTAAATCGTCAAGTGTTCCATCTTGGCTAGCGGCTTGCCAAAAGTCTGACTTTTCCTTGTTTATGCCAGCAAAGTCTGTATATTGACTCTTAAGCTCAGTTCCAATACTTACAACGGTAAAGCTGTCTTTTTCTTCTAAAAAATAATTCGCCATATTCAAAAACCTTCCTTTTTTTTAAATTTTTTTAATATTATCTTCTTCACTTGATGAGTTTATGATAACCTTAAATCATGTCAAAAAGTGATACTGTTTAGGAGTCCTGATGAAAAAAGTTGAACGAATTAATATCATCATGCGGTATATCAACAACCGCGCCTATTTTACAATATCTGAAATTATGCGGGAATTTAATATCTCCCGTTCGACCGCTATTCGAGATATCAGAGAAATTGAAGCCATGGGGATGCCACTCGTCTCTGAAGTGGGAAGGGACGGGGGCTATTTTGTCATGCAAAACTCTGTCCTGCCCGTCGTTCGCTTTACCGACAATGAAGTCAAAGCCCTTTTTATTGCCTTTTTGGCGACAAGAAATCAACAACTTCCTTATCTAAAGAGCCGTCAGTCTTTAGCTGAAAAATTACTAGGTCTTATTTCGGAAAACCAGCAAGATGACCTAGTTCTTTTAAATCAAACATTGCTTTTTGAAGGGACCAACCCAAATAATCCCGACCTGCTTGAACTTTCAGACCTTCCCCATCCCATATTAGAAAAACTCATCCAAACCCTTCTTTTGGATCGCTATTTATTGCTTGCCATCAATGAAGAGAATGTAATAACATTTTACCCCATTTATCTGATGAACCTTTATCGTGAAAAAAGCTTTTGGCTGATTGAAGGCTTTAACTTAAAAGAAGAAAAGAAGCAAATCTTTCCTGTCGATCATCTTATAGATGTCAAACCCTATCCAACAAAAAATAGATTAAGTAAGAAAAAGATTTTAGAAAAAATAAGTAAACAGCAAGAAGATATCAATCTTGTTATTGAACTTGGTCCAAAAGCGATTGCCCAGTTCAAAAAATATCATCCTTTAAAAATCACGATTTCCTATACGAATCCTTATCAAACCACAGCCATTCTAAAGACTTTTGTCAATGTTAATATGCCCGAAGAATTAATCGAACTAACAAGTTGGCTGCTTTTTCTTGGTGAGGATATCAAGTTCAGGGAAGTACCGGATGAAGTTTTAGAAGGCTTACGAGAGAGATTAAGCTTACTTTGCCAATTAAACTGAGGGGAGACTAAATTTTTATGAATATAGCTGTCGAGTTGATGCAAAAATTCAAAGACCGCGAGACCCGGAATAAGTTAAAGGTCTATCAGAACAAAGTGGAGATTATCAGAAAACGGAATTTAGAAGCATGGAACGATGGGCAGCTTCAAGCGGAATCCCTCCGGCTGAAAAAAGAAGCAAAATCGGGTACGCCTTTGGATGAGCTGCTTGTCGATGCTTATGCGCTAGTCTGCGAGGCAGCGAAGAGAAAGCTCGGTTTACAGCCTTATAATGTCCAGATCATGGCGGCCATTGCTTTGCACGAGAGATTTTTGATCGAGCAGCATACTGGTGAAGGAAAAACACTCTCTGCTGTTATGCCTGCTTATCTTAACGCGCTGACCGGCGAGGGCGTTCATGTGCTGACCTTTAACGACTATTTAGCAAATCGAGATGCGGAATGGATGGGTCCAATCTATCGTTTCCTCGGGTTAACAGTAGACTCGGTTCAAGCGGGCATGAGCTTGTCCGAGAAACGAACAGCTTACGCTGCAGATATAACCTATGTTACGGCCAAAGAGGCAGGATTCGATTATTTGCGCGACACGATCGCACTAAACGAAGCCGATACCGTGCATCGTCCTTTCCACTATGTCATTGTTGACGAAGCGGATTCACTGCTTCTCGACGAAGCGCGGGTACCGCTAGTCATCGCCGGCGAGCCGGGCTTTTCCGGCAACGACGACATTCGTTTTGCAGCAGTGGTTAGGCAGCTCGAGCAAGATGAGCATTACGACTTTGACGAGTTCAAACGAAACGTTTATTTAAATGAAGCAGGCTCAGCGAAAGCAGAATCGCTGTTGAGATGCGGCAATTTGTATGAAAGCCAAAATAGTCATTTATTAATGTCGTTAAATTGCGCGCTGCATGCAGAATTGTTATTGAAAAAAGACGTCAATTACATCGTCAGGGACGGTAAAATCGAGCTGATCGACGAATATACCGGCCGCGTGGCGGAGAACAGGCATTTGCCAGACGGTCTGCAAGCCGCACTTTCGGCCAAAGAAGGGCTGCAGCCAAGGGCCGGCGGAAAAATTCTCGGTACGATTACCCTTCAACACTTCCTTAGCCTATATCCAAAGATTTGCGGCATGACCGCCACCGCACACGTTTCCGCAATGGAATTCGAAAATATTTATATGCTGCAGGTCATGCAAATTCCGACTAACCGGCCAAACATACGTATCGACCATCCGCATCGGATTTATACCCATAAATATGCCAAACTTAAGGCGCTTATACAAGAAATCTTGTCCGTCCATTCAATGGGACGCCCGATTCTCATTGGTACGTCTAGCGTCGAGGAGTCTGACATGCTGGCGGAGGCGCTAGCGGTTGCGGGCGTACCTTGCCATGTTCTGAATGCGAAAAATGACGCAAAAGAAGCTGAGATCATCGCCAAAGCGGGAGAAATCGGCGCCGTGACGGTATCTACCAACATGGCGGGACGCGGCGTCGACATTCGGCTCGGCGGCGGCAACCCCACGCAAGCAGAAGCGGTTGCCAAGCTCGGCGGGTTGTACGTGATTGGTACGCATATCCACCAAAGTGTAAGGATCGACAACCAACTGCGCGGGCGTTCCGGCCGCCAAGGCGACCCGGGAGATTCCATATTTTTTGTAAGCCTCGAGGACGAGTTGATCCTTCAGTTCGGCATCGATAAAGCAATTCGCAATCTTAGACAGGATGAAGCTCTCGAAGAGTCAGTACTCAGCAGCAAAATTGCACATATTCAGCGCGTCATTATGGGCCAAAACTTCCATATCCGCCAGGAACTGAACCGTTATTCGGATATGGTGGAGGAACAGAGGCGTATTCTATACGGGGAGCGGCTCGAAATTTTGAAAGGCGAGACGCCAATGAGCCCTTCGGAGCAGCGCGTGCGGCTTTATTATATCGACGAGTGCTGGGCTGACCATCTGGCATACGTTTCTTACATTCGCGAAGGCATCCACTTGGAGGGTCTTGTTAACCGCAATCCGATCGACGAATTTCATGTTCAAATCATCCGGGCATACGAGCAAATTCCGGCTAAAATAAATAGAGAGTCAGTAAAAATGCTCGCAAAGCTCGGAGGTTCGAATGATCCTGCGGAGTGGGAAAAATTTGGGCTGAAAAGCCCTACATCCACCTGGACTTATACCATCAACGATCAATACATGGAGCATAGTCGCGGCTCATGGAACCCAGGAATGATAATTGCTTATTGGATGCGCAGGGTTTTGAGGCCAGTATTTGGGTGGGAAAAATTTTGATTTCTAAGACCGTTTGTTGACTCCGTTTTGATTTTAAAGCATAAAATACATCGCCCAAGCCCTTTGGGCACAAGGCGATGTATTTGTCTTTCGTGTATTGCCCGGCACGACCGTAGTCTACTTTATTTCCCCAAGTCCCAATAATCCATCTGCCGTGCCAGTACCCCAATCAGATTTCCTTCGTCCAAGGCGATATACCCCCCGATCTGGAAGGAGTGAGGTGCGTCAGAATAAGGATGGGTAACCAAGGACATTCGCGCGGATTGCTCCGTCCCGTGCTTATCAGTCAAGCGAATGTCTGCCTGATAGCTGTAAACCGTCTTTCGTTGCCCAGTCAACGACAGCACATTACGGAAAACCTGATCCGCGTACGCTTTATAGACATCAGCAAAGCTTTCCAGCCCATCCCCTCCCTTCTCTCAGCTACCTATTAGACAACCGAACACCTAAAAGGATACAACTTTTTCAACAAATTATAGCATAAGCAACATGCAAAACATGGACAACAAGCAAATACAGAACCTGCGCAGCAGAACGGTCAAAACCCTCAAACGGTTAATTTTTCACCAACGCAAAGAAGTACATCGCCACACATACGATGCACTTCGAGTCCTATACTGTATATTTAGGTACCCAGAGGCTGGATGGTCTGTGTTGTGAACAGACGGAGGTTGCACTGCTGTTGCATGCAACTTGCTGGCGGTTGTTTGCAAATAGAGATTTTTATTTGCACCTATTGTTCTTCTTTCCTTGACACAACTTCAAGAAGTCTGTGCAAATATGCGATACCTCTCACTTGCTCAACCAATGCATAATCAATGTATTGAAGAGATTTAAGAGCAATTTCCTTAGCCTGAGACATGTTATTTTTATCAAGCTCCGATAATACTTCACGGACAATATCTAAGGAATAAGCAACTCTTTGAACGGCTCGGATGATAAGTACCTTGCGAATATCAGAGGAACTGTATATTCGAAATCCATTTCCATTTTGAAGCTTGGGCTTTATTAACCCTTCCTTTTCCCAATGACGAATTGAGGAAGCAGATGTATTCGCTATTTTTGCTACCTCTCCAATTGTAAAAAAATCTTTATTGGAGTACTTCGGAATATTAGCCAGTTGTTTTAAGTCAAGCATTTCTACTGTTTTTTGTAAGGTTTCCTTTTCAAAATGGAGGTCAACTTGTGCCTTGTTCATTTGCCACAGAACCTCAAGTTTATCTCCCTTTATAATGCGTGGCATAACTTCTCGAACAAATTCCATCCCAAATCCGGGAATAAGCGCACGTATACATTGAAAATAAGCCTCATGTTCCTTTGTATAGATGCGATACCCGTTCGCAGCTCTCTCAACTTTAGGAACAATACCCCAAGATTCATAATGCCTTAACGCACTCGTGCTGATATTCAATTTCTTGGCGATCTCAATACCGTTCATCTGAACTCCTTTCTTAAACCTACAAATGATAATTAAAGCATATGACGGGTTTTAATTATTACATATTGTACTACAAGGATAAATTCAATTAAACATTAGCATTTGCCCTAATGATGTACGATAAGGGAGTAAGATGATTTCACTGAAAAAAAGGTGATTACGGCATGAAATTACCTAGTAAATGGAGGTTGATAACTTGTCAACAAATCGAACTGGCGTAGCTATTCCTATTTTCCCTTGCAGGTCCATCGACGAACATTTGGATTTCTACCAAGCATTGGGGTTTGAACTAACTTATCGGCAAGCTAAGCCAAACCTATATGCTTGTGTCCGACACAGTATCGTGGAATTACATTTTTTTGTTCTGAAACAATTAGAGCCATCCAACTCATACAGCATGTGCTATGTAAGCGTTCCTGATGTGGATTCCGTATACAAAGAATTTTGCGGAAATTTAAAAAAGACTTATCAGAAAGTCCCCTCCCAGGGATTTCCCAGAATCACCAAGCTCAACAATCTTGCAGAAGATCGAAGATTTAACCTCATCGATCCTGCCGGAAATCGCTTGCTGATTGGTCAAAAGCATGCCTCCTCTAAGCCAATCCAGAACGATCAATACATGGTGGTGCACCCGTCAAGGTTTACAAATGCATTAGAAACCGCATACCGATTAGCATATGCCAAAGACGAACCTGCAGAAGCAGCCAGAGTACTTGAGCTTGTTTTTTCGAAAACCGAAGAAGTATCAATAACGCTTCGCTACAAAGCTTATGTATTACGAGCCGATGTCGCAATTTCAATGGACGAGCTAAATCTTGCGATGACTTTTATTAGAGAAGCAGAGAAATTATCGCTATCTGAACAAGAGCTTGAAGAAGTGATGGAGGCAACCGAGCGATTAGATGAACTCAAAATGACTTTAGGACAAAGCTAATCTTCATAGGAGGATCAGGAGGACTTCGGGAGAATCACTGCCCCTTTCTTTCTCCTGGTTCTTGTATATAAGTAAATGGTGGTTCTAAACTATAATCGCTATGAATGGCGTCAGACCAATAATCGATGGAATTGGCAACCGACAAATGCCGATTCCGGTTCATTTCCTCGTTAAACTGCTCATCAATTCCTGAATATCCGGGAATACCCTGTAAAACAAGTCTCATTCGATCGTCTTTGTCATGACGAATCCATAATCCGTGCAATCATCTCTTGTAAAAGCATAGGCAGTAGTAATAGCCCTCATTTTGAATCGACGTCCTACCGTCCAGCAATCGACAGATCATAGAATAATACAAATTCATGATAGTCCCCTCTCTTCGATACAAATTAAATACCAATAATTCTGTATGTTGCGCGTATAAACAGGGGGCGGTATAATAAAACTAAAGAAGGAGCCGTGCACTAACACGACTCCGGCAGCACAGTAGACCGCTTCAAAGGCGGTCGGCTTCGGGTATGAGATCAGAAATAGACCGCATTCCTTGCAGGGGGGCGGTCTATTTCTTTTGGTTAACTATTGCAATGATGGCAACAACCAACGTCAGCAGCGCTACAATTAACGCACCGAATCCGATCATTAACGTCAAAGCATCTTTAACCTCCATGGGCATCCCTCCCTTCTATAAAGAGGTAGCCGACCACCCTTGCAAGCCGTTCCACGTGCCTGTCTAATTATAGCATAATTTGTAAGTGCGAAAGCAGGGAATTATGGTTTTCTATCCTTTGTAATACGGTTGTTAATTCGTTGTTGTTCGCTCCTCTGGAGTCTCTTAGTGTTAATGTTGATTAGGCATGTAGAGCCCTAAAAATTCGTACAAAGTAGTAAGATGCATCAAGGCCAGGTGACGGATACAGGCTTGCATTGGATTCTAGGCTTCAATTAAGTATTTTCATAGCACAAGCGTTGATTCCCTGTTGACTTCGAAGCAAAAAAAACATCGCCTCGGCTCATAAGCCGCAAGGCGATGTTTTCATCGAGTAAAAACTGCTATTCTTTTTCCGCCTTCTCCTCATCCCCAACCGCCACCGGATTCCCCTCATAGCTAATCCAGTCGCTCCAGCTTCCCGCATACAAGCGCACATTCTCAAAGCCCGCTTGCCTTAACGCTAAAACATTCGGCGTAGCCGAAATGCCAGAACCGCAATACACAATATAATTGCCTGCCGGCTTCAGCTCGCCGAAGCGTTGCTGCAACAGGTCCGCCGACAACCATCGCTCCTGCTTATTCAGCGCTTCCTTCCAGAAGTAGTGTCGTGCGGTTGGAATATGTCCAGCAACTGGATCGAATGGGGATGTCTCGCCAACGTACTGGCTTCTATCTCGAGAATCAATAAGCACTGCTGATCCGTCTGCAATTGCCGCACGCACATCATGTACATTAGCCAGCCAATTGTCACGCAGCTGCAGCGCCAATATTTTTGCCTCCACTTGCGGTTCTTCTGTAGACAAAGCAAAACCCGCTTCTTCCCAAGCCATAATTCCTCCATCCAACACATAAACACGATCCAGCCCAATATAGCGAAGCGCCCACCAAAGACGGGAAGCAGCAGGTCCATTGGTATCTTCATAGACAACAACTATGCTTCGTTCATCAATTCCTAACTGACCGAACGTAAAGGCAAGCTGCTCGGGCGATGGAAGCGGACTGCGTCCGCCATGCTGCTGGGCCGGTGCCGTTAGTGCAAGCTTGAAATCAACGAATTGAGCCCCAGGTATATGTCCTTTCTCATAAGCATCTCTGCCGTATTGTTGCTCCTTGGAAGAGTAGCGAACATCCAACACAACAACATCAGCTAAATGCCTCTGCAGCCAGTTTACATCTACAATTGCTTGATCTGCCATAACAGCCCACTCCTTTTTGTCCTAAATTCCTAAATCGTAAACTCCAGATTTTCCTGCGTTTTCACATCATGAATAGCTGCATAGATTTGCGTCTGAATTTCATGCAGCTGCAAATCATCCCGCCTGCGCGGGCGCGGCTGTGTAATTTTGAATTGGGCTGCTACTTTTCCCGGTCTCGGCGAAATAAGCACAACTCGATCAGCCAAAAACACGGCTTCCGAAACATCATGCGTAACAAATACAACCGTTTTTTTCTCTTCCTCCCATATTCGCAGCAAATCATCCTGCAGCTGCAAGCGGGTAAGATGGTCGACCGCACCGAACGGCTCATCCATCAGCAGCACCTCCGGCCGGTTGGCCAGCGCTCGGGCAATTCCTGCCCGCTGCCTCATTCCTCCAGACAACTGGTGCGGGTATTTATTTTCAAAGCCGCCCAGCCCTACCAGCTCAAGCACCTGCATCACCGTTTCTCTTCGCTGCTTTTTATTGTCACCGCGAATCTCCAGCCCCAGCTCGACATTCCGGGCAATAGTGCGCCAAGGATAAAGGGAGGGGTCTTGAAACACTACACCTCTTCGCTTATCCGGTCCTTTAAAAGGAACACCGTCAAACGTCACAATGCCGCTTGAAGGTGTTTGCAGCCCTGCCAGTATTTCCAGCAGAGTGCTCTTTCCGCAGCCGCTTGGGCCTAGTATCGTTACAAATTCGCCGTCTTCTATCGTCAAATGAATGGAGGAGAGTGTTTCAACCGGCGGATTTCCTTCATACACTTTGGATACATTTTCTACTGTAAAGCCAGGCATCGTCACACCTCCATCGCTCTTTACTTATAGATTTGAGCCTGCCCCGCAATGAATTGATATCCGTTATTGCTTTGGAATAAATCGCAAATCTAAAATTTCATCAAGTCCGTATACCTTATCCTGGAAACCAAGCTGTACTTGAATTTCCTGTGTTTCCTGAAGCGCCGCCTGATCTACATTCAAATTGTTTTCCCACAGCACATCCTCGCGCTCGAACATGGCGTCAAGCACTTCTGCATCAATTTTTACATGCTGCGAAAAATACTGCTTATATTCATCCAAATTTGCTTTGGCATACTCCTGCGATTTCAAATACGCACGAAGCAGCTTTTCAATGGCTTCCGGGTTTTTCGCGATGAAGCTATCACTCGCTACTAGAACGCCTGTATGGAAATTCGGCAAATAATCCCAGCCTTTAGCCAACAGCTTGCCTTTGCCTTCCTTCTCAGCCAGGGAAACAAAGGGCTCATGGATAATCGTGGCATCCACTTGGCCCGCAGTAAGCGAAGCATAAGCTGCCTCATGCACACCGTTAGCCACATAGGTTACTTCCTCCTTGGACAGCCCATGCTCTTTTAAAATAATTTGCGCATATGCATCCAGCCCCGAGCCGAATACCGCGCCGCCAACCTTCTTCCTCTTCAAATCTTCAACTGAGGCAATATCTGTTTTGGCTATCAAATAAAATGGTCCCTTTGTTCGAAATAGAGAGGATACGATTTTGAATGGCGCTCCTTTGCCGGCAGCAACAATCGCTCTAGTCGTCGAAAAATCCGCAATATCAATATCGCCGCTCGTTAAGCCGGGCACCGGATTATCCGTCGTAATAAATTGCACATCAAGCCCTTCTTCTTTGAAAAAGCCCTTCTCCGCTCCAAAATGAACGGCCAGCCCGCTCACACCTGTAAAAGCGTTATACCTCACTTTGATAAGCGACTCCTGCTCGCTTTTATTAGTCGGATCAAGCTCGGATTCTCCTGTG
The DNA here is from genome assembly GCF_036541265.1 of Paenibacillus sp. IITD108. Lineage (NCBI taxonomy): Bacteria > Bacillati > Bacillota > Bacilli > Caryophanales > Paenibacillaceae > Paenibacillus > Paenibacillus sp. IITD108. The sequence goes on along the minus strand of NZ_JAZHCT010000016.1, from coordinate 93,507 downwards.
CCTGTGTTGCCTTTGCCGCTGTTTCCTGCGCTGGCGCACCCAGCGATCAAAATCATCGTAAGCAAGCCGCTTATAAGAATGCTTAATTTTCTTCTTTGTATTGCAGACCTTTTCTTCATTCCTTTCCTCTCCCTTTCTCTCGCTTATCTAACCTCTATGCCCAGTTCTCTCTCTTTTTAATGCGCACACGCATGCCTGCCCTGCCAGCCGCCCCGCTACAACGTGGATTTCCAGCGCAACACAACCTTTTTCTCCAGCAAATCGATCAGCCATATGATAAAAACAGAGATGACCGTCACGATCACAATAATGGAAAATGCTTTAACCGTATCGTACAGTGAAGTAGCCTGAACCAGCATGTTGCCAAGGCCCGCCTGCGATGCAATCATTTCTCCGAACAGCGCCCCGACAAGTCCCGTTGCCGCTGCTACCCGCAAGCCAGCAAATATAGTCGGCGCTGCTGAAGGCAAAATTACTTTCCAGATCGTTTGAGCACGGGAAGCTTCCAGCACCCTCGCTACTTTCAAATGATTGTCAGCTGTTTGTTTAATTCCGGTAATGGTATTGAAGGCGATCGTAAAATAGCAAAATAAAAATACAACAACAACTTTATGCGTAACGCCCATACCAATCCAAAGTACAAGCAGCGGAATAATAGTAACTTTCGGGATCGCCATAAGTGCGGATAGAAACGGCCTAAAAAACTCTTCTGCTCCTCTTATAAGCACTAACGCCATCCCTGTTCCAATACCTAATACTGAAGATAGCAAAAATCCTGTTAAAAACTCTGTGAGCGTAATCCAAATATGCTCATACACTTGCCCGCTGCCGAATAGTATCCCGATATGCTTCAGTACCTCAGTCGGCTCCGACAAGTATAATCTGCCGACTATTCCCTGCCTGACTGCAAACTCCAATAAGCCAAGCACAGCTAGCAGCAGCGCAATCTGTCCGATGCGTATACCGCTAAACCAGCTTCTTTTGCTCTTTTTCATGATGCGCTTCCCTACTTTGCAAATTGATTAGCCGGCTTCGACAAGCCGAAGTGGCCGCGGAAGGTGGAGGCTGTATATTCCTTGCGGAACAAACCGCGCTCCTGCAAAATCGGCACAACCAGGTCAACAAACAGCTCCAGCGCTTCAATCATATAAGGCGGGCAAATGTTAAACCCGTCAGCAGCTTCGTTCACGAACCAGCGTTCAATTTCATCGGCAATTTGTACAGGATCACCTACAAGAAGCAAGTGTCCGCGTGATGTCGCCGAGAAATAATGGAATAAGTCGCGTACCGTTATATCCTCATAACCGACAGCATTTTGAGTAAGTCCCACTAATTGTTTAACCTTTTCTTCGGATTGAGTAGACAGCGATAGGTCTGGCAGCGGACCATCCAGCGGATAATCGCTTAGATCAATGCCAATACGCTGCGATAATGGGCCTAAGTCATAGTTAGTGACCAGCAGCGAATTCAGCTCCGCATATTTGGCGCGCGCTTCCTCAGCGGTTCGGCCTACGAGCGGTGACAGACCGGGCAGTACGAACAATTCATTCTGCTCGCGTCCGTAATCGCGCAGCCTGCTTTTCATATCGGCATAAAATTTCTTAGCTTCCTCAAATAAAATATCGCCAGTAAATATCGCACTGGAATAGGCAGCTCCGAGTTGCCTGCTGCGTTCGGAAGTACCGGCAGACAGCAATGGAATTTGCCCTTGCGGCGGCCTAGCCACGTTAAGCGGACCGGCAATCGAGAAATGGTCTCCCTTATGATCCAGCCGATGCACCTTTTCACTATCCGCAAAATAACCGGATTCTTTATCGCGAATTAGCGCTTCGTCCTCCCATGAATCCCACAGCTTCTTCACTACCCCTACAAATTCTTCCGCATAATCATAGCGCTTGGCATTATCCCAATGCTTTTCTCTGCTGAAGTTGAATGCAGAGCTAGGATCAGCTCCCGTGACCATATTAAGCGCCAGCCTTCCTTCGCTAATATGATCCAATGATGCCGTCATGCGTGCAATATGATAAGGCTCTGAATAGGTGGAATTCACCGTAACGATCAATCCGAGCTGTTCGGTTGCCGCAGCCAGATAGGACAGTGTCGTAAACGGCTCCAGACGAATCATCTGGGAAGGAAACTGATGCTGCATTTCAGGGCTCGAAGAGAGCCGGTCGCCAAGGAAGAAAAAGTCGAATTTCCCTTCCTCCAGCTTGCGAGCTACCCTTTTCAGAAATTTGTTGTCAAACGCCCCATCTGTAATCGCCTCAGGCAATCTCCACCCGGCAGGATGATAACCTGTCGAAAATAAAAACAATCCTAAATGCAGTTCTCTCTTTGATTGACTCGTCATGAATAATCCTCCTAATCAAACTTTTCGTATATGAAAACTTAGTCTTTCCGTAAATAGAAACGTCTCTCGGCATTTTTGCCTGAAGACGCGCAGTTCCCAGATGAAATATAATTTTTCGACCTACTTGTCATTTATCTGTTAGCAACAGTAGCTCATGAAGCTCCTGTTCACTTAAGCGATATTCACCAGACTGAACAAGGTGCAAGGCTTCCTGCAGCTGCTCCAGCTTGGAAGCACCGACAATCGCAGTAGTAATAGCCGGCTGGCTCAGCACAAAAGCCAATGCATATTGCGCGAGCGACCATCCCCGCTGAGTGGCAAGCGGACGTATAGCTTCGACGACATCATAAGCAGATCTTTTGTTCAGCAGCAGCTCAAGCCGCTTCTCGCCAGCAGCAAGCCGCGAATCAGGCGGCGGCGGTACATCCTGCTTGTATTTTCCTGCCAGAATGCCTCTGCCTAACGGACTATAAGCCATAACCCCCACCTTTTCTGACTGTACAAAAGGTACGATCTCACGCTCAATATCTCTAGTGATCAAGCTATACTCCGATTGAATGCCTTCAAATCTGCTAAACCCGTGCAGCGCGCTGAGGCCATGCGCCTTAGCCAGCTGCCATGCCGCAAAATTTGAACAGGCAATATATCTTACTTTTCCTTCCCGCACCAGATCATCCAGCGCACGCAGCGTTTCATCGAGCGGTGTTTCATGATCAAAGCCATGCACCTGATAAATATCGATATAGTCGGTTTGCAATCTTTGCAGGCTTTTCTCTAACGCCCGAAAAATATGATAACGGCTCAGCCCTTTGTCGTTAATGCCCGTTCCTACTGGATTTTTCACTTTTGTAGCGAGAATCACATCATGGCGCTTGCCCTTCAAAGCCCGGCCAATGATTTGCTCCGATTCACCGGTTTGCCGCAGATTGCCATTATCCATGCCTTTGCCGTATACATCGGCTGTATCGATCAAGTTTATGCCGCCTTCCAGCGCGGCATCTATAATAGCTGCAGAGTGCTGCTCATCAATCCAGCGGCCGAATGCCATTGTGCCCAAACTAATATGCGAAAGCTTCAACCCTGTTCTTCCCCATGACTTATATTCCATCGTTGCCACCATCCCTTCGTTGACTAAGAAGTTAAATATGCAGTCAATCCACAGTTAACTTATTGGTTATGTTGGATTATATAGCGGAGTTTTTAATATTGCAACCCTATTTTTAGAAAATAATACAAATTCCTCATTCGGGCAGGATCTATACTTATTCTCCCTCTGCTATCTTTGATTTCAACATTTCCTGCCTTCAAACAAAGAAAACACCTCCCAGTAACAGCCTAAAAAAAGCTGTATACTGCAGAGGTATTTGTGAAATCACACTATTTATTTTAACCTTGATTACCCTCTCATTAATTTGCTGAGAATCCGACTCGACACATACTCTACAATAAAGATAAGTACTATTAGACCGATTAGGATCGCGCCAGCCCAGAGCAGCGGTACGCATTCATGCAAAGATCAGCGGAGCACCGATCCCTCCGGCGCCTACAAGCCGAGAATGACGGCATCGCGCAGATTCATATCAAATCTGTAAATGACGATCGACAAAAACATTGCGTAGCTGCCGCAAAATGCCAAAGAGAATTTTCTCCATCAAATTGCAGCCAAGCGACTCCATTGATTCCAATATAGACGTATCCAAATCCACAATAACATCCAAATACAGCTTGGTTGGACAGCATGCTGATGCTTACCAGCGACATCGTGAGCACACCCGTGAGCGGTCCCGGACCAGTTGCGCGAATAAACATCAGGCCATAAAAATGGCTCGAATTGTCCGAATCACAATTAACACAACCCGGATAACAAAAGCGACAGGCTCGTCCGCCAATATGATGCGTGGATTTTGCGCCAAAGTTCTTGCAAAAGCAACACGCTGCTGCTGCCCGCCGGACAACTGATTCACACGCACATATGCTTTTTCCAAAATACCTGCTTGATCCAAAGCCATTAATGCCCGTTTTTTTCGCTTTCGGAAAATAGACCCGGTGCTTTTCGCCAAAAAGGCATTTCCGGTACAAAGGTGGAGGCCGATTGAACAAAAATTGCAAGACTATCCAAAGCCATCGATGCTGCTATTTATGTGGGCTTTCCTGCATTATCAACCCGAGAAATTGTAATTTTTCTCTTCATTATTGTTGCCCAGAAATTGCTGCACATCCTCGATCGTCGGCATGCCGGGCTGCGCGCCGAAGCGTGTCACAGCCAGTGCGGAGACGCTAGTGGCAAGCTGCAGCTGAGCTGCCTCATCATAACCGGAAGCTATGCCAAAAGTAAGCGCGGCATTGTAAGAATCGCCCGCTCCTGTTGTATCAACTACTTCTACCTGATAAGCTGTCATGTGCAGCGCAGCCTTATTCTTCTGCTTATAGATCGAGCCTTTCTCACCAAGTGTAGCAACTACACAGCCCGGACCTTGCGCCAACAGCGAATCAATCGCCTCTTCAAGCGATGCTTCATCTGCTTTCAGCCCAGTCAAAGCATATAGTTCAGTCTCATTCGGTGTAATATAGTCAGCGAGCTGCAGCAGCTCATCAGGCAACTTCATAGCAGGCGCAGGATTTAGCACAACCGTTTTATGATGTTTTTTAGCCAGCTCAGCTGCACAGCAGATCGTTTCTAACGGCACCTCCAACTGCATCAGCAAAATATCCGCTGCAGCAATTTGTTCTTCCAAATCAGTAATATTGGCAGGCAAGCAATAGCCATTCGCTCCTGGCACTACAATAATTTGATTGTCGTTGTCAGCCAGCACAATGGAAGCAATGCCTGTAGCAAACGGTGCTCGCTGAACCCCATTTGTATTCACTCCGCTCTCTGCAAGCGAACGCAGCAAATCGTCACCAAACGAATCATTTCCTACAAACCCAATCATACGCACTTCTGCGCCTAAACGAGCAGCCGCGACCGCTTGATTGCCGCCTTTGCCGCCCGGAACAAAATGCACCTCTTGACCAGATATCGTTTCCCCAGGTACCGGAAATCTTGAGCTTTTTACTACAATATCCATATTTAAGCTGCCTAACACGGCAATTACAGGCGTTTTTCCCATCACAAGTTTTGCTCCTCATGTACTTTTAAAAGTTGAACAAACAAACTTAACACGTACCTTATTATAACTTGCCTTCCCTGTATGCAGCATCCAATCTTCCAAACAAATCTTTAAAAACCATATCACGGTTAACGAAATTTGCAACTCTAATCAGGTGCCTGCTGTGATCAACACTCCACGTTACCTGATCCGTCAAAACAGGGCTATGGACAATATCAGTAGGCACTGCATCAGGCTGAAGCAGCCAAGCGATAGCTGAAATATCCCAAATGACACGCGAATAGGCAAAATGATCGTTAGCACACGATTCATAGCGCTCCGCCAGAAATTGTCCGATAGCCCCCTTGTCCTTAACATACTCATTAATTTCAGGCAGGCTTGTAATCAAATGTGAAGCGACACCTGCACATGGAATGAGCACAAGCGGAGCACCGCAATCCAGCACCGTTCTTGCAGACCAAATATCCTGCACCAAATTAAATTCCTTTGTTTGCGGCCAATGCAGCGCATGACCGCCTAGCCAAACAACGACAATATGATTAATAATTTCTGGCGCTAACAAAATGGCGGAAGCTACATTCGTAATCGCCCCAATGGCCACAACATAAAGCGGTGATTCGGGACTGGCCTCTTTTGCCTTTGCAATTAAATCTCGCGCTGCTGCGCTGTCAATTGGTTCATTCTCCTTCAACATAAAGCTTTCAGACCCTTTAAAAACAAAATTATGATCTGAAACATTCATGCGATGAAGTATATGTTGAATTTCCTCATAGCTTTTTTCCATGCCATCCTTTGCTCCGTCGGACAAGGAGTTATGAAAAGGCGCCGCATATATCGCTTTTAGGTCAATACGTTCCTTAGCCAGCAGCGTATACACGATAGCAAACTGATCATCAATTTCATTAAACGTATCTGTATCAAGCACCATGCTTATTTTTCCCTGCGGCGGATTTAATCTTTTCAAACGCTGCTCCTCTGTTAAACTGGACAGCTGTTTCATAGTCAGCCCTCTCCTTTAAACGTTTTTAATAATTAAATTACGGAATATGCTTATTTTAATCTACCATTTTATTGGCATCTGCTATATAATCTTTCGGAGAATAAATTATACTTTTCGGCTTTTTTGAAACACGCCACTTCCTGGGGAGGCTATTATGAATATTCAATGTGAGCTGGATTTTTTTACGAAGGATACGAGGAAGGAAAAGAGCTATATTGATTTCCATAGCCATAATGGCTATGAGCTGGTTTATTATGCAAGCGGACACGGGCGAACAACGATCGGCGATAAAGTGTACCCTTATCAAGCAGGACAATTTTCTGTTATCGAGCCAAATTGCCCTCATGATGAATATCGTGAATCGGCTACCGAGGTGCACTTCCTCGTATTTTCCTATAACAATTACCCGATTGCGCTGCGCAATCATGTGTATACAGAGCCCGGGGACGCGCCGATCAAGCAGCTGATGCACAAGCTCGGTGAGGAAATGCTGCGAAAAAACAGCTTTTCGCCGATTTTGCTCCGTTGCTATTTAACAGAATTAATTGTTGAGATTGGCAAAATATCAGGAGAGAAATTGCAGCATGCGGAGCCGGAAGATCAGCTTCTTTACGCCAAAAGCTATATTGAGCAGTACGCAGCAGACAAAATTAATTTACCGAAGCTAGCGGAGACGCACGGTTATAGCTACGATTATTTCCGCCATCTTTTTAAAGAGAACACTGGCTACTCGCCTATGCAATATATTATGCTACATCGCTTTAAAAAGGCAAAGCAGCTGCTTGCCGAAAGCCGTGAGTCCATTACGACCATCGCACTGGAATGCGGATTTTCCAACACGCCGCAATTTTGCGCGATGTTCAAAAAACAGTTTGGCGTCAGTCCGCTGCAGTATAAGGGAACGATAAGCAAAAAAAGCTTATAAAAAAACATGCAGCTAAGCAAGGGGAAGAGGGGAAGAAGCTACGTGCTCCTTTGGGTAGGTGCGTTAACTGTTAATATACAAAAAACTTATCAGTAGAGCGCAAATCTTATAGAAAAAGTCCCAAGGCTGCGATGCATGCCCTGGGACTCTTGTAATTTAAAGCAGTAATGCAAAAACCGCCAGCATCCCTAACAGTTGCTTGTGCCTTTTCCTCCCTAGCTGGTCAGTCGTTCCGTTATTACGCTCAAAATCATAGTTTTTAGTAAGCGAAGTGACAGACGTTCCGTTATTGATCCATAAATCGCAGAAAAAGTCCCATTTTGAGCCAAATAGCGGATTTTGTGACCGCGAAATTAAAAAAATGACGGTTTTGACGCAAATAACGGAACGTGTGACCATTTCGATTCATTGTAGGTAGGTAACCTCAGCGGCCTGGATTATACCCCACGAGTGATCGGCTCAATGCGGTACGCCTTCTTGCCATCCGCCGCCTCAGCAGCATCATGATCCACAACATGCCAGCCGAACGATAACGTCTGCTCAACCTTCGCTTTTTCTTCCTCAGTCAAAGCAATATGAACAGCCTCCTTGCCTGGCTCGAGCAGCAGCTCGCCTTCCTTTTGCAAAGCAAGCAGCATCCAGCTGTGTGTACCGCGCAGCGTGCTGAATTTAATCTGGTATCCTTCTTTAACCGCTTGCTCGAACAACTCCGGCTGCTCATTAGCAAGCTTGGTCAATTCCTCATACTTCACTTGGAACTTGGTTTCATCCTTAGGCAGTTCGCCTGCTTTTACACGGCTGATCAGCTCGTCGGCCGGCCACCCATGAACACGCAAGGTTTCCAGTGTGATCGCATCCCATTGCGAAAGCTTTACTTTTGCTTGATTCGTTGTCATGTATAAGTCCTTCCTTCTATAGCCAAAGGGACTGCCCCAGTCATCGGCAGACAGGCTACAGTCCCTTTACACTAAGCTAATTTATTTGCTTGCTTTATAAGCTGCAAGATGCTCTTTTACTTTAGCTGCATCTGCTTTAACTTCAAGACCTGTATTTACAAGCGGAGAAAGAGTGGTCATAGCCTTTACTTTATTGCCGCTATAGAATGCGATGAAGTCATCCTGGTTGATGGAATAAAGGACAGCTTTTCTCAGATCTACACTTTTTGCAACTGGACGGTTAGCTGTGTTAAACAGCAAGTACGATACAGCATTACTTGGAATAGATTGCAGCTCCAGCTTGCTGTCGCCTTTGATCGTATCATATTTATTTTCTGTAATACCATAAAACAGATCGATCTCGCCGGCACGAAGTGCGGACAAGTTACTGTCAGCATCCTTGATAAAACGTACTTTGATCGTGCTGACTTTTGGCTCATGCTTAGTTCCCTTCATGTAAGCAGGGTTTTTGTAGAAAATAGCCTCATAATCATTTTTGTGGGACAAAATGTACGGACCGCTTGTATACAAAGTGTTGTTGTAAGCATTGCCTTCTGTTACGGTATTTTGGTCGCCGTAAGGAATGTCTTTGTTAATATCGAACTTATCAACCTCATAAGTGTTGATTTTTTCTACTTGCTGCTTGGATACGATACCTGCTGATTGGTGAGCCAGGTAGTTCAATACTTGCGGGAACGGCTGTGTTGTTGTCACTTTTACAACCTGATACTTGCCATCTTTACTGCTGGATTGCGTTTTATCGGAAACAAGCTCAGTAATTTTGGCATCCAGACCTTTTTCAAGCGCAGACTTTACAGTTTCGCTGCTGCCGGATACTTTAATCGCGTCAAGCGCAGCAACATCAGTTACAACCTCTGCTGTTTTGATATGCTCATGCAAGGTATAGGTACGGTGATCTGGCACAGAGTTTTTATTTTTTGCGCGATCAAGCGAGAAGATAACATCGTCAGCGCCTACACGCTCGCCAGAATCTGCGACCTTTTTGTTTTCAATTTTGGCGAAGTTAATGTCGTCACGCAAAATAAAGTAGTACTCGGAATTACCTTCTGCAATCGCATGATTGTACGATAGAGAGCCTTCTGAAGTAACCTTGTCATCATCCGTCAGATTAACAAGACGTACATATTGGTTCGTGTTAATAATGTTGATGGAGCCGTCATTACCTTTGATTGGGTCCAAAGAAGTCAATACCGGGATTGTCGACTGGAACACTATAGCTTGTGTGTCACGCTTGCTTGTATCGTTGAAATCAACCTCTTCCCAAGGCAAAGAACGGGATTTGGAAATACGTACAGAAGCAGGATTCAACACTTCTTTGTTGAAGGCTTGTGCTTTTCTTGAGATATACATAGGAGCGATATAAGCTTTGTCCAGCACAAGCTGCTGCTCGAACTGCTTATAAGTTTCGCCGTATTGCTCAGGTGTTTGCGTGCCTGCAGTGTCAATTAGCTTGTCAATTTCAGGATCAGCCAAAATGCTGTAGTCGCCGCCTGTTTTGAACAAGGAACGAACGGCATAGTCCGGGTTGCCTGTTACCGTTGTCCAGCTGGAAACAGAAATGTCAAAGTTTCCTGCATCCTGCTGAGCTTTGTACGTGCCGTAATCCGGTTGTACGTTCAGCTTTACAGTGAAGCCATTTCTGGCAAGCTGGTCGCGAATGATATTAATATCATCCTGCTGGCTGCTCATGCCAAGCACTTCAATTTCTACCGGGTTGTTGTCGGTAACAACCTCTTTGCCGCCATCTGGAGTCGGCGATTCATTAACCTCGCCTTTTGTTGTTACTTTGCAGCCGCTAAGCATAATGGCGATACTTAACAGCAGCAGAGCTATAAGCTTTCTTTGCTTCTTCACGATGAACCCCTCCGTTAATCTTTTTTTGTTTTATGCTAATTCCCATTCGTGTACGAATTCGTGTTCATACACGGATGCAAGGATAAACGTTTATCGCCGTCCTTTGGACAAGCGCGTTTACCGATGAAATATAAGAACAGGTATAGGGAAAAACTTATACTTTCTTATATTTAGAAAAATAACTTTGCCTGTAAAGCTGCAGTCTAATCATGTCTTGGATCAAGGGCATCGCGCAGCCCGTCGCCCAAAAAGTTGAACGAAAGCACCAATGCAATTATCGCAAGGCCAGGATAGATCGCTGTAAAAGCATGTGATTCCAAATATGCGCTGCCCAGCTTCAAAATATTCCCCCACTCTGGAATATGCGGCTCAACGCCAAGTCCCAAATAACTCAAGCTGCTCGTGGCAATGACGGCGGTACCTATTGTCAAAGTGGACTTTACGATCATTGGAGCCAATGAATTCGGTACAACATGCTTAAACATAATGCGCATATCGCTTGCGCCGAATGCACGCGCGGCTTGTACATATTCAAGGGTGGATACGAGCATGACATTCGCTCTCATCGTACGTGCAAAGGTCGGGATCGACCCTACGCTAAGCGCCATAATCAGATTGAATGTGTTAGCTCCAAATGCTGCGATAATCGCGATAGCAAGCAATATACCAGGAATTGCGTACAAAATATCAAGCAGCCGCATAATAATGTTGTCTGTCTGACGTCCATAGTACCCAGAAATAACGCCCAGCAGCCCCCCGACTACAAACGGGATAAGCGTTGACAGCAAGCCTACAACGAGCGATATTCTAGCACCGAATACGATTCGGGAAAATAAATCTCTGCCGAAATTATCCGTACCAAGCGGATAGGTTAAATTCGGAGATTGCAAAATGGCACTGTAATTATTAACGATAGCCATATCATAATCAAACGTCAAATAACTGGATATCGCCAAATGAACAAGAAATAAAATGAAAAACATGCCCAGCATCGAGGTCGAGCTTCTCGATATTTGCTCAATAACTTCGCCAAGTTTTGAGCCTGATGTATGATCCTTGTCGCGCAGCTTAGAAATAATGAGTATGCCTAAAAACAGAGCGAACAAATTGCCGATTGCAGCGGTTAAGATTAATACGGCAGCTACGAAATAGAGCCAACGCGGCATCACTGGCAAATGCGCATATTTAGCAACAATAATTAAACTGATTAGCTGCAGCACGGCGGCAGAAATTAATAAAAACATGCCTATCAAAAACCAATCAGCCACATATGGCTTGAATAAATTAAGCGCAGATACAGCAAAGACAATAATTGTTGTAAGCAGCGTATACACGGCAAGCGTGTAAAGCGCGCTCTTGTTCTTTTTGATCAGCTGAAAAGCAGCTGTCGCAATAAATACATTCGCTGACAGCAAGCTAAGCAGCAGGACATAGCCGAGACTGCGTGTTGAACGGCTCAGCTCGCCGCGGCGGATCAAGTCCGTCCGGATTTTTAACCATACCCCAAATTGCAGCAGCGCAAATACAAAATATACTCCGCTAATAATAAGTGCAATTGGTTTGAATTGTCCTGTTTCCAGTGAATAGCTGCTTATTAACAGCACGACTGCCAAGGCCAAGGTTACAACTCCGGCAAAGCTGGCTTGCGCGTATTCTTGACATGATTTTATTCGGAACTGTATCTCTTGCTTTACTAATGAAAGAGTTGCCACGGGCAGCACCTGCCTTAATATTGTTTCATTTTGGAACGGATTCTTGGATCAAAGAAAGCATAGAGCAAATCAATAAACATATTAACGATCGAAATCGTTATCGCTGTATATACAACCCCGCCCATCACAGCAGGAATATCGGGAATAAACTGCTTCACTACAATATAGCTTCCAATACCGCTGACGTTGAACACCTGCTCCGTAACAGCGGCACCGCCAAGCATAATGCCGAACTGCAAGCCTATAACGGTAACGATTGGAATAAGCGCATTGCCGATAGCATGCTTCCAAAGGACTCGTCCTCTGGAAAGGCCCTTCGCTTTGGCTGTCGTAATATAATCCTCATGGATAACTTCCAGCGTCGATGAGCGAGTCATCCTCGATACGGATGCTGTCAGCGCCGTACCCAATACAACGATCGGCATAATAGCCGAAAGCCAATTGTTCGGATTATACGTGGCAGGCAGCCAAGGCAGCTTAATTGAAAAGTTAAGTATAAAAATTAAGCCCTGCCAAAAGTTTGGTATAGATAAGCCTAACAAGGCAATAAACATAAACGTGTAATCAAAAAAGGAATTGGATCTAGTAGCTGAAATAATGCCGATAGGAAGTGCAACTATAACGGCAAGCAATGTTGCGATTGCAGTAAGCGTAATTGTTACGGGAAATTTATTGGCAATTGCGGTTGTCACCTGTTCATTACCCGCAAACGACCTGCCTAAATCAAAGGTGAGTATTCCTTTCAAATTGTTCCAAAGCTGAACCAGATAAGGCTGGTCCAACCCGTAAAGATGATTAAATGCTGCAATCTGCTCATTCGTCGCCGTTTCGCCAAGCAGGTTGGCTGCAGGATTCATCGGTGAAATATATAGAATCGTAAACACAAAAAAAGCTACTCCGAAAATGACAAATACAGTCATAAGCAAACGTTCAAAAATGTACTTGGAAAACGGATTAGAAAAAATCCATGCCAATATGTACATCGGAAAGCCTATTATTATAGAAAGTGCAAGCATCAAGGGATTGCTGATCAATGCTTCGAAAGCATCTCCGAAGGTTACCTTGTCTATTTTGCCTTCTACAATTTGCTGCTTTAATGCTGCCGCGAGCTCTTCATCAAATTTTTTATCCGCTAATCGGCGAGCTTCCCGCTCGAGCTGATCTGAACTTATCTTTTGGTTAAAAAAACGATGCTTGCGCGTCAATTGGTCGCGCGCTTCAGCCAGCAGCCTGTCCATAACCCCTTCGGCAAGCATGGCTTCACGTTTTTTAGAGGCAGCTTCAGTATAGCCGTTGTTTGATTTGCGGTATAAATATATAAAATAAACAATGATCGTAACCGGCGCGCCGGCCAAGAGCAGAAAAAATCGATAGGTAGGATGCATTAGCATTTTGCGGTATACGGTTGAAATTGATTCATTTAGATTAAAACTGCTAGCTGCTTGTCCGCTCAATGGGTTCCGCTCCTTTATAAAATTAAATATATAATTCCGATCGATATACTAGATATTATTGTAGCGGTCGAAAAATGTCAACTATACTTATATTGTGCAACATATCATTCATTATACAATATTTCATTCCATAGAGATATCATTTAGTTATATACTTTCCTTTTAATATCTAAGAAATTTATAGAATCAAAATAGAGGAACAGGTATACGTCGAAAACCTACACCTCCCTATCTATCAAAAAAAGCCAAGCAATAGCATTGCTGCATATTGCCTAGCCTTTTTATCATATCCTTGATTTACCATTCAATTTTACAGAACTGTCTCGTTTCAGCAGATTCCTTCGCTTTCAAGCACATAAGTGCACTTGTCAAACCTTCTTGCAGCGAAGCTTTTGATTCCGCCTTCCCTTGCATCATTTCAATAAAATTACGAGCCAGCTCGTCGTCCCCGCCGAAATGCCCCTCACTCATTTCATACTGATACGTGTCAACACGTGGCGTATGGTGCATGAAAACCTGCAGCTTCCCTGTCGTAAAATCAAACTCTAATGTACCCTTGTATCCAAGAAAACGGGCGCCCCTTGTCCCCGCTCCCCGCCTTGCAAAAAAGTTCTGGGAATACGAAGCATGCATCCCCGACTCATAGCGGATCAATGCGCTGCCCGAGTCCTCATTGCCTGTGTCCTCGCCAAATGCGCAATGCGTCCATACGTCGGCCAAATCAGGATCGAAGGCTGTGCTTTCTTCGCATGTACGATTTTCGTCACACGTCTTGCACGTTAAGCCCGCTGGTTTGTCTCCTTTAAAAATCTGCTTGGAGGTCATCGCGCAAATCTCCACTGGCTGCATGCCCAGCACAGCATTGATATAGTCAAAGTCATGCGTAGCTTTTTGTAAAAATAAACCGCCTGTAATACTTTCATCACGATACCAGTTGTGAAAATACACGCCTCCATATGGCACGTTGTTAATAGCCTGCACATGCTCTACCGTTCCTATTTTGCCGGAATCAATAATTTCTTTTGCTAATTGCACAATCGTCGTAAAACGAAGCGGAAAGGATACAAGACTCGGTGATGGATGCTTCTCATAGGCAGCTTTCAGCTTGCGAAGATCTTCCATTGTAGTAGATACCGGCTTCTCCAAATATAATGGAATGCCTGTCGGCAATACCTTCATCGCCAGCTCGGTGTGAAGATTGCAGCGAGTGCCAATCAATACGCCGTCCAAAGACTCATTTTGCAGCATATCATCAGCATTTTCGTAATAATTTATTGATGGATTCTGGGCTTGCTCCTGCATTTTGCCCGGATCGGCAATCGCCGCTATTTTGCAAGTACTATCCGCCTTCTGAATAAAGCTCAATACCCCTTGTGCCCGAGACCCTAAGCCAATTACTCCGATATTCAAAACAGTCACTCCCCAATGATTATAATAAATAGTAGAATAACAGTAGTATAATAAGGAACGATTCAAATGGATTTGTACAATAAGCACAGTTATTTGTTTTATTGCTACGCCTGCGGGTAATGGAGGAAGACGGATATGACAAGTTCTGGCTATAACCCTGATACTTTGCAAAGAACATTGCTTGAGCAAACGATTGTAATTGAGCAGTTGATTACCCTCTACTATTTCGAATTCGGCAAAAATTATGTTTTTCGAGGGGAGCGCCATAATTTTTGGGAGGTGCTCTATGTCGACCGCGGAGAAATTGAAGTGCGCACAGATGATGAGCAGCATGTTCTTAAGCAGGGCTCGATTATTTTTCATAAGCCCAATGAATTTCATAGCTTTCACGCAGCTGATGGCATCGCTCCGAATGTCATTGTGTTCACCTTTGACTGCCATAGCATCGCCATGCAAAGATTTGAGAATAAAGTCATTCAGCTTGGTGAGGAAGAACGCAAGCTTCTTGTACAAATGATGAACGAAGGGCAAAATGCTTTTGAATATCCATTTAAGCATCCATTGCAGCGGCGTTCTGACGCTATCCCCGGCAGCGAGCAGCTGCTTCGCTGTTATTTGGAAATTTTGCTTATTTCGCTGCTGCGCAGAATGCACCGCTCCGAGGATGCTGCAGCTACCCTCAGTACGGCAGCACGGGAAAATAGCGAAGAATCGCTCGTTCAGCATATATGCAGCTATATTGAAGCGAATTTAAGCCAGCCTATTACGATTGGCCATATATGCAGTCATTTCTTTGTCAGCCGCACTCGTCTGCAGCTTTTGTTCCGCAAATATTTGGGCTGTACGGTTGTTGCCTATATTACAAAGGCTCGTATTCGCCAGGCCAAAGCCTTTATTCGCGAAGATTGCTATAATCTGACGGAAATTTCCGAGCTGCTCGGCTTTGCCAGCATTCATTATTTTTCCAAGGTTTTCAAAAAGGAAAACGGCATGAGCCCTACAGAGTATGCTCGTTCTGTAAAAGCGCGGATGAATAAATGATGTTTCCTTTTATTTCAATTGAATAATTCCCATCTGTATAGTATGTTTTTAAAATAGAGAGGTGGGATTATGTTTAAACTTTGTTTGGCTCAATTGCTCATTCATTGTACAATATAAAGTAAGTGTAAATAGGTAAGTACGCCGTATCTTTCAAAAGACAAACGGCTTGATCGAAATATATAGCTTTACGATTTATCAATAAACAACGATGTGGGTGACGATATGAACAAATTATTGCAAGTGAATAACCTATCCGTTTCATTCTTCTCTCATGAGAATGAGGTTGAGGCTGTCCGCAATGTCAGCTTCGAGGTTCACAAGGGCGAAACTGTCGGCATCGTAGGAGAGTCAGGCAGCGGGAAGAGCGTTACCGCTCGCACCATTATGCGCTTGCTGCCTTCACCGCCATCCATGGTTAAAAACGGAGAGGTGCTTTTTAACGGCCAGAACCTGGCATTCAAATCAGATAAAGAGATGGAAAGCATTCGCGGCAAGGATATCGGCATGATCTTTCAAGATCCTATGTCCTCGCTCAATCCAACGATGCGCATAGGCAAACAAATCGAAGAAAGCCTGATCAAGCATCAAAAGCTAAGCAAGAAGGAAGCTCGTAAAGAAGCGATCGCGATGCTCAAAATGGTCGGCATTCCGAATAGCGAAGCACGCTATATGCAATATCCGCATGAATTTTCCGGCGGTATGCGCCAGCGCGTTATGATTGCGATCGCGCTCGCATGCCGTCCTTCGCTTCTTATTGCGGACGAGCCTACCACTGCGCTTGACGTAACGATTCAAGCCCAAATTTTGAATCAGATGAAGGAGCTGCAGCAGAAGCTTGGCACTGCTATTATTCTTATTACTCATGACCTTGGCGTAGTAGCCGGCATGTGCGACCGTGTCGTCGTCATGAAGGATGGCGAAATAGTCGAAACCGGGACGACGGAAGAAATATTCGCGAGTCCAAAGCATCCTTACACGTTGAAATTGCTCAATGCCTTGCCCCGCTTGGATGAGAAGAAAAAACCGAAGCAGGCTCCTAACATTGTTATTGAGAAGGACGATGTGCCGCTTCTGCAGGTTCGCTCCTTGAAGCAGCATTTCGATTTGGGCAAGGGTCAAATTATTAAAGCCGTTAACGATATAAGCTTTGATATAAAAGCAGGCGAAACGCTTGGCGTAGTCGGTGAATCAGGCAGCGGCAAATCTACAACGGGACGAGCTATTCTCAGACTGAACGAAGCAACAGGCGGTGAGGTGCTGTACAAAGGCATTCCGCTTCAGCAGCTTAACCGTTCAGAAATGAAGGTCATGCGCAGACATATGGGCATGATTTTTCAGGATCCGTATGCTTCCCTTAATCCAAGACAGCGGATTGTCGACATTATCGGAGAAGCGCTCGATGTTCATAAATTAGCAGGCAGCAAGCAGGAACGCCAGCGCAGAGTCGAGGAACTGCTCGAGATGGTAGGGCTAAATGCTTCCCATGCGCTCAGATACCCGCATGAATTTTCCGGCGGACAGCGCCAGCGGATCGGCATCGCTAGAACATTGGCGGTCGAGCCGGAATTCATCGTCTGCGACGAGCCTCTCTCCGCATTGGACGTATCGATCCAGGCGCAAATCGTGAAGCTGCTGGAGGACCTGCAGCAAAAGCTCGGCCTCACCTATCTGTTTATCGCTCATGACCTGTCGATGGTTAAGCATATAAGCGATCGAGTGGCAGTCATGTATAAAGGAAAAATTGTCGAGCTGGCTGAGAGCGAGGAGCTGTATGCCAACCCGATCCACCCTTATACCAAATCGCTGCTTGCAGCGATTCCAATTCCTGACCCTAAAGTTGAAGCGAAGAAAAAACTTGTGCCGCTGAAAGACAACTCGCATCCAGATCCTTACGGGCTGGAGCAGTCCAGCTTCGTTCAGGTTAACGAAGGACATTGGGTAGCAATGGCTGCTAACTGATATTGGATGCTGCCGGGTCTCTAGCGCGGTATCGGGTGCAGTATCTGGTGACATCCAGGCGCTATATCTAGTGATACCTGAGGCGCTGTATTCTGGTGGTACCTGAGGCGCTGTATTCTGGTGGTACCTAGGCGACGCTGTACTCTGGTGGTACTTAGGCGCTATATCAAGTGGTACCTAGACGCGTATCTGGTGGTACCTAGGCGCTGCATCTGGTGATACCTAGGCGCGTATCTGGTGGTACCTAGATTCTGTATCTGGTGATACCTGGGCGCGTATCTAGTGGTACCTAGGTGCTGTATCTGGTCGCTGATTGCTCAGATGCTCTGGACCTACTGCGTATTGGACACGCGCAGTGTTCAGACTCTCGCCAAGTTCTAACGAAGCTCAGAAGCGCTATTTCATCGAAATTAGCCCTTTTGAAATTGTAACGAATCCTGTTTACGCTATCTGTGAACAAACCATCGTTTCAGCCGTCTTAGAGCACCAATAAGATCGTATATCTACGTTAGATTTTAAAAAGATGCTTTTTAGGCCAAATAGCGCTTCCAGGATTCGTTAGAGTTTTTGCTAACCAGCAAAACTTCAAAGAGCCCCATTCTTTTGAATGGGGCTCTTCCTATCGCTAAGCCTCATGAGTGCTAACGTATCCTTTCTCACCTGACTTCATCTGACTTCACCTAACTCTACTTCACTTGGCTACATTTCATGCACTTTGATTTACGAATCCCAATCTTGCTCTCCGTTATCTTTTCTTTTGCTTACCAAATGTTGCTCACAATGAATGGACGTGGTCACTCATTCCGTTATTTGCCTAAAAACAGCCATTTTCTTTATTTCGCGGTCACTCATTCCGCTATACGTCTCCAAATGGAGCATTTTCTGCGATTTAAGGATCAATAACGGAACGTCTGTCACTTTGCCACCTGAAAACTGTGATTTTGGGCGTAATAACGGAACGACTGTCCATCTAGCGAAGTTGTCGGTTCCTTGGAGAAAGGGCAACAAACAATATGTGCACCACATGTGCTTATCCATACTTTCTTACGACTCTCAAAAAAACAAAAAGCCCCATTCTTTTGAATGGGGCTTTTCTTATCATTTAATATTAATAAACCAAAGAGAACAAACCGTTCACATGCGACAAGTAACGAACATTACTTGCTTCCTTCATTAGAGAAGCAGGAACGCCTTTCAAACGAAGCTGGCTTGCGCCAACTGTACCGATTGCATCCTTGCGTCCCAAGCTTGCCAATACGCCGGAATTTACAAATTCAAAGGACTTCATAGGAATACCTTTGTAGTTAGCATATAGGTTGTAGCCGATCGCCTCGCCCATTTGCCATGCGATTTGCGCACTTGGCGGATAAGGGCGTCCTTCTGGACCAAATACAACAGCATTATCGCCAGCAAGGAATACGTCTGCATGAGATGTCGATTGTAAAAATTCGTTCACTGTTGCACGGCCGCGATTCACTTCAATGCCGCAGTCTGCAACGACAGGGTTTCCAGTTACGCCGCCTGTCCATACGAATGTATTCGTATCGATCGAGCTTCCGTCCTTCAGCATAACCTTTGTGCCTTGTACTTCTGTTACCGCAACACCCATAATTAGGTTAACACCGCGGTTTTGAAGGCTTGCTTTTGCACGCTCCAATAGCTCAGCCGGGAAGCCAGCAAGAATTGTTGGACCTGCTTCGATATTGTAAAGCTTGATTTCACTGCGATTAATGCCTTTTGCTTCGCACCATTCCTGCAGCTTGTCAGCAATTTCTCCGGTCAATTCAATACCAGTCAAGCCGCCGCCGCCAACAACGATCGCAGCATCCTTCTCGTCCTTCGACTTCGCATAAGCATCCAAACGAGCTTGTATATGTGCATAAACACGCTTAGCTTCGTCAACTGATTTCAGGGTCATGCTGTTTTCTTCCAGACCAGGTATGCCGAAAAATGCTGTCTCGCCGCCAAGTGCTACGACAAGCTTATCATACCCAAGGTTTCCGCTTCTAGACAGCTGAACTTTCTTATTGTCTGGATCAATTTTGTCTACATTGTCAATAATTACGTTAATCGATTTATTTTTGAGCAGCTTATCAAGCGGCAGTGCAACGTTTTTCTCATCCAGGCCATTTACCGCCAAACGATGAAGCTCAGTTACGATTTGATGATAAGGAACACGATTCACAAGCGTAATTGACGCCTCTTCAGCTGAAAAATGTTTACGGGCAGTAAGTGCGCTTAGCAATCCGCCGTATCCGCCACCTAAAATTAAAATCTGTTCAGACATGCTAATCCTCCGTTCTAGTTTAAATGCTTATGAATTGGCGTTTTGCTTGCGCTCGGACAATACATCCAAAAACTTTTGCGCAAAACGGAATGCAGATTGTACTTGCGGATCCTTCATCATTTTCAACAGTCCAAAAAGACCGATCGTCGCCGCCGCATCCGCCTGTGCTCTGTCATTTGCTTCTATCGCTGCAGAAGCGATTCCTTTTGCCGTTTCTTGAACCGGCTTAACGAACTCGCCAACGCCATGAATCATGTCGTTTACCAAAACCTTGTCGTTAGCTACTGTAACAGCAACATCGTAGACTTTGGTCAGCATTGTAACCATTTCTGCCAGCTTCGGCAAATTTTCTACCAATACATTAAGCGAACTTTGAACTTCCGGCTTCAACAATTGCTCTAGCACATCCAGTTCACGTACAGATACTGATTCCGTACTGCTCTCAGGTTGTTTTGTTTCTGTTTCGACCATTCGAATTGCAGCCTCCCTAAATTTAGCGTACTGTATGCAGTCAAGCTTGTTAAAATCATATTTAACAGCTACTCAAGGTGAAACGGCTGTCCCCATCTTTTGGCGATCGCGCGTTTCATTCCGGAGAAATATAAGATCAGGTATAAGCAGGAAACTTATATTTTCTTATATTTTGAAATAGCTGAGATTGTGAATTTTTTCACAACTCGCAAACTGTAACAGCCCGTTTACTACTATATGTTTATAGTATGCCTTTTTCTCAAAATGTTCAATTCCTATTTTCAAGAATTTTATTATTTTCTGTCGAATCAATGATATTTATCATTTCGCCGAACGTTGGACAGAATCGTTTATCAATAAAAATATAGAAACAGACGTAAGTTGAACTCTTATGCGTTGCTTCTTTTCAAAAAAAGACCTCGCACCTATAGGCGCAAGGCAAGGGTTTTTAGATTACTGCTAACAAATTCTAACGTTCATGAGCGCTCTTTCTTGGCGCCAGATTAATTTCTTTTATAGTGGCCAAATCAATTTTAGGCTTGCGGTCTTCAGTGAGCAGCCCATTAACCTCCTGCTGAACATCCGAGACCTGGGTATAACAGTAGCCGACGACATAGTCCAGATCCTTAATTGCTTGTGTAATCGAGCGGAATCTTTCAATAAAGGCTTCGTCAGACGCAACCTGATTGCCGTATCCCCAGCCTGTTTCGCTCTTGAAGGCAATACCGCCAAATTCGCTAATCATAATTGGCTGCCCGCGATATTCATAACCCTGCGCCATTGCATATTTCCAATTGGAAAAGGCGATTTCATTATTGACGATCACTTGCTTATCCGCATAGCGGCGGCTTAACACTTCGCCCGACTCCTCATAATCGTGCAGTGTAATAATATCGGACACCGTATGCTCCCAGCCGTCATTAACAACGACTGGACGATAAGGATCGATCGACTTGGTCAAATGATAGATTGCTTCCGTAAATTTTTGCTGCTTCACATCGGCAAATATATTGGCCACACCCCATGACTCGTTGAACGGAACCCACGTCACGATACACGGATGGTTATAATGCTGCTGTACGATATCCAGCCATTCTCTAGTAAATCTATCAACCGCTTCATCATTGAATTCATAGGTAGCCGCTGCCTCAGACCATACTAACAATCCCAGTACATCGCACCAGTACAGGAAGCGCGCATCTTCTATTTTTTGATGCTTGCGCACGCCGTTATAGCCCATTGCCATAATGTTGCGAATATCATCGAGAATCGCTTCCTCCGAAGGCGGAGTCAAATGGCTGTCCTGCCAATAGCCTTGGTCGAGAATAAGCCGCTGATAATATGCGTGATTATTGAGCAGCACCTTGCCGTGCTGAATCGATATTTTGCGAAGTCCAAAATAGGAGTGCACACGGTCCAGCTCCTGATCGCCAGCTCTCAGGATGAATTCAACTTCATACAGCTTAGGATTTTCCGGGCTCCAGCGTTCGACTTTCCACTCGCGCTTCTCACTTAGCAAGCTCACACTCGCCGACAGGCTGCTGCGATCCGCAGCCATCGTTATTTCCTTGATGATCTCGTCGTCCATGGAAACAATCGTAGTCAGCTGTAAAGCTGCGTTGGACGAATCATGGCCAGCTAGCGCATATTCAAAATGAACAGCGTTATCGTCTAGTTGAGGCGTAATCTTAACCCGCGATACAAACTGCTTGCTCAAATATTCCAGCCACACGGACTGCCATATTCCTGTCGTTTGGACATACCAGCAGCCAAAGTTATCCTTTCTCCAGCGCTGCTTGCCGCGCGGCTGCGTGCAGCTGTCGCTGTCCTCTGCTTTTACAACAATGATGTTGTCATCTCCGGCATGCAAATAGGACGTAATATCGAAGGAGAAAGCGGAATAGCCTCCTTCATGCCTGCCTGCAAAAACACCGTTGATCCATACTTTAGCGATATAATCTACAGCTTGAAAATGAAGCTCCACCCGCTTTGCAAGCTGCTCCTCCGTTGCCGCCACCTTTTTTTGATACCAGACATAGGGATGAAACTTCTCTTCGCCTATACCGCTTGCTTTTGTTTCGTAAACAAACGGCACTTGTATCGTATGTGCAGGCGCAAAGCCAGCCTGCCAGCCTTCACTTTCCCCTTTATTATCATCATCAAATGCAAAATCCCAAGCGCCGTTCAAATCAAGCCAAGCCTTGCGCACATATTGTGGACGCGGATAGTCCTTGCGATAGTGATCCTTCAATGCCATTGCAGCTCACCTTACCTTAGGTTGTTGTTTTGGTTAGTCCATGCTTTGCCGTTTTTTTGGCGATGATCCAAATTCCAAATCCAGAGAACGCCAGCAACAATACGGTCATTATAAAACCTTCGAGAGGACTAAACAGCAAATCCCCATGTCTGCTCTTGAGTGAAAATATAAGCAAATTGCTCATAATCAAAAACCAGAGCACATTGCGCCCCATCGCTTCGATTGGCGCGCTAACCATCATATAACGACCCACATACCGAGCGATCAAATAGTAGAGATACAATAAAAATGCTGCACCTATAATCCACCAAATGGAAGGAGGGAAACGCTCCGGCAGCGCATCCTCCTGCAGCCATCTCCATACAAATAAACCAGTGGCGGCAGCTGCTGCTGTCAGCACACGCCAGTCCCAGCCTATCCGATACCTGGCAAACAGCATACCTGTCAAATAGTAAGGAAAATACTGCAGAACAGGAAAGGAAGCAAAATCTCTCGTACCAACAAGTGGTCCCAGTTGAGTAACATGGATTGAGCCGTATGGCATCCAGGTTGCGGCTAGCAAGGCAGCAGCAGTCAGCAGCGCTATCCGCCGCCGCTCAACCAGCCATTTCAGAGGCTTAAATAAGATCAGTCCTACTAGGGTTAAATAAGTAAAAGAAATCAAAAACTCCGACCAGCCCGGCATATCATCAAGCAGAATAATCGGCTTCAATGTCGACCAGCTTATCGCTCGCCCGTCAATATATATTCGATAAGCCAAGCCAGACATGTAAAAGGCTATAAGTGTCTTTAACGCGGCTACAGCCATGCGCGGGGCGGCACGCTGCAGCGGCTTGCTGTAATAAGCCAGCTGCGAGGCATAACCAAAACTAAACACGAAGCCCGAGAAAGTAATTAAATTCATTGCTT
Source organism: Paenibacillus sp. IITD108 (assembly GCF_036541265.1). NCBI lineage: Bacteria > Bacillati > Bacillota > Bacilli > Caryophanales > Paenibacillaceae > Paenibacillus > Paenibacillus sp. IITD108. Next base: position 69,812 of record NZ_JAZHCT010000016.1, on the reverse strand, counting down.
CAATCCAATAGGACGCACTCGCAAACAGCTGTGTATCGCTAAAAAATTGCAGGACATGACAGTACACCATACCAAGCACCAGCATACCTTTGAAAATATCAATTGCCTGATCACGCTGAGGTGCACTTTGAGACAATCCACCTGCCTTTCCCATTTGAGGCATATCTAGCTCTGATACGTTTACCTTCTCATCCGGTATCGCGTTTCTATCCGCTGCGATCGCCTGGTCCTCCAGCAAATAACCTATCCCCTCATCAGCAGCGGCATGCCGAAGCGCGCTCATCCTTTTATCCCCGACAGACTTATTCCTTTAATGATTTGACGTTCAAATATTAGGAACACGACGACAATCGGAAGCGAGGCAACTGTATTAATAACCATCGGCTTCACATAATCTTCTGTAAATTGATCCATCAAAGTCGGGATTCCCATTGGCAGTGTAAACAGGTTATCATCGGTCACCGACAGGAATGGCCACAAGAAATTGTTCCAGGAGCCAATAAACGTTAAGATTGCCATTGAGGCCAGCGCCGGTCTGGTAAGCGGCAGCATCATGCTCCAAAAAATACGCGTAGTGCCGCCGCCATCCATTTGCACGCTCTCCAGCAATTCATTCGGAACCCCGTCAAAAAAGCTTTTGAGCACAATAATAGCAATAGGCGATGCGAGTGCAGGAAGCACAAGACCGGAATAAGAATTAAGAATATCCATATCCTTCGCGACCTGATAGAGAGGAATAAGCGTCGCCTCGCCAGGAATTAACAGTCCGGACAGTACAAACAAAAACATAAAGGATTTGTAACGAAACGGTATTTTGGATAAAACAAAGCCTGCCATTGCTGCAATCAAAATCGTAAACAGTGTAACGAGCGCCGCTACAAACAAGCTGTTCCAGGACCATAACACAAGCTTCGTGCCCGTTATAACCTCATCATAAACTGCCAGCGAATATGGGGGGGTGAACCAGTCTATGACGGTTACGATTTTCATGCCTTCTTTTTTTATTGACACGACAAGCATCCAAATAAGCGGAATAACAAACAGAGCAGCGAAGCCAATAGACACGATACGATACAGCCATTTCACCGATCAGCTCGCCTCCTTCCGATTGTTAACCCAATATTGCACCGCCGACATCGCCAGCAAAATAAAGAACAGTACATAAGACATCGCTGCAGCATAGCCGAGATCATTATGCCTAAAGCCAGTTTGCCAAATATATTGGATAACTGGACGCGTCTGGTCGAGCGGCCCCCCGCCGGTCATAATGTAAATTTGCATAAACACTTTGAAGGAAGCGATAATTTGCAGCATAATGATCGTCCGTGTAATAGGCCCCAGCAGCGGCAGCGTAATGCGCCAGAATACTTGACTGTCGCCCGCCCCATCGAGGCGGGCAGCCTCATAAACATCATCAGAAATATTTTGCATTGCCGATAAATAAAGAATGAAGTTAAATCCTACTGTCCACCAAAGCGTTAACAGCGTTATGGCAATCCAGGAAAGATTCCGCTCCGTCAGCCAAAATATTTCTTTCCCTTCAGGCAAAATATGCAGAATATGCAGCAATGAGTTCAAAAATCCGGTGTACGGCTGGAAGATAAACAATCCCAAATAGGACGCAACCGCAACCGACAGGACGCTGGGCAAGAAAAACACACTGCGATACAAGCGCTTCAGCCGCGAATTGCGATTGGCGATCAGCGCCAGCACAATGGCAAGCACAACCATCGTAGGCGTAGTTAATACGACGAATAAAAAGGAATGCCATACCGATGCCCAAAAATCCTGGTCATGCCATAACTTTTCGTAATTGCCAAAGCCCAGATACTCCATTTTCTTAATAAGCGTCCATTTGAAGAAGCTCATTCCTACACCTTTGAGCATAGGCCAGATCGTAAAGAGAAAGTAAACGGCGAGGAAGGGGAGCAAGAACAGCAACGCCTGCAGATCCGCCTTCATTTTGCTCATCTTCATGTCGATACTCCTCTATTTTATTTGTCCAGCACCTTCTGTATTTCCGCCTGCATTTCCTTGACTGCCTGCTCTGCCGGCATTTTATTTGCCCAAATTTCATTCAAAAACTTGAACATCGCCATATCGCGAACCTGCCAGTTTTTTGTTGACGGCTTATTGAATTTCACCGTATCGGCTACAGCCGCGTAATCGCTGCGATATGGCAAATCTTTGTATTCCTGCTTATCAAGCACGGATGGCTTGGCTGGAATATGCCCCGCTTTTGCCCATACCTGCCCATTGTCTGCCATCCAGTTGGCGAAGGTCATCGCAGCCTCGCGCTTTGCCTGATCCTCCTTCTTTGTAACCGGAAGAATGATCGTATGAGAGTCGCCCCATGTCGCTGGCTGATTATAAATTTGCGGAATCGGCATCGCTCCGAATTCCAATCCTTCCGTCGCTTCCCACGTTCCCGTAGCCCACACGCCAGTCATCATGATCGCCGCTGTGCCGCTTTGGAAATTTTTGTAGAAGTCAGGATCATTAAGCTTAATCACCTTGTGGGTGTGGTACAAATCTTGAATATACTTGGCCGCTTGAACTGCTTTCGCTTCATCCAGCTCCGCTTTCGACAAATCATCAGAAATAACATCATTGCCGCCGAGCTGGGTATACAGCGCCCACCAAAAACGGAATGGATCATCATTGCTAGGCGATAATGCAAATGGGGTTACAGAGTTAGGGAGTTTTTCTTTCAATGTATTCAGGAAGGCTACAAAACTGTCTGCTCCTTGCTCAAGCACTGGTTTTCCGTCCGGACCGAGCAAGCCTGCATCACTAAGCAGCTTTTTGTTGTAGTACATGATGAAAGGATGTGTATCGATAGGGACTGCGTAATGCTTGCTATCAACGATTGTTGCATTTAGCAGGTTCTGATTGTAAGAGGACCAATCAACTCCAGCAGCCGAGGCTACTGCGTCCAGCTCGCTGACGATGCCTTGATCAATTAAATCGGGGAGTCGTGAAGTGTGGGAAATGCCGATGTCAGGCCCATTGCCGTTACCTACTGCCGTAATGAGCTTCGTATAATACTCTCCCCATTCCAGCTTCGTATTTTTGATCTGAATATCGGGATGCTCTTTATTAAACGCGTCGATCATCGCTTGCATATTGTCGCCGTCCCCTCCTGAGAACAACGTCCAGAAAGATAACGTAACCTTTTTCCCGCCTGACGAGCCTCCACCAGAGCCAGAGTTACTTCCACTGCAGGCACTGAGCACTAAAACAATTGACAAAAGCAGTAAAATTGACGTCCCTAACGATTTTTTCATTCCTTCATCCCCTTTACATTGAAAATTTTGTCGAGATATGAAACAAAATATTTGTTTTAATACAAATATTTAGCATCTTCGGTTCGATTATAGAATCACAAACGGTAATTGTCAACGATTTCATATCGTTTTATTGTAATAAATTAATTAAAAAAGCATTAGTTACAATATAATTGCAACTAATGCTCGTCTCACTTCATTTTTTTACTGCTCTGCAGCTGTATAATGCACCTTCATGACAATATCTTGCTCATGGTCACCAAAGGATCGGCCAAACAAATTGATTCCGCCTTTATGAAGCGCGTCAGCTTTTACGCCAATACGCAATCTAACGCTCGGACCCTGTTCCAGCTTCAAATCCGCAAGCGTTACATCCGACACCTTTTTCATATCAAGCGTCGTCCGTTCAGCATCGACTCTCCAAGTTTTCAAAAGACCATATTGCGTCGTAGTCTGCTGCACCCACCAGTTAGAATTAAGCCTGCCTTTACGATCGCCGAAATCGCCAGGGCTAGTCCACATGCCGATTTCCACGCCATTAACCCATACAGAAATATCTGAAGGCCAATCATGATCAAAATTAGGAGCCTCCGAGCAAATTTCCATCGAAAACTCTATAGAGTCAATCTGCGAGCCTTGTGGAATTTCTAGCGGCAGCAAATATTCGACATAACCTTTGCGAAACCAAATTATACCCGCGCCGATGTGATTGGGATGATAAAAGCTGGCCGGCTCATCCTCTTGTATAATCATCGCCTCTGCGTTTGCGATCCCGCAGGTCGGATACACTTCGCAGTCGCTGTACTGGCCGATCGGCATATCAATTACATATACCTGCTTATCATCCTGCGAGTCACGAATCGTCGTATTAAGAATCATATGAACATCATCATAGCTGCGCGTGCATACCTTCATCGCTCCGCGCACTGCCGGGAGCAGCTCCGTATAAATAAGCTCCGCCGCTTCGAGTATTTTCACATTGTTAGCCACTGTAGAAACTGGCAAAGACAGCGCTTCAGCAATTTCAATCACATTCATGCTCCTGGCACTGAGCAGCCGGAGTATATCCACCCGCGCCCTCGTCGACAAGGCATGGGCAACCTTTACAAGCTTTTCCGGCTCGTTCATTCCTACTTGTAACATTGCCTTCACCTACCATCCTAGTAATTTTTGTGGCAACAGCCGACTAATTTCAGATATAGCATTCTGCTGTTCTTCTAGTAATTATAGATTACTTTTTTGTAATAAATCAATATTTATGTAACAAATATTACAAGGGAAAGGAAATATAATTTCGAAAAGAAGCTATTCGAATAGAACGAAACATTTATCTGACCGCATAACAAAGAGACTGCCTAACGGACCGAAAGCCAGCCATAGGACAGTATCTATACTACGTCTCTATTATTTAACTTTTCCACAATTTGAATTCTGCCTATTCATAAGCAGTGCGATATTCCGTAGGCGTCATGCCCATCGTTTTCTTGAATACTTGGGTGAAATATTTTGCATCCCGATAGCCGACCAGCGGGGCAATCTGGTACACTTTTACATCTGAATATTTTAAAATAGAACAAGCTCTCTCTACTCGCAGCCTCGTCAAATATTCCAAAAAAGTGTCCCCGGTCTCCTGCTTGAACAGCACGCAGAAATGGCTGCAGCTTAGACCGACATATTCAGATACTTCGTCAATCCCCAAATCGTGATGGTACCTGCCGTCGATATATTCTTTGGCTTTGGCAATAAGCTGCCTGCTGTTAAATTCAGACTCTTCCTCACGCATTTGCTTCATCCACCCGGCAAGCTCATCGCGAAGCAGCGTCACCATATCCTGCAGCGTGCCGCACAGCAGCAGCTTTTGCAGCAAGGTGCGATCGTCATGCTTCATTTTGAGGCTGAAGCTAGTCAAGCTTCGCTTCGTTATAATCGCCAGCTCGATTAAAGCTGCGGCTGCTGTCTGTTTGGATATCGCGGCCTTGATCAAGTTTTGCTCAAGCTCCTCTATCGTTTTCCCAAATAAATAATCGTCGAGAGTTCGCATGGACTGCAGAAGCGACTTTTCGAAGTTTTCCATGCCCGGTCCTGGTCCTGACTCAGTCCCCCGGTCGCCGTTGCTGCTTCTGTACACTTTGCCCTTTCCTTGAATAAATCTTTTCGTTAAGGTTCTCTGCACATCTTGGTAAGCATACTTCAGACTGGCTACTCCTTCATACGCCGAACTGATAGCGACCGAACACGACAATCTTGTAAATTTCTTAACGAGGTGAATGACCGTCTGACCCGTTTCTTCCAGCTCAAGCTGTTCTTTATTTTGAAAAATCATAATCCATTCTCCGTAATGAAGCGTGAACAAGGTCAAATAATGCTGTTCATTGCCGAATTCCTGCAAAATATTTTGGACGGCGAACAGCCAAAGCCTGCGATCCTCGCTTCCCCATTCATCAGACAAACGCTCGAAATCGTCAAGGGCGATACTAATAAGATGATACGGGTGTTCAATCTCCCATTCCTTCATCCAGTACAGCCGCTCAGCGGCAGGCTTGACTCCCTTAATAATTCCTGCCATCATTTCCTCATGGAGCAAGGATGAGAGCGCCTGCGCTGAGTTGCGCAAATATTCTCTCTCGGATTGCTGAACGCGGTCAGCATCGAGCTTGCGCTTCGCCTCGCCCACCACTCGAAGCAGCTCCTCATGGTCAATTGGCTTAAGCAAGTAATCGAAGGCGCCTAAGCGAATAGCTTCTTGAGCAATTTTAAACTCTCCATAGCCGCTGAGAATAACGAACACAAGCATAGAGTCGGCCGCCATCGTTTTTCTCATTAATTCAATTCCGTCCATTAAAGGCATCCTGATGTCACTTAACACAATATGCGGCAGATGTTCTTCAATAAGCTCAAGGGCCTCTTCTCCATTGCGGGCTTCACCGACCACTTCCATGCCGAGCTGCTCCCAGGGAATAACCACCTTAAGACTGCGCAATATAATAGGTTCGTCATCTACAAGCAATACGCGATAGTTGTCCCCCAATATCCTTAGCCCCCTTTGCGAATTAATTCGCGGTATTGAATAATCGATTCCTGCATCTTGTTCAATACTTCACCCGTATCCATCTCCTGCTCGATCAAGCTTTGCGTCACATCGAAAAATGTCGATGAAACGGATGGCGGAAGCAAGTTGTCATAGGCAATAAACGGGTGCGGCGTACTGCGAATCAGCTCAGCCAGCTCGGCGAATATAGGTCCAGTACGTTCATAATCGACCTGAAAGTTTGCCGAGTAAGGGAATCGCATCGCTTCGTATACCATACGCTCCTGCACTTCGGGGGCAAATATATCCTCCAATAAATCATAAGCCGCCTGCAGCCGTTCTCCCTGCAGTTTCGATGAAAGAGCGAGCCCGATCGTATAGCCGCCTGTCAATCCGTTCGCCAGTTCCCACGCGGGATCAACTGAAGGGAAATTAATAACTCCGACTTCATTTTTGAACGATTCCGCTGCCGAATCCCCCTGCAGCACATTAATGACCCAGCTGCCGTTCAAATACATGCCCGCCTTGCCGGACATAAACAGCTCCTCTGCCGCTTCTTTGCTCATATCATTGCTTCTCTTCGGAAAGGGATCCATCTCGATCAGCTCCGCAAATGCTTCTGTAGCCGCTTTATAGAAGGGGTTGTTAAAGCTCTCTTGCCCGGTTACAATCTGGTTAATCAATTCCGGACCTGCATTGCGATGCAGAATGTAGTGGTAATATATTGCACCCGGCCATCTCTCGTTGTTTCCGAGCGCGAAAGGGATATACCCATTTTCCTTTAAAGCTTTTATTGCGTTGAGCAGCTCATCCCAGCTTTCCGGAGGTGCGATGCCCAGCTTCGCAAATATCGTCTTGTTATAAAATATCGGCTCTGCGAATCCTTCGGTCGGCAGTCCATATATACCGTCTCCAAAGCTCCAAGGGCTAAGATCAATAAACTGCTTATCCATTCCTCGCTCCGCCAAAAATGGCTTTAAGTCAATTAAGCGCTCCGCTCGCACGTAAGGCTCTATCTCACCACCCCCGAATAACGCCAAAATGTCCGGAGGGTTGCCAGTGACCATCTCGCTGCGCAGCTTTTGTTCCCGATAGAACGTCTGATCCATACCTTCGAATTCGATTTTTACATTAGGATGATCAGCTTCATACGACCGCACAACGTCCTCAATGATACGGGCAACGGGCAAGTCATGCTCCTTCGTCCAGAAATGACGAAGCTTAATTGTCATTTTTCGCTCAGAAAGCTCCGCTTGCGTGCTGCAGCCAGCGCCTAAAAGCATAAAAACGCATAGGAGAAAAACCATTCCAATTAGCTGATTATGCTTCATAATTCTCCTGCCTCCTTTATGCGTGCCTGCCCGGCGCCTTGTCTTTCTGTAGCAGCAGCGCTTTGCCTATCCGAAGGCAGCATATGCCGCAATTCTGCAAACATGCCTTCGAGCGGAATTCTGACACGAACGACCGCCCCTTCTCCTGCCGCCGAACAAATTATTAAGCCATATGGATCGCCATAATGAATCCGTATGCGCTCATGGACATTGCGCAGCCCCACACCCGATTGCTTATGCTTGACGGCCTCCTCAAGGGATTCGACAAAAAGCTGATGCAATCGCTCCTCTGTCATGCCTGGGCCATTGTCGGCTACATCAATGAATAAATCATTATGAAGCTTGGATGCATGCGCAGCAATACGAATAAATCCTTTTCCTCTCATTCTCTCTATGCCGTGGTATAGGGCGTTCTCCACGAGCGGCTGAATGATAAGGCTCATGCATGATGCATGCTTCAGCTCTCCAGGCACGACAATTTCATATTTGAATTTATCCTCGAAGCGGATTTTTTGGATGCGCAAGTAATGCTCGACATGCTCCATTTCCTTGGCTAAAGTAATCGTTTCCTGATGCTCGCTAATGCTTATGCGCAGCAGCTTGCCAAGCGAAATAACCATTCGGCTGATTTCTTTATTACCCTGCAGCACAGCCATAGAATTAATAGATTCGAGCGAGTTATATATGAAATGAGGATTAATTTGCGCCACCAAAGCTTGAAGCTCAGCCTGCTTCTTCCGTCTTTGCCCTTCCTCAACCCGGCCGATCAGTTCTCTGATCTGCTTGCTCATCCGATTAAAGCCTTGAAGCAGCAAACCCGATTCGTCCATCGTCATTCGGCGGAAGCGAGGAACCTCAATAAATCGACCGTTTTCAACCTGCTTCATACCCGAAACAACCCGGCTCATGCTCTGAACGACCGGCGAAACAAACAGCAGATCGAAGACCAAAACGGAAATCAAGGACAGAATAAGCAGTCCTAGTGCAATATTTCTAATATTAACGGACTCCGCATGGAGCTCCTGTTTAGGCGTAACCGCTGCCAAGTGCCAGCCCGCAATTTGCGAGGAAACATAGGTAATGAACATTTTGTTCCCGTCAATCGTGTCAGTATACGAGCTGTGGAGCAGCGTATCAAACGGCTGGAGAAAAGGAAAGTCGATCGATCGGCCAAGCATATCTCCAGACTTACTGTACATTATCTCGCCGCTTGCGTTAACGAGAAGAATATCTCCCCTGCTGTCGGCCGCCGCTTCCCAAAACAAATTTTCAAGAATATCGGTTTTTACAGTAAGCATAATCACCCCGATATCCTCAAGCGTATAATAGTCCTTTACAACCCGAACCTGGGTTAAAAGCTTGCCGCCTTCCATCATTCCAAAATTATCACTCGGCCCAATCCAATAAGGCTGGCCTCGTCTTGCAGCCATTTCGCCAAACCAAGGCTGCTCCTTAAGCTCAGCCATGCTGACGTTAGCCGTATCATTCGAATAATAAAGCAAGTGAGTATTCGAATATAAATTCAAGGAATGGATTTTGGGATGAGCCATCAACAAATTGGTAAGATCCGAGGCCAGCTGCCGATCCTCCCCTAGACTGCCGGACAAAGGCTGGACCGCCTTCCCCCTTGATTGCTTCAAATATTGCTGTACGAGCGGCTGAACAATGAATAAGTCCGAAATCCCTTCGATTTCTCCCATGACATACTGCAGCTTGCGATCCGTCTCCAGCAAGGAGTTGGAGTAAAACTCAGTTGCTTTCCGTTCCATTACCGAAGAAAAGTATAGATACGAGAACAACCCCATAATCGTAACGGGTATACAGATTAGAACAATAATTGCCAGCATGATCTTTCTGCGCAGCGTCATACCGTGAACTCACCGCCCGGATTTAGCATCACAGAGACTGTCAAACTATCAGTCTCCTTACATATTGTTACATTTCTATGCAGCCATCGCTAATCCTTCACTTTGTGAGACAAATTTGTCAGCTTTTTACTGCACCTGTCGAAATCCCTGCTATAAACCATCTGCTGAACAAGATGAATACGATGAGAAGAGGTAAAGTAGAGAAAAAGATCGCTGACATAATTGTTCCATAATCAATCCCGTCATTGATCGTGTATAGCTGCTGCATAGCGATTTGTATCGTAAAATTCATCTTATTTTTCAGTACAACTAGCGGCCAGAAAAAATCATTCCACACGTTTAAAAAATTAAAGATGCCTAGCGTGGCAAGGCCAGGGGTAATAATGGGAAGCACAATATTCCAAAAAATCCGAAAATGACTGCAGCCGTCGACTCTTCCCGCTTCCATAAGCTCATTGTGAACGGCAGAGCTAATATATTGGCGCATCCAAAAGATGCCGAATGCCGTAACCATTCCTGGAACGATAATCGCTTTATGCGAATCAATCCAGGAGAGCTTGCTCATCACCACATAATTGGGAAGGATATTAAGCTGAGTCGGAATTAGCAGAGTACCGAGCACGATAGCGAACAGCCATTTTTTGCCTGGAAAATTATACTTTGCGAAAGCGAGACCTGCCAGCGAGCAGAGCAAAAGCACGCAAATGGTGCTCGCTCCCGAGACGAAAAAGGAGTTCCATAAAGCACGGAAAAACGTTATTTTAGCCAGCACATTGTTAAAATTATTGCTTATTTGATCACCGAGCGTAACGACAGGCGGAATATGATAGACGGCATCCCGTGTTCGACTCGCAATGACAAGAATCCAATAAAACGGGAACACGGACACTAGCGCCCCGAGCCCAATTAATACATACAAAATAAGCCGTGCCAGCCAGCCTTCTGCCCCTGCCCCTGCAGCTTTTCCATTCAGCTTCCCTGCCAAATTGCCTTGCGCTCCATTCATCATGCGTCCCCTCCTGATTTCTTCGTAATCCACATATTGAATAGAGAAAATAGGATCGTAAATATGAACAAAATGACAGAGGTTGCGGCAGCCGTACCAAAGAACCCGTTGCGGAATGCTTCTCCGTACATATAGATAACCATAGTGATGCCTTCCTCTCTCGTCGAACCGGTGCCGCCCGGACTAAGAAAGACAAACGGCTCCGTGAACAGCTGCAGACTTCCTATCGTCGAGATCAGTACAGTGAACACGATAAATGGCTTCAGTAAAGGAAGTGTAATGTACAATAAAGCTTTGCTTGCGCTTGCTCCGTCAATTTTGGCAGCCTCGTACAATTCCGGAGGAATGCTTTGCAAGCCTGACAAATAAATAATTGCGTTGTATCCAAGCCATCTCCACATCACCATCATTGCCACGGCCACTTTGACTCCCCAGTAATCGGCTGTCCAAGCAACGGAATCAAGACCGATCCAATCCAGAAACTGGTTAGCCATGCCCCTTGCCGAGAATAAGGCGCCGAAAACGATCGTAACCGCGACGACTGATGTAATGTTAGGCAAGAAAAAAATGGCCCGCAGTGTTTTTTTAAACCGCTTGATGCCGTTATGAAGAATGACAGCCAAAAGCAGTGCAATGATTAATTGGGGCACAGTACCAAGCACTCCCATAATCAAGGTGTTGTAAAAGGAAGACCAAAAGAGCGGATCGCCGAGAACTAGCTCATAATTAGTAAAGCCGTTGAACTTCATCGCACTTAGACCATTCCACTTGAAGAAGGATAAGTAGATCGTAAAAAAAATAGGATACACACCAAACACGGCAAATAAAATAAAAAACGGCGAGATATACATATAGGCTGCCAGCGAGCTTCTCCGTTTTTCCGTTAACCAAGGCGGTTTGGCAGCTAACCGGGCCGATGAAACCGCAGGAGCTGATCGGCTCATAAAGATTACCCCCATTCTCTCGTTCATAGAAAGCAAGCGTCCGAGCAGTGAACCGTCAGTAGCGGCCATGCTCGAACGCTGTTACATTCATAACAATTGCAGCCATCTAGCTGTTATTTGCAAACTGTTGAAAAATCCCCGTTTGGTAATTGTAACGAATCTCTGGAGACTGTCGATTCATTGTGAATAGGGCAACAAGCAATCGAAAGAGCTGCTTATCTATCGTTGCCGCAATTAATCGACAGCCTCTCCAGCTTCGTTAGACAATACCTTTAACTGCGCTTGTTCAGCTCGTTAATCTTCTTCATAACATCGTCCCATTCCTTAGCAGGGTCAGCCTTTTTAACCAAAATGTTTTGCAGGCCTTCCTTGAATAAGGCGTCTGTAGCGTCATGCAGCTTGCCGTAGCGAATCGGGCGAACTGTTTTCGCTGCAATGCCGAACTCCTTGGCAATTTCTTGATCGTTGTAGAATTCATCCGTATAGGAAGTGAAAATCGGATCGTCATATAGCGACGGAATCGAAGGCATCAAGCCGTTGGACTGGAATGATTTGATTTGCTGCTCCTTTGCAAGCAGCCAGGAAATAAAGGCATATGCCTCATCCGCATGCTTGCCTTCCTTAGGAAGCGAAATAAAGGAACCGCCCCAGTTGCCTGCACCTTCAGGCATTTGCGTAATCGCCCATTTGTCGTTTGCATCAGGCGCGTTGCCTTTAATAACACCGCTCATCCACGCAGGACCGAGCAGCACAGCAAAGTCGCCGTTATTGGTCGCTTGCCCCCATTCAGCTGTCCATAGACGGTTTAGTCCCACCCAGCCTTCTTGAATAGCTCTTACCGTATAGTCCCATGCCTTCTTTACAAGCGGATTCGTATCGCCGATGAACTTGTCATTCTCATCGTAGTACAGCACGTCCCCTTGGTCGCGAATCGAGTTGAAAAGCAGGTCAGGCATATCGATAAACTCTTTGCCTGTTTTCTCCTTGAATTGTTTGGCAACCGTAAAAAACTTCTCCCAAGTGTCGATTTCCTTCATAAATGCATCAGGCTCCGTCGGCAGCCCTGCTTGCTGAAGAAGGTCAGTGCGATAGTAGGCAACTGTCGGGCCGACATCCGTCGGCAAGCCAAGCAAATACTTGCCTCCATCCGCCTCGGCTTGCTGCCATTTCCAATCCAAGTAATTTCCTTTAATGCTTTCTGCTCCCATATCATACAAATTGACGAACTTATCGCTTGCTTCTATAAAGCGGTCCAAGAACGCGATTTCCAGCATGAAAATGTCCGGAGCCCCGGTTCCCGCTTGCAAGGCAGTCAGCATATTGTTGTGGTGAACGGTCTGATCCGACGTATTTTGAACCTCAATCGTAACATTAGTCTTTACCTTCTCTGTGTACTCCTTGGCCAACTCCTCATAGCCGTTCGTTCCGAGCGTCCAGAAGGTCAGCTTTACCGGATCATTGTTGACAGGCTTATCTGTATTATTGTCTGTAGGTTTCTGTGATGCACTGGTTGGTGAGCTTGGCGAGCTTGATGCGCCTGGCGAACCTCCGCTGTTGCCGCCGCAAGCTGCGAGTGCGGTCATCAGCACAATCAAACTCAGCAAATACGAGCCTCTTTTCCATTTAATTCTCATTGGATAATACCCCCTCAAGGTCCATTGATTGGTTACATCTTGAGCTTATTACAGAATGGATTTTTTGAAGAGGAGACGATCGTTCGAATGAAAGTTTAAATTTTTTCGATTGAAAGGATTAGGAACCGGCGAAAAGCAGAAGTGCAAAATATAAGACCTTTAAGATAAAGTAACGAAGCCAGATTGCTTTTACAATACAAGTATGAATTCACAACAACCATTAAAAAGGAGAATGGCAGCATGTCGAAAATCAGACTTGGAATAGTTGGTTGCGGAGGTATGGCGGCAAGCCATGCAAAAGGTTATTTGGAACTGAGCGATCGCCTGATCGTTACGGCTACTTGCGATTTAATATTGGAGCGTGCTCAGGCAGCTGCCATTGAGCTCGGAACGGCTCAGGCATTCGAGCGTTATCAGGATTTGACCGATCAGGTCGATGCAGTTCTTATTGCGCTTCCGCATGATCTTCATTTTGAAGTCGGAATGTTTTTCTTGAACGCCGATAAACATGTGCTTATGGAAAAGCCGATGTGCAACACGGAGGAGGAATGTTTAGAGCTTATTCGCACAGCAGATAAGCTCGGCAAAGTTCTGATGACCGCTTATCCAGTGCGCTTCTGGCCTGTTGTGCTAAAGCTAAAAAAGCTTATCGATTCGAAGGCATATGGCGACTGCTTCCAAATGTCCATTTGGACCGAGCAATACACACGCTATGAAGAGGGACATTGGGCTTTATCAGCTGATCGTCTAGGCGGAGGGCAGTTTTTCAGCCACGGGTGTCATTACGTAGACCTTCTTTTATGGTTTCTCGGCAATCCGGTACGAGGCACACATCTTGGCACTAATTATGGAACTTCTTGGATGGAAAAAGAAGGAACGAGCAGCGTAAGCATCGTTTTTGAAAGCGGTGCATTAGGCTATCACTTTGGAACCTGGGGAGCGCGCGGTACGCGCCTTGGCTGGAGTCTTCATGCACATTGCACCGAGGGCATGCTGGAAATTAATTTGCGGGAGGGTAAGCTGTATGCCCACACTGAGCTTAACCCGGAGAAGGCCGATCTGAACAATGATTCAAAAACGGAGGTCTTAATGGAATTTGAATCAGGTAAATTTACGCAATTCGAAACGATGCATTTCCTCGACTGCATTCTTACAGGCCAGAAGCCAGTTACAGATGGTCTCTCCAGCTTACAAGGCCTTCGCGTCATCTGGAAGCTATACGAAGCTGAACAAAATAATACGGTTGCTGATTTAAGAGGACTCGGCTTCGATTCTTTAACTTAGCAGTCCGCTTTCCAGTGAATTACGGAGACGTTGCCAGCTCCGTAATTCACTCATTTGGACAACCTATTCAATCCGTTTAACCTTCGATTGAATCGTCCTTGCATATTCGGTCGGCGTCATGTTTGTCTCACTTTTAAAACGGCGGGAAAAATAATGGATACTGCCGTAACCAAGACGTTCCGATATTTCCGTATAGTTGTACTGCTCCTCGCGTATCATTTCCTTTGCAAGCTCAATTTTTAAGCTAACACAGTAAGCATGCACACTTTGACCTGTAATTCTGCGAAACACCATATTCAAATATGTTTTATTAATATTAAACTTATTGCATAATTGATCCACCGTAGGATTGATAGAAACATGAAGTTTTAAATAAGCAATAATGTCATCCACGATTGCCTTATCCCTATTTTCCTTCACTATAGTAATCGGCTTCGCCTTCTTAACCTGACTAAGCTTATTTTGTCTGCGAATAAGATGAATCAAGAAGCTCTCCAAATAATTGCGAATAAGCTGCTCGCAGCCAAATTCCGCATCCTTCCGGCGCTGCAACAGTACGCCCTCACTCGCTTTTGAACTCGGCTCAAAAGCCTCGCGACACTCTCTAACCAATTGTGAAAGCAGCACTCGTTCATTCTCATCAGGTACAAAAATACGATGCTCCATGAACATTGCCATTGCGGGAGAGTCACACTCGAACGAAAGGATAATAACGTTAGGAGCTGTTCGCCTTGCTGCGCCGCCGATATGATATTCATTGGGACGGTAAAAAACAAGCTCGCCCTGTTCAAGGAGAAATACTTCTCCGTCAATCTCGACCTCCATATTCCCTTTGTCGACTAACACCATTTCCCAAAAATAATGCTTTTCTCCGTGGCTCCTGAAATTAGCGGACATCTCCAAATAGTAAAAAGAGATTAACTTACTAACGATTAGTTGCTCCTGCAGCTCAAGCTTCTCATAATTCAAGGCAGACACCTCTTATTCAATGAATGTAATTTCTGCAAAAACAGAACCACTCCATATACAGCTCTAACGGTTGCCCCAGAGCCTATCCGCTAAAAAATAAGGTATTTTAAAATCTAACGTTCGCCAGTGCCGCTATTCGATCAATATCTGCTAAAAGTCCGTCAAAATGCCGAAATAGTCGCTAAAACAACCGTTAAAAAATTAAACAGCATAAAATCAGCCCTTTAGCGGCTGTAGCAACCGTTACACACTTTGGATGTCAAAGTAACCGATTCATGATGACAATCATTACTAACTTTTCGACGCCGAGTCTACTGATCTTATTTACCGATGAATTATAAGAACAAGTTTATCGTGAAAACTTATAACGTCTTATAATTTTACAAAAAAAGACTCTGTTCAGCCTTAACGGTACACAGAGTCTTCTCATTTTTTATGCTGTCATCATTTTGTTAATCGCGCTAAACAGCGCCTTTACTGAAGAAGTCATAATGTCGGCATCAATGCCGCAGCCCCAGTAGGAGGAACCGTTATCAGCTGTAATGCCGATATACGTAACAGCCTGTGATTTTGATCCGACCTCCAAAGCATGCTCCTTATAAATCAGATTAGAGAAGTTTAGCTCCAGATTGCTTTGCAGGGCATTGCTTATCGCATCCAGCCTGCCTTCGCCGTTCCCGGAAATCTCCTTCACCTCGCCATTCACAGAAACCTTAACGATCGTCTGATAATCGTCATGATGCGTGAATTGATAGTTGACAAATTTCAGCGGTGAATCAATGTTCACATATTCCTGCATAAAAATTTCTCTGATTTCATCAATCATCATCTCTTTATTGAGACGGTCAGATACATTTTTTACGACATAGCCAAACCCTTCGCGCATTTGTTGCGGCAAATCAAGGCCGTACTTCTGATGCAGCAGGTAGCCAATGCCGCCTTTGCCGGACTGGCTGTTAATGCGAATAATATCGCCTTCGTATTGGCGGCCAATATCAAGCGGGTCAATCGGTAGATAAGGGACCGACCAGAACTCACGGTCCGCCTCTTCGCGCCATTTCATTCCCTTGGCAATGGCATCCTGATGAGATCCCGAAAAAGCTGTAAAGACAAGCTCACCGGCGTAAGGATGTCTTTCGCCTACCTTCATCTTGGTCAATCTTTCATATACAGCAAGGATTTCAGGCAAATTATGCAAATCAAGATTTGGATTAACACCATGCGAGTACATATTAAGCGCAAGCGTAATGATATCTACATTGCCCGTTCTTTCACCATTGCCAAATAAAGTACCTTCCACTCTCTGTCCCCCAGCCAACATAGCAAGCTCTGCATCAGCAACGCCAGTGCCGCGGTCATTGTGAGGGTGCAGGGAAACGATCACGTTTTCGCGATATTTAAGATTTTCACTCATGTATTCGATTTGGCTGGCGTACACATGCGGCATCGACATGGATACGGTCGCAGGCAAATTAATAATGACCTTATTGTCTGCTGTCGGCTTCCACTCATCCAAGACAGCATTGCAAATTTCTAGCGAAAACTCTATTTCTGTCCCCGTAAAGCTTTCCGGAGAATATTGGAATTGGAAGTTGCCTTCTGTATCCTCTGCGCATTGCTTAAGCAATTTTGCACCTGTCGTTGCAATATTTATAATCTCTTCCTTAGACTTTCTAAACACCTGCTCGCGCTGTGCAACAGATGTCGAGTTATAAAGATGGACAACTGCTTTTTTGGCGCCCTTCAAGGATTCGAATGTTTTTCTAATAATATGCTCTCTGGACTGGGTAAGCACTTGGATCGTCACATCATCCGGGATCAAATCCTGCTCGATTAATGTGCGCAGAAATGTAAATTCCGTCTCCGATGCCGCAGGAAATCCAACTTCAATTTCCTTAAAGCCAATTTTAACTAGCAATTGAAAAAACTCGAGCTTTTCTTCCAGGTTCATCGGCACAATCAACGCTTGATTGCCGTCGCGAAGATCGACGCTGCACCATGTCGGCGCTTCGGTAATATATTCTTTTTGCGTCCATTTCAAGCTGGAAACGGGAGGCATAAAATAACCTTTTGCATATTTGCTGTAATTGTTCATTTTCATTACCATCCTTCACCGAGATAATTTCTCATACTTTGCTATATTTTAGAAACAAAAAAAATCCTTCATCTCCAATTAACAGAGACGAAAGATTATAAAATCTCACGCGGTACCACTCCAATTCATGCCTGATGGCATGCACTTGACGGATAAAGACAATAACGCCCTATCCTCCTGTATAATAACGGCCAGGCCCCGGCTGCACCTACTTATGGTTTGTTCAGTGAGCAACTCCAAGGTGAGTTCAGTCATTCCGCACCGCTGTTTCGCACCAACCAACAGCTCTCTGAGCGTTTAGAATAACCTACTAGTCCTTCTCAACGTATTTGAATATTGCTTAGTATTTTAATACAAATTGCTTTAAATTACAACTGCTCACAGCATGTTTGTTGTTAATATTCCGATATCGATAATTTTAAAAAGAACATAACTACCAAAACCAGCATATCGCCATAGTCCTTTATACCTACCTAACAGCATCTTTTATTTAATAAAGGGCAGATGATTATACAGAATATTGAAAATAGTGATGTTGAAACGTGAAAATATTGAACTTATTTTTCACAAATACTATCATTTTTGCTCATTTGTATACGAATTTACTAACACTTTGTGACCTATCTTGCAAAGCGCCGTATATATAATTATAGTAGTAACAATATACTAGAAAAACAAGCAGGATGGAGAGGTTACCCATGAAAAAAGTCGCAAATGCCAGAAGTCTTTTGACCATTCGCAAAAAGCTTATCAGCATATCACTTATTCTACTTATTCTTCCCGTTATCGCGTTAGGTATTACCGCCTATCAAGTATCATTGAAAGAAACTAATACATTAATCGAAAGTAAACTAAGCTCCAATGTAAACCTCGTAATCGAAATGATAGATAATTTGGAAACATCCATCAATAAGCAAATAATAAATCGGAGCGATGCGCAAGAGCAGGTAAAAGAAATACTGCTAGGAAAGCTGGCGGCTGATGGCACCCGTCCGATCAATGCTAATCTCGATTTAGGTGAACACGGCTATTTTTACGTTATTAATGGTAAAGGTGATTTGATTGCACATCCTACCATGGAAGGACAAAATATCATTGACCGCCAGTCATCAGACGGTACCTACTACATAAAAGATGTGATACAAACGGGTATGAATGGAGGCGGCTTTACCTACTATCCTTGGCCGCTTGAAAATAGCGACGGCTCGGACAATAAAGAAAGCAATAAAGAAAGCAATAAAGAAGCTATGAAAATTACTTATGGAAAATATGCTCCAGCTTGGGGATGGGTTATTGTCGCGGGATCATATATGCAGGATTTCAATGAAGGACAAGCCAATATCCTTGGGGCTATTATTACAACGCTGATCATTTGCACAGCAGCAGGCAGCATTATTTTGTATTTCTTCTCACAGCATTTAGCGAAGCCTATCATTCGCATTACTCGCGCAGCTGAACAAATTGCAAGCGGCGATTTGACCAGCGAGCCTTTGCAAATTCGCAATCGTGACGAAATCGGCCGCCTCGGCGAGGCATTCACTACGCTATCGCAAAATTTACAGCAAATAATCGGCAACCTGACACTGAGCTCGCATACATTAGCTAACTATTCCAATCAGCTGTCTGCAACGACCAACGAAACCATACAGGCCATACACCATACAACTAATGCCATTTCCGAGGTAGCCAGCGATAATGAAACACAGGCTCATTCCACAAAGGAAACATCTCGTGCGATGGATGAAATGACCGATGGCATAGGCAGGGTAGCAGACGCCTCCTCGCATGCGCATGAGCTTTCTCTTGCAACACTGGAGGAAGCCGAAAACGGCAATCAATTAATAGAAGGCACTACAAACCAAGTTCAAGTCGTCAGCGAATCGGTTGGAGAAATGAATGCTTCCGTCGGCAAGCTAATGGAGCAATCCGAACAGATCGAAGAAATTATTAATACGATTAAAGGCATTTCCAGCCAAACGAATCTGCTGGCGCTGAATGCGGCAATCGAGGCAGCCAGAGCAGGCGAGCACGGCAAGGGCTTTGCCGTCGTTGCTGGCGAGGTGAGAAAGCTTGCTGAATCGACCAACACCTCCGCTGAACAGATCTCAGCGCTGATCGCGGATATAAGAGGTCATATTGCCAATACATCAGTTTCTATGAACAAGAGTCAATCCGAGGTATCTGCAGCTGTACAAGCTATGAAACAGACAGGTGAGAGCTTTACCACCATCGTCTCCTCTACGCGTTCAGTTGTTGAGCAAATTTCTGAAGCTTCTGCAGCTGCGCAGCAAATGTCCGCCAGCACAGAGGAAATAGCAGCTACAATCCATCAAATTGAACAAATTTCGAACCGTACCGCAGACTCTGCGCAAAATGTTTCAGCCGCAGCTGAAGAGCAGCTTGCATCTATGGATGAAATTTCAGCTTCTCTAGAAAAGCTGAAGACAATGTCTGAGGATATGAAGAAGCTCGCCAACGAATTTAAGCTAAGCTAGAGATAAACGGCTGCCACCAAACAAAAGAGCAAGCCTAGGACGGAATACAATTACATTTCCGTTTAAGCTTGCTCTTTGTTTATACAATTGAACGGTTTAAGGCTACTTTTATACAATCGATTGATTTTTTAATAAACATTTTCTTTGCTGTCTGCTGCTGCAATTCACACGGCTGAACAAAAAACGCATCATTTTTATACAGCTCCAGTAATGCATCCGTCACAGATTTCGCTGCGAGCTCCTCATCCTTTAGCAAATAATAAGCGATTCGGTACCCCGTCACTTCAAACGATCTTAGCACTTCAACCTTACTCATATATTTTCCTGCTTGAGCGCATCGATAATATTTTCCCTCTTCACCTTGGAGCTTGAATACATCATCGCTGTTATTACAATTAGAAAGACTATTGCTATAACTTCTATTACATCAACCCAAGGCAGCTCAAATGTGAAGCTGAAGGTTTTGCTAGTTGACCAGTATATCAAATACATGCATATTCCGCTAAGCGGCAGACCATATAGCAGCGACTTTACGCCATAAAAAATACTTTCGTAATTAATCATTTTATTGAAGCCCTTAGGCGTCATGCCGATTGACTTCAGCATCGCGAACTCCCGTTTGCGCAAAGAAATGCTCGTAGAAATCGTATTAAAAATGTTAGCTACTGAAATCGCCGTAATCAAGCTAATGAATCCATACGTGAACACTTGCATAAGCAGAAGCATTTGCCTCTCTCGCTCTCTTGCTTGGTAAATATTGTACACACTGATTCTCTCATGCTTTTGTTCTTCAATTTGCTGCTGTGTTTTCATCGGATCACTGCTGTTAATGTACATAATCGTAGAAGTACGCGGTTCATATTCCTCATTATACAATTGAGCTGCCAAACGATCCGAGACTACAATATTTAAGCCGCCTATTCCAGGCGAGAAGGCTCCCATAGGCTGCTTGTCAGTCAACGTCCCTACCTTAACCTGCAGCGCAGCTATATCCTTGTTCGTATCGTAATCATGGTATTCCAAATCGAGCGGCTCGCCAACGTTGAGATTGACCGCCTTCATCTCCACATACTTAGATGCAATCTCATCCTTATAAACTATCGTATCCACTACGATTGCAGCAGGATTGTTCACATCAGTATATGCTTTCCAATCGACGCCAACCTCCTTGGCGTAAGCTTGCAAGCTATTGTCATCCAGCGCATACACATTTAAATCATAGAGATAGCCGCCATCCTTGCCGACACGTTCATCCGTGCTGTCGCCGCCCTTCAACTGAGCCGGCAGTTTTTCTTGTGCGAATCGGCTTGTCATATAAAATTCTTGAATCGCATTATAATCTGATATTGTCGGCAAGGAGCCGATCTTCTTGATCGTATCCGCTTTTTCATCGTTATACAACGAAACCTTAATATCAAAGTTAATGCCATCCTGGGACAGCACCATCGATTTTTTCAGCGTATCCGTAAAATAGCTAACAGATAAAAACAGAACAATGCTAATAACTAACGAAAATACGGTAGCTTGATATTTGCGCTTGTTCCGTTTTAAATTTTTCAATCCAATCTCAGCCTCAATACCGAAAAGCTTGCGAATAAGCTTGGAAGTGCGCACCGCTTTTCCTGTCAGCTTAACATCCGTCGATTGCCTTATCGCATCAATTGCTGAAATACGCGAAGCTCTCCGGGCCGGTATATAAGTAGATATAAATATCGTTAAAATAGAAACTGCGCATGCGATGGCGATTGTCATCGGCGTTACAGTTACCGTCAGCGTTTCTGTTAACTCAAGCGCGCCTTGAATCGTCGAATTGATAAATTTGAATGTAATCCAAATGCCTAACAATCCGCATGCAAAGCCGATCGGTATACTTATAAGCCCAATAACAGCCCCTTCAAAAAATACCGAATTCCTTTTTTGCCGTTTTGTCGCTCCGACACTGGACAGCATGCCTAAATAACGCGAGCGCTCGGATACAGAAATGGCAAAAGCATTATAAATAAGAGAAACGGAGCCAACAATAATAATGGCCATAATGATTGCAGCCAAGGATAACATCATACTGCGCACATTTTCAGTATTAGAGATGCCATAATAACGCAGCAAGCCATTGTTAAATTTCAGCTTATTTTTATCTATCCCTATTTCCTCTGCCAGCTGTTTAGCATGCCCATAAAGCGAGCTTTTTACTTCCTTCATAATAACTTGCGCCTTAACTGTTTTATCCGCACCGATCAGCTGCTCATCTAGAAAAGAGACTACGGTATAGCCAGGCGCCCATGCTTGCTCCCAATCTGGACGCTCCATAATGCCGACAATAGTATAGCTTTCTGTTGCTTCGGCTGCAAAGTCTTCGACAATTTTATCTTCTTCTACCAGCAAAGGAGTATTCTGCCCCAAGCGAACGATTTCACCGTCCCGCTTGCCCAGCCTTTGTCCTACTTCCAGATTCAGTGTATCGCCGATTTTCAGCTCTACTTTAGCCGTGTCGGCAATCTCATCGGAGATCATAATTTCATTTTCCGCTGCTGGAAATCTCCCTTCGCGAAGCTTCATAGGGAAATGTTCGAATCCGGCCGCATTATACTGTGCAATGAATAAAAAAGGCTTGCTTCTATTATCGCTTCCTTCCAGATGAGCATAGCCGCGATCACGGGAAACGACTACAGACTTCGTTGCTTTATCTTCCTTAATCGCTTTTAACTGATCGCCATCGACATCGCTCATGCCGTAATGCCATTCGCCGTCCATGGCAATCGTCTGCTTGATCATCAGATTAAGAAAGGATTCTGACAAGGTAGCAACAGCGGTAATCATCGCGACGGAAATAACGACACCGATAATCGTCACCAGCGTTCTGCGCTTGTTCTGCTTCAAGCTTCTAAGCGTCAGCTTGTTTACAATATTCATGGACGAACCACCTCGTCCTTGGCCAGCTTGCCATCTTCTATGGCAATAATCCGGTCAGCCTGCAGCGCTATACGCTCATCATGCGTAATGACGATCAGCGTTTGGTTAAAGGTGCGATTGAACATGCGCAGAAGCTCAATAATTTCGGCGCTGTTTTTGCTGTCCAAATTGCCCGTCGGCTCATCGGCCAGCATAATGGCCGGGTTGCTTATTAATGCCCTTCCGATTGATACCCGCTGCTGCTGCCCGCCGGACAATTGATTAGGCAGATGCTGCAAGCGGCTTTGCAAATTCAGCTTTTCCACGATCGAAGCAAACTGCTTCTTGTCCACCTTATGCCCGTCAAGCAGCATTGGCAGTGTAATATTTTCTTCAACTGTCAGCACCGGAATCAAGTTGTAGAACTGATAAATAAGCCCGATTTGCCTGCGGCGAAAAATAGCCAGCTGCGTTTCGTTCAATTCATAAATATCCCTATTATTGACAAATACTTTCCCGCTTGTTGGCCGGTCTACCCCGCCAAGCAAATGCAGGAGTGTAGATTTTCCTGACCCCGACGGGCCAATAATAGCTACAAATTCACCTTTATTAACTGAAAATGAAATATCATCAAGCGCTTTAACCGCTGTTTCGCCTTTGCCGTACATTTTAGACAGATGCTCGATCTTCAAAATTTCCATTTCCATACCTCCACTTTATGCTTATGAAGTCAGTATATCTGCCCAAAATGACTATGCAGTGACTGTTAAGTGACAAAATCGTCACTTACGGCCGGAAAGCGTTTTGATCCATAAAGCGCTCAGCAAAATTAATTATGAAGCTGACTTACGATAAAATTTTATCGTAAAGCTTGTCCCTTGTCCTGCTTTGCTTTTGACCTCTATGACACCCTGCTGGCTTGTAATAATGCTGTGCGACATCGCCAGGCCGATCCCTATACTGCCTTCACTGGCATTTTTACCTTTATAAAAACGCTGGAACAAGTAAGGAATATCCTCTTTTGCGATTCCGACGCCGTTATCTTCAATTTTTATTTCAGTAAATAGCGAGTTCTCCGAGAAGGAAATATGCAGCTTGCCCCCTTCGGGCGTGTGCTCCACACAGTTTTTCAAAATGTTCAGAACCGCTTCTGCCGTCCAATTCAAATCACCAATGAAGGATACGCTCTCGTCCCCATCCACTGTTAACTGCTGCCCTTTTATATCCATCGGAATGACGAGCGGCTCTAACGCCTTTTCCACAAGACGCTTGACCGCTACTTTCTCCTGCTTGAACGCTGCAGTACCTGCGTCGATCTTCGACAGCTTCAATAATGAAGATACGAGCCACTCGATTCTCTCCAGCTGAATGCGAATATTGCGCGTAAACTCCTTCCTCTTGACGGGCGGCAGCTCTGTATCGCTAATCAAATCAGCCATCACCATCATCGAAGTAAGCGGCGTCTTCAGCTGGTGCGAAATATCCGATATCGCATCAGTCAGCTTCATTTTGTCGCGGCTAAGCAGTTGATTATGCTCTGATAGCATAGCAGTCATTTTGTAAATTTCATTTTTCAAAATACTAAGCTCGCCTTCCACATTATCCCGTACATCAAGGCTGTAGTCCCCACCACTAATTTGCCGCAAATACTCGGACAGGCGTTCAATTTCTCTATATCGCCATACCGTATAGGTAATAACACAGCCAATCAGCAGTGCCAAAGTTATACAAACAGGCCATACAGCAGAGGGATCATACAAAAATGAAAACAGAATACATACAATAGAAATTACAATAATACTTCCTAAAAATAAACGAAATTCCCGATTGCGCAGCAAGCTATTCACCCACCTTGTAGCCAAGTCCGCGAATTGTTTTTATGACAGCCGGGTGCTGAGGATCATCCTCCAGCTTTTCACGAAGCCGTTTTATATATACCGTCAGTGTATTGTCATTAACGAAATCGCCGGCAACATCCCATATCTGCTCAAGCAGCTGATTACGAGACAAAATTTGACCGATATGATTGGCAAAAATAAGCAGCAGGCGATACTCTAAAGCAGTAAGCACCAGCTCCTCGTTATTTTTGTATACTTTGCCCTCAAGCGTATGAATACGGATATGACCCATATCGATTACGTTTTTTTGCGGAAGCTGCTTTTGATATCTGCGCATAACAGACTTTATGCGGGAAATCAGTTCGCGAATGCGAAAAGGCTTCGTAATATAATCATCTGCTCCCATATCCAGTCCCATGACCACATTTACCTCATCATCGATAGCTGTAAGGAAAATAACGGGGACATCGCCGCTCTTTTCCTTTACTAGGCGGCATAGCTCATAGCCGCTTCCATCAGGCAGCGATAAATCCAATAAGCATAAAGAAAACTGTTTAATATCACCGTTTTGAATAACGGAGACCGCTTCAGCAACCGTATGGCATAATACAGTTTTATATTGTTCTTGCTGTAAGGAATACTCCAGCCCTGCAGCAATGGTGCGATCGTCTTCCACGATTAAAATTTGCATTTACCAAACTCTCCTTACTTGTCATCACACAGCTAATATAACTCTCACCCTAGAATAACGAAAGTTACACTAAATTCCAACTGTAGAAAAAAGAGATATTTTCCAATATTATACGTTGAGGGTTTGATTACTTATTAAATATAGACAGACAAGGATAAACAACTCCGCCGTCCTTTGGAAAGGCGCGTTTACCGATGAATGATAAGAACAAGTTTATAGCAAAAAATTGTTCTTATCATTAAAAAAACAGCCGCCAATTTTCGGCAGCCGTTCACTTATTGATTCCATTCTATCGTTTTTTCTATCAATTTTATCTATTAACTACAGTTGTACCAGCAACAATATAATAGAAGACAAGCCAAAGCAAGTGCCGAGCAAGCATAGGAACATTAATACCTGCTTCGTATTCAAACCTGCTCGCAATAATCGGTAATGGGCCTGGCTTGCATCCGCCTTATAGATCGCTTTCCCTTGCATAAATCTTTTGACCACAACAAATATATTATCGAAGATCGGTACGCCAAGCGCCAATATTGGAATGAACAAGGATAATACCGTTGCTTGCTTGAAGGCTCCATCCAGCGCTATAACGGCAAGCAAAAAGCCCAAAAACGTCGCTCCTGCATCCCCCATAAATATTTTGGCCGGGGGTTTATTATATTTCAAATATCCTAATGTAACGCCGATCAAGATAACCGCCATATAAGCGGAATTGGTCTGGCCCATGACTACAGCAACAATGAACAACGTCGTGGCAGAAATAGCGGAAAGGCCGCCAGCCAGCCCGTCCAATCCATCCGTAAAATTAATAACCGTCGTAACGCCGAAAATCCATAAAATCGTAAGTATAAACTGTAAAATTGCCGGAAGCTCCACATACGCGCCAGTGAACGGATTAACGAAACCAGTAAATGCAATTCCCGAAGCGTATACGAGCACGGCAGCGGACATCTGAACAACCAGCTTGGGCAATGCAGGAAAATCCTTTCCTTTTGTTTTAAACCAATCATCTATTGTTCCTATTGCCAGAAGCAGTATCCCGCCTAAAAATATAGCTCCTGTTTCTAGCGAAAAATCTCTTGCAACAATTAGATAGGTTATAAAGAAAGCTATAAAAATAGCATAGCTGGCCGTCAGCGGAATAGGCTGCCGATGTAATTTGCGTTCAACATCCTTTTGAGGCCTGTCCACGAAATCCAGTTTAAACGCCAGTTTGCTGAATGGTGGTATCAAGACGAGCACAGTAACTAATGACACTACGAATGCAAACAAGTACCAGATGATTCTCACCGCCATTTTTCATTTTGACATACACCCATAATTATACAATCGATTGAATAAACTGTCGATGGATGTTGAAAAATGATTCAAAAAAACTATAATTTCAACCTTTATATTTACATGGTACAATCTATTTGATTTTAAGACGAAAGTAAATGAGGAGGACTGTTTATGGATTATCAAGTTGTCACGAAGCCGGGCTTTACCATTATTGGCTACGCTATCCGTACATCGATTCACGGCGGACAAAACCTGCAGGATATTCCCGCCTTTTGGAGTCGTTATATGAATGGGGAAGCAGGGCCACGCTTATGCGATGCTGCCGTCAACAATGCAGAGTACGGCATTTGCGATGAGTTTGATGCGGCAACCGGCACCTTCAGCTATATTATTGGAGTCGAAGCAAAAGAGGACGTACAAGCGCCTGAAGGAGCTGCTGTCGTTACAAAGTACTATCCCGAGCAAACGTATGCTGTATTCACAACTCCGCGAGTTGCTCCTGAGCAGTTTTCCCCTTCGATACAACAGACTTGGCATTACATTTATTACGAATGGCTGCCCGCGTCAGATTACGAGCATGGACAAGCCATAGAGTTTGAATATTACGATGAACGGTGCTGGTCGGACCGTAATGAGCTGCTGGAAATGGATATTTATATGCCGATCAAGCCTAAAAGCAAGTAGCCGATGTCGTGCCATTGCAAAGCTGCACCATGTCTCGAATTTCGCGCAGCTCCCAGCATTGGTGCGGCATTACATTTCGGCGGGCTGCTATTCCTTTTCCGTCTTCACTAGCTGGTCAGTCGTTCCGTTATTGCGCCCAAAATCGCAGTTTTGTGGCTAAAAAGTGACAGACGTTCCGCTATTGGTCCAAAAATCGCAGAAAAAGTCCCATTTAGAGCCGGATAGCGGAACGTGTGACCGCCAAACTTAAAAAAAGGTCGTTTTAAGGCAAATAGCGGAACGTGTGACCGCCAAATTAAGAAAAAGGTGGTTTAAGGCGAATAGCGGACGTGTGACCATGCCGATTCGCGTTGAGCAGGCATTCGCACCAACAATAAATACAGTTAACTTCGGCACATTAGCGTTTGTTGGTGAATACAGTTAACTTCAGCACATTAGCGTTTGTTGGAGAATACAGTTAATTTTCAGCCATAGGCTAATTACTAACGCTGATCCAGCATAGCGATTAATCCCTGCTTTACCGCGTCCCATTCATCATCAATAATGCTGTAATATACAGAATCGCGAATATAGCCATCCTGCAAAATGCGCTCCTTGCGAAGCACGCCTTCCAGCTTAGCCCCAATTCTAGTGATCGCTTGATTGGATTTTGTATTTCTGCGATCCGTCTTCAGCTGTACGCGAACAGTTCGCAGCTCTTCAAAGCAATGTTTCAAAAGTAGAAATTTACTTTCCGTATTGACACGCGTACGCCAAACAGAAGCAGAATACCAGGTATATCCTATTTCAACGCTGCGGTTTGGTTCCGATATATTCAGCAGTCTAGTCATTCCGACAATTTTTTGAGTTTCCTTATCATAGACAACAAAAGGGAGCTCCTCTCCCCGTTGCCGAGCATCCAGCGCATCTGTTACCAGCCGGGACATATCCTCAAAGTTTTCCATACGGCCGGGCAAATAAGTCCAAATCTGCTCATCATCCAAAGCCTGGTACAAAGGCTCGATATGTTGAATCCCAAGCGGCAGCAACATCACTCTGCTGCCCTCAAGCGTAACCTTTTCTATTTTCATCCTCAACCTCCGGGGTATTCATTTGCTCTAATAGTTTCTGCGTCACATACACAAGAAAGACTGAGCTATCATGCCCAGTCACTATTTACATCGTCGTCAAGTAAACTGCAGCTTCTTCACGATTAAATCTGATTTGTGTATACAATCCTCCTGCAATCGCGCCGATCGGAGCATATTTCACGCCGTCAATAATAGGAAACTTGTCTCCCTTGTCATGAAGCACATGCTTTCTTTTCCCTTTGGAAATCGTAATTGTCGAGCGTTTGCTATCCACTGTAACCTTTGCCCCTATTGCATCAGCAACTTCATTAATAGGAAAATACTCCTCGCAGTGTCTATCGATAGGAGCCGATTCGAGGGCAAGCTTCTCGCCATCTACATACAGCTTGTAGGGAGATTCCTCATAACTGCCCGTTGATTCATTTGCTGCTTTTATTACAGAGCTGTCTCCGTTCGGTTGGCTTTCCTGCTGCAGTTCACCCGCACTATTTTTCTGCCATTCACTTTTATTTTCAGTAACGCTATTATTTGCTGCAGATTGCTCAGACTCATTGCCTGTATGTATTGCGCTTTCCTTTGCATAGGCAGCACTGTTAGAGCCTGTATCGCTTGAGCATGCTGACAGCACAGCTGTTAGGGTAATCAAGCACGCCAACATTATTGATATCGTTTTAAAATATTTTTTCATAGCAGGTACCTCTCTTGCTGTCTTTGGTTATAACGCTCACTGTTTTTACATACTACCTTTATTTTTTTTTAATTTCAATAATAAGCAGCTATTCTTAATGGTTCTCTCATCAATTTCTAATGATTCGCTATAAATTAATATCGAGCAGCGATTGCGCGCGAGCAGGATAGTCGGTAATAATACCGTCCACCTTATACTTCAGCACTTCCTTCATATTGTTTCTGCTGTTGACCGTCCATACCCATATTTCGCGTCCAACGGCATGCGCCCTGTCCACTAATTGATCCGTCAGCATCGTCTGCTCGATCGTATAAAAATCAACATCAAGTGACGACAAGTTGCCTAATGCAAAATAAAGAATTTGCCCTATTTTAATCTCAGGCTCGAGCTCTCTGATTTGCAGCAGCGCTGTTTTGTCAAAGGACTGTATATACACCTCTTGCTCCATCTCAAACGCTTTTATAAGCTTTACAACTTCCTTCACCAAATCATCGCTTGGGCCATACGGCTTCAAGTCAACTAGCAGCTTTGATCTACCCTGTGCCTCTGCAAGAGCCTCGCTTAGCATCGGAATACGAATAGGCTGATTTTCAGTGTCACGGCCTATGGTCAGCTTGCTTACTTGATCGTAAGTAAGATCAGGCACACGCTGCGGAATACCTGCCATTCGCTTCAAATTTACATCATGATGCAGCACAGCTACACCGTCTTTAGTAAGCTGCACATCAATCTCAACCGACTGGATCCCCTTCTCAATCGCATGCGTAATCGCAGGTATAGAATTTTCAGGAGCATTCTCCGTATCACCGCGATGCGCGGAAATCAATACTGTCCATTTGGCATAGACAAGCCCGTCGTTCGCTTTAAAGCCCACAAACAGAGCCAAGCCCAAATATATAGCTGCCGCGCTTACAATTATGAGACGTTTATTTTTCCACTTTTTAAATGCGATTGTAAGCTTTCGCTCCAGCTTGCCCAGCCTGCTTGCATGGATGCTCAGCTTATTGCGAGGCTTAAGCCCTTCACTGTAACCAAAATAGTAAAATAACCGAGTCACAAAAATAATGTTAAGCGGCATTAAGAGTGCGGCAAACATATAGGTCAGAATCGATTGCAGCGTTAAGGAATAGTGAGTGGAAAACACCTTTAAGACGTTTATATTAAGCCATAGCGGCAAATACGAAAGAGAGGAAATGACTAAAAAACCGATCAGAAACACGATCGCATTCAGCACAAATAAAAATACGAACAACTGCAAGCGCCTGCCGCGCGTCAAAGCCTGGCTGGAGCGTATAGCATCCGTAATCTTCATGCCCTCCAGCATAATGAAATGCAGCACAAATACCCAGCGAAGCACCATATACAACGTGATAAGCAGCAGCAAAACGTAAATAAAAGTCATAGTAAAAGAAGCGTCCAACACTTTATTTTGAAAAAAAATAGGAAAATTAAATAAAGCATAGAACGATTTTGAAAGAGGCGAATCAATAAACGGAATAAGAATAAGAAGAAATACGAGCAGCTGCACTAGACCAAATCCAAATAAACGGGGAGTTTGGCGCAAAGTCGTAAAAAAAGCATCAGAAATCGTTATTTTCCGGCCAAAATAACGCTGCTGTACCATAATGACCAGCACAGACAGCTCAATAAACAGCGCAAAGGAAGCAACCAAACCAATTAATATCAAGCCTAAAACGGCTTCATAGTTATATCCAATGGAATAAACCTCGCTATTAAGCAATGAGCCTGAACCAGCTACCATCAATATCCGATTAAATATCAAAGTAATGGACGGAATAATCAGTACGCTCGTCAGCAGCATATAGAAATATTCAAAAGCAAGCAATTTTTTGTAGGATGCCCGAAAGTCTCGCCAGCTTCTGCCTAATATTCTAAGCATGTTAAACCACCTAATCTGTCAGAGTCTTCCTATATTATACTATACAAAATAAGCAGGCTATACAAATAATCGGGCAGAAATATCTTTAAATTGTAGCTGGAAAGACTAAGTGAGATTAAGAATGTCAAAACAGGAAGTACGCACGGACATTTGTGGATAAATTTAGTTTATAATAGTAAATAATTCCTGAGGAAAGGAGTAACCTGATGACCATGCAGCTGATAGAAGCGTTTAAAAAAAGACTGGAGCAACACAACGGTGAAATTGATGTCCAACAGATGGATGGCAGTGGAGAAATTGTAAAAATGAGCAGTCGTTTTCACCCTCCTGCTACAAAAGAAATGATCGATGAGCTAAAAAATCATTTTTCTTCCGAATTGCCTCCTGATTACGTAGCATTTTTGGAAAGCTGCAACGGTGCTGTGCTTTATATACATCCACAGTATGGCAGTGAAAATCTTTTATTCAGCGTTGGGGAGATACTCGGAAGAAGCTGGGTTAATGACTACCCTGACAAAATGGAAGTTGCCTATATTCTCGATGATCGTATTGTGATTGACTTAGAAAAATGGCGCAATGGGGATGAGCACTACTTATATTTGTGTGAAAGCCTGAGTCCATTAGATGATGTTAGAAGCTTATATTGTAATTTTGAAACTTGGCTGGAGCGCTTTTTAATTTCACAAGGAAATAAGTATTGGTATTGGAGGGTAGGGGCAAGCCCTTATTCATGAAGATATGCAAAAAAACCGCAAGCTTCACTTTTTTCAAAGTAAATGCTTGCGGCCTGTTCATGCTGCGTTATTTATTTAATTTCTAACAACTCATATTTAATGATGCCTACCGGCGCGCTGACCTCAATAATATCGCCAACCTTTTTGCCAATCAGTTCCTTGCCAAGCGGGCTTTCATACGAGATTTTGTTATTGATGACATCCGCTTCCGCAGGACCGACAAGACGATACTCCAGCTTCTCGTCAAATTCAAGATCATGCAGCAATGCAATTGAGCCTACCCCTATTTTGCTTATATCAGCAGACTCAACAACACGAGCGGTCCGCAGCATCCGTTCCAGTGTTAAAATTCTGGTTTCCATAAAGGCTTGATCTTCTTTGGCAGAATGATACTCGCTATTTTCCTTCAAATCGCCATAGCTGATCGCCACCTTCAGCCTCTGCGCCAACTCCTTGCGCCTCGGACCCTTCAGCTCCTGCAGTTCCTGTTCAATTTTGGCAAGCCCTTCTGCTGTTAAAATGGTTTCATTGCTCAATGCGTTCCCGCTCCTTCACTATGTCCTCCCTCTATTCTAACTCAAAAAGCTCCAAAAAACATAATCGTTTAAATACCTAGCCCTTGTTCAATAAAAAGCTGCCTATATTCTCGTACATAGGAGAAGCTTTCATATGTGTTCTCATTAAAATAAAGCGATCTGCAGTCCAGCTCAATTGGGAAGGAACCGTCTGCAGCATTTCTGCTGGAAACGGATCCTGACTATTGTAATTGCGGGCAATCGTAATATGCGGAACGTAGGCGCGTTTCTCCGCTTCGAAGCCGAGCCTGCTTGTTGCTTGTGTAACTGCACGCTGCAGGCTGCGCAAACGCTCTACCTCTCCAGCTACATCGGACCAGAGCACACGAGGCGACTTTGGCAATCCGAAGAAGCCCGCTGCATCTAATTTTAAGGAAAAAGAATCTGCTTTAATCTCCGCTAAACTATTTTTCAGGTGTTCAACCTGCTCTATGACAGTATCACCTAAAAACTGCAAGGTAATATGATAGTCTGATGGATGCGTCCATTTGCGAAAAGCTATTTTCGATTTATGTAATTGTGCCCAGTTACCAAGCTCCTCCGTTACTTTTGCCGACACAGGCACCGCTACAAATAAACGCATAGACTGCTCCGCTGTGCTCATTGTTCTCCTCCCCCCATTCATTAATTAATTTTTTTCAAAGGCTTTTTAGCTGGTCCGTCAAGCACCTCGCCTTCAAATGAAAATCTTGAGCCATGGCAAGGACAGTCCCAAGTGCGTTCGCCGCTATTCCATTCCACCTCGCAGCCCATATGCGTACAAGTCGTGTCCACAATATGCATCTGGCCATCTTGATCGCGATAAGCGCCTGCTCTTTTTCCATTAACGGCTACTACAGCACCTTCATCGTTGCTTAAATGCTCCGGATATCTGTTAAGCGATTCGAGCTTGCCGCCAACCAGGTGCTTGGCTACATCAGCATTTGTTTTAATAAATTGTTTTATCGTAGGGTCGGCATAAAATCTTGATGGCGTAAACAGCTGCTCATAAGGGCTTTCTTGGCCCATAACGAGCTTCTCCAGCAATAATGCCGCTGCTGTGCCAGTCGTCATCCCCCATTTTTTATACCCGGTCGCTACATAAATATTAGGTGCATCCGAATCGGTCTGTCCGATGAAAGGCAGTTTGTCCAGCGTAACGAGATCCTGAGCGGACCAGCGATACAAAATTTCCTGGGCGCTAAGCGTTTGCTCGGCAAAGGCCTGCAGCGCTTCATAGTGCTTAATCGTGCAAATACCTTGCCCTGTTTTATGGTTTTCCCCGCCAACGATAACCATCTCCTCGCCATTGACCGTAACGGTGCGCAGCGATCTGGTCGGTTCTTCTGCACTTATATACATCCCTTTAGGAAAGGCATGCAAAGGCTTAATGCACAGCGCGTAAGATCTCTCCTGATACATTCTTGCAAAATAAAAACTGCCCCCGTCATGAAACGGATAGTGCGAGCAGGATAAAACATGCTTTGCAGCAATTTTATGGCCATCCCTTGTTACGACGGCTGCTTGATCGCCTTTATCAACAGTAACAGCAGTTGTGTTCTCGTATATTTGAACACCCTGTTTTACAGCCAAATCTGTTAAAGCAGTTAAATATTTAATCGGATTAAATTGCGCTTGATCATTCATCACGATAGCTGCTATCGTCGGGAATGGCAATGGCGCTTGCGGCAGCATGGCACTTGGAAGCTCCAATTGCTGATACGCTTGAAATTCTTTGGACAGCTTGGCCAAAGATTCATCAGAATTCGTATAGATATACGCATCCTCCGTCTTAAGGTCGCAGGGAATGGCATGCGCTTTTACCGTTTGCTTAATAAATTTGAGAGCTTCATCATTTGCTTGATAATAAAGCTTTGTTTTTTCTAGTCCGATATGAGCAATCAGCTCATCGTAGATCAACCCATGCTGTGCGGTAATTTTGGCCGTTGTATGCCCAGTTGTTCCCGTTAAAATTTGCCCTGCTTCAATGAGCGCAATGTTAAGGCCATGCTTGGAGAGCAAATACGCTGTGGTAATGCCTGTTATACCTGCTCCGACAATGGCTACATCCACTTCAATATTTTGTTCTAACTTTGGATAGCTTGGTATGCTTGTCGAGGTAAGCCAATAAGATTCTGGAAATTTAGGGAGTTCCATGGCATAGTTCCTTTCCTGTGTGACACTTTTTTTGCATAGTATGTCCATTGCTAATAAATAGTAATCGGTGAAACCTTTTCTTCCTTTCCCTCGTTAGTTTCACTAGCGACTTTGCTAAAACATAAAGGGAGATTGATTTACAACATGAAGAAAAGAATTATTGCACTGTTAACCGCTACTATGATCGTAGGGGGGTTATTAAGCGCATGCTCCAGCTCATCAAATCCAAATCCAGCTGCATCCAGCGATGTACAAGCGAGCCCTGAATCTAGTCCTAGCCTTGACCCTAGCGCAAGTGCAGAACCGAGTCCCAGCCCAACGGCAGAACCAAACAATACTCCTGAGACAAATGAATCAACAGCTCCAAGTTTAGCGCCAAGCCCAACGGCAAAGCCTAGCAAGGAGCCTGCTGCCAGCCAAAAACCTGCAACTCCGGATCA
Organism: Paenibacillus sp. IITD108; assembly: GCF_036541265.1. Classification (NCBI taxonomy): domain Bacteria; kingdom Bacillati; phylum Bacillota; class Bacilli; order Caryophanales; family Paenibacillaceae; genus Paenibacillus; species Paenibacillus sp. IITD108. The sequence goes on along the minus strand of NZ_JAZHCT010000016.1, from coordinate 34,945 downwards.
ATCGCCGAAGCCGACCAAGGCGCCTGCTGCCAGCAAAGCACCTGCTCCTACAAAAAAACCAACGGCTACTGAGGCACCTAAGCCGACAAAACAGCCTGAAGCTACTAAAAAACCTGCCCCAACCAAAGCGCCAGAACCTACTAAGAAACCGGAACCTACTAAAAAGCCCGAGCCAAGCCAAGCGCCAGCTCTTAGTTCCGCAGATATAGTCAAAAGCATGCTAGAGGAAGTGGAACAACCCCATCTCTCGGAACTAACCAGCGAGCAAATTAAGGATTACTACGGCATAGATCCTGCAATTCTTGAAGATTTCTCTGTTCGTATACCACTCATAAATATTAAGACAAATGAAATTGCTGTTTTTAAAGTGAAAAAGGATTCGGATATTGATGAGGTTAAGAATGGAATGAAGTCGCGTGCTGAGGCGGTTCAAAAACAATTCGAGCATTACCTTCCGGATCAGTATGAGAACGCTAAAAACTATAAAATTGTAACCAAAGGAAACTATGTGCTGTTCCTGATCTCAGAAAGCGCTGATGATTTGGAGAAAGCTTTCCACAATAGCTTTAAGTAAGGAAGCGGCTGCGCTGTCCTTTGCTTTAACGAAAAAGGCGCGTTTACCGATAAAATGTAAGAACAGTAAGAATTAATTTCATTCTCAAAAAAGTAGAGGGCTTTACGTCTTTATCTAAACATCTTGACTTTCTATGGGCTGTCAGTTGGTCGCTTACGATCCTCGGGTAGCTCTTTTTTTATTTAGTATTCCTCTCCTATTTCGAACAAAATCAAATATAATAGTAATAATCAATTTTATTCAAAATGAGGTGCTCATCATCGACGGCTTAACTATATTATCCTTTCTGGGTGTCGCGATTATGCTTACTATTATGCCTGGTCCAGACAATATGTTTGTTCTTGCGCAGAGCATAGCGCAAAATCGCAAGGCAGGCCTAGCGACAACCTTCGGACTTTGCACAGGGCTGCTCGGTCACATTACAGCCGCGACGGTAGGCATTTCCGCTGTCATCTACCAGTCTGCGTTAGCTTTCTCTATCGTCAAATACGCCGGAGCCGCTTATTTGCTGTTTTTGGCGTACAAGTCGTTTAAGGAAAAGTCCTTCGATCCATCCTTAAAAAGCAGCGGTATGCAAAACTACACCTCTTTATACAAAAAAGGCGTTATTATGAGCCTCTTGAATCCGAAGCTCTCTTTATTTTTTCTGGCGCTGCTGCCGCAGTTTGTTAATTACCAGCACAATGTTACGGTGCAAATGCTCGTGCTTGGCTTCATCTTTTTGATCGAGTCCTTGATCTTCTTGGTTGCTGTCAGCATTTTTGCTGAAAAAGTAGGACATCTGCTGCGCAAAAGCACGTTTATATCAAGCAAAATGAATATGATTCAAGGCTCCCTGTTCGCTCTTATCGGGCTAAAGGTAGCTTTTAGCGAGAAGTAACAATTCTTGTTCGCTTAATGGCCGGCTTAACAAATAACCTTGAATATATTCACATTCCCATTGCCGCAGCTGATGCAGCTGCTCAAAGGATTCAACACCCTCTGCGATTACAATTAGACCCAGTTTTCTTGCAAGTGTGATTACCCACTCTGTAATAATTTTGCAGCGTGAGTCATGCATCATATTTATTACAAAACTGCGGTCTATTTTTATTGTGGAAAGCGGAAGCTTCTGCAGCTGCAAAAGGGAGTTATTTTCTACCCCGAAGTCGTCCAAAGCTATTTTGATTCCTTGGAGAGCCAGCGTCCGCAACGTATCTGTTCCATTGTTTATACAAGCTATATTGGTGCTTTCCGTTAATTCCAGCTCCAAGTATTGGGGAGCTATCGATGTTTGGTGCAACACGTTCATCACATTTTCGAAAAAAAATGGATTGTTTAGTTGAATAGCTGAAATATTCACGGAAATAATGGAGTTGGGCAAATGACTTTTTTGAATCTGTCGAATCTTTTCACAAGCCTGATGCATAACCCACATGCCGATTGAATCAATCAAACCCGTCTCTTCTGCAATAGGGATGAACCTGAGTGGTGATATAGAACCAAGCTCCGGATGATGCCATCTAAGCAAAGCCTCGAAGCCTCTAATATTCCCAGATGGGAACTCAAATTGCGGTTGATAATGAAGCGAAAGCTGACGCTTTTCCAATGCATATTCCAATTCATCTGCGATCCTGCTCGTTTCTTCCGAACACTGCTCCTTTAACACACTATTCCGCCTCCGCACATTTACTCTATTAAAGTCATAATAGGAAAAAGTTATTAAAAAAGTTAACGAATAGGTTTGAGAAAAGTATAAACAAAAAACATCACTTCGCATGGAAATGATGTTTTTGCCGCTCTTCTATATTCTGGAGACAAACTTATAACCTACTCCCCAGACTGTTCTAATATATTTCGGTTCCTTGGGATTAATCTCGATTTTTTTACGCAAGTTGGCAATATGTACGTCAATCGTTCTGTCTGTAACAAATGAATCATACCCCCTTAACTCGTTAAGGAGCTCTTCTCTGCTAAATACTTTCTCTTCATTTGTAATAAATAATCGCATAATTTCAAACTCAGAAAAAGTCGTTTCGATATAAACATTGTTTAAATAAATTAATCTTCTATCTAAATCAAGCATAACGGCATCGCTTTTACTAACCAGCTCGGTTAAATTTTCTTCCTCTGCTTCATCAACTTTCGGATACTTATAAGTTCGTCTAATCAGCACTTCAATTCTGGCTGTTAATTCTCTCATGCTAAAAGGCTTGCACAAGTAATCGTCAGCACCAGCCTTCAAAGCATCCACCCGTTCCGACACTTCTGTTTTCATGGATACAATAAGAATCGGGGTTGTAGAAAAGCTTCGAATCTCTTTACATATTTCGAGCCCGCTTTTATCCGGCAGAACCATGTCTAGAAGAATGACATCAGGTGAAAATTGTTTAGACAATTCGATCCCTTTTTGACCGTTTTCTGCTGTCTGCACATTAAATCCTTCTTCTGATAAATACATGGCCAACATTTCGCCCATGATCTGGTCGTCCTCAATAATTAATATTTTGTACACCGGTCCCCCCCTTTTCTTCTGAAAAGACAGTGTTACTTTATACCTACATGGTGAAAACTTATACTTTCTTATATTTTTAAAACTTTCTTCATACTTTTTTCATACATACAACGTATTTTAACAAATAAATCGCTAATTGTATTCAGTTTGAAGCTGAAATTCAGAAAAATGTTAAGACAATATCAGTTTTGTACAGTTCTACGTATTAAAGTTAAGACATTTTCTAAATGCTGCTCTAATTCCTTCATATCCTTCGTATATTCTTGATACTCATTCGCATATAAAGATTGATTAAGCTTTTCCTCAAACTGTTTTGAAGCAATAAACAATCGTTCAGCCGATAGATTTCCAGCAACTCCGCTCAACGTATGCACTAAGCGCTTAGTTGTAGCATAATCGCCTTTACTCAGCGTTTCCCGGAGCTTGTCTCCAAAGCCTGCATATTCCCACTCAAATTTTTTAAGCATATGCTCATAAATCCGCATCTTTCCATTTAACCGTTCCATAACTTTGGGTACATCCAAATAGGGCAGAGGAATGTACTTTCCCAGCAAATAAGACATTTCTTCAAAATCGATTGGCTTCGTAAGTACGTCATTCATCCCCGCTTGATAACATTTGTCATGCTCTTCTTTAATGACACTCGCGGTAATTGCCACAATAGGCAAGCTATCGTACCGTTTATCTTGCCGAACAATCAAAGTAGCCTCGCATCCATCCATATCAGGCATATGCACATCCATCAGAATTAAATCCCAGCTTGTACTATCCAGCTTTTCCAAAACCTCATGCCCATTTTTAGCGACAGTAACCGAATATCCCTGGTCTTGTAATAGCTCAACCGCCACCTGTTGATTAATTTCATGATCCTCTGCAAGCAAAATGCTTCCTTTATAGCCGCTTATACTGTTATCCATCTTGAACGCATCCAAGCTTGAGAGAGAGGATAACTCCCGCCTTTGCTCAAGAGTTGACTGGAGAGCCTTAAACAAATTTAATCGATTAATAGGTTTAATCAAAGCCGCATTAGGCTTGGCCGTCTCTTCAATCGTCGCTAATTCATCCCTGCCGTATTCGGACGTCATTGCAATCGTTATACTATTGCTCTTTCGCGCGAGTTCCTGCAGCCGGCTTAAGGTTTCTACTCCATACATATCATCAGCTTCCATATCGAGCAAAATAAAACTAAACCCGCCCTCAACGGACTGTTGCTCTAACAAATGAATGGCCTCCTGCCAATTAGGAACGATTGTCGTTGATAATAGAAAGGATTCCAACATTTTAGCAAGATTTTCTCGCATCCTGTCATGGTTTTCGATAACAAGAGCAGTCAGGCTGCCGTTTTCCAGATGCAGTCTGAAACTACTTTCATACTTTTTTGACATTGTTTCGAATGGCAGCGTAAATGAAAACAAACTGCCTTTACCTAGTTCACTGGATGCTTCCAGCTTGCCGCCCATCATCTTAATTAAATTTTGTGAAATAACAAGTCCAAGCCCTGTTCCCCCGTATCTTCTGCTAGTTGAGCCATCTGCTTGTGAAAAAGGTTCAAATAGATTGCGCATCTGCTCTGCCGACATCCCAATTCCTGTATCCTCTACGACAAACCTGATTATGAGCTTATGCTCCAACTGCTCCTCTACCTTCAAACTCAGCGAAACGAACCCTTGCTCCGTAAACTTTATTGAATTGCTGCATAGATTCAACAGCACCTGCTCCAGACGATGCGGGTCTCCTATTAATTGCTCCGGGATTTCCTGTCCTGTATCTATAATAATCTCTAACTGCTTTGTTCCAAGATAGATGCCCAGCATATTAGATAAATCCTGTAAAAGCTCATCGGGGCGGAACGGCACCTTTTCTATTTCCAGCTTGCCCGCTTCAACCTTGGAGAAATCCAATATTTCATTAATGATTCGCAACAGCAAACGTGAGGACGACATAATCTTTGTCAAATAATCTTGCTGAACACCCGTCATCCTGGTTTTCTTCATCAATTCCGATAATCCCATAATGCCATTCATAGGCGTTCGTATTTCATGACTCATTCTGGCAAGAAAATGAGTTTTCGCCTGATTCGCTTCTTCTGCCTCTTCCTTAGCGTGCAACAGCTCTGTTTGCGCTCTTTTTTGCTCTCGCAGCATGTATCGCAATAACAAATACAATAAACTGACAAGAAAGCAAATAGATATCCCATATATAATAATAGTTAACTGCTTCATATCATCTAATTGCTGCAGTGCTTCGCGAGTAGGCAATGCAGCAGCAACCGACCAATTTGAGTCAATTATAGGGGCATATCCAATATATTCTTTATGTCCATTGACAGTTGCAACTTGCAATCCCATCTCACCAGCTACCATATGTTTGCCTATATCTCCTATGTCGCCGGACTGCTCCATAAGCGTTTCTTTCCCGATTAACTCATCCCTGGGGTGATACAAAATGGTGCCTTTTCTCGATAACAAAATAGGATAGCCCGTCTCGCCAATCGGATAAGATTTCATAAACTTGGGAATATCGTCCAGCAGTATATCAGCGGCAATAAAGCCAAGTAAAACATCGTTTTCAACAATTTTAAAAATACCGCTAGTTACGAGCTTTCCAGTTAAATAATCTTTATAGGGTTCAGTAAAAAAAACATCATCTGAACTTATAGCCTCTTTATACCAGGGACGATCTTGCATATTCCACTCTTTCGTTGCTGTCACATTTTCATTTCCGATAAAAAAATTGCCTGTTTGGCTGCCGATCCAAACGAGCCCCAGCGTATTATCCAATGCTTTTACCGCATCAAGCTCAGCTGCAGCTTCTTTATAATAAGGGTTAGAGAAAGCCTCGTCTCCTGATTGCACTGCTTTTAAATAATTAATAATCGCTTGGCTGGTGCTCAGCTGCCTGACCATTGTGCCTTTTTGAATAAAAAAAGCATTCATCAAATTGGCCAAAGCTTTACTTTGCAGTGTCAGCTTATTCTCTACCTCAGCTTTTATTAGCTTGCTGGATTGAGAAAACACAATATAACCCGTTAGAAAAAAGGAAATAGCAATTGTAAAAAGAATTAAAAGAGTTAATTTCTTGGCGTAACCTTCGTCAAATTTTTTCATAGCTCCCCCTTTTTCTACCTATTAATTTTCCATAAACATACTATACTACGTGAAGAATGTCTTCTCTATTTTTAAAAAAATAAAAAGAAGCCTCTCCTTGATGGATGCGTCAGGCAGCCATTTCTGGAGGGCTTCTTTTATGTTATTTAAGTGTGACGTGGACCGCATTTTTGTCTTGATCAAACGTTACCTTTGCTCCAAGCCCTTCGACGATGGAACGGATTGGCGCATACTTTTTGCCGTTAACATTTAACACCTTATAAACGAAACTACTTTGTACGAAAATTTCATTCTCATCCCTCTTTTGGAAGATATTGTTTCAAACATCTTACTATGTTAATAGATAAATTTCAATTACTATTACTTTACGTTACGACGAATTTATTTTGCTATCTCCATTGCTCATTGACATTGTTGTTGAAACAATTGAGCCCTACTACTCGTCAATGAGCTAGGAGGGTGATATTATGAAAAAATTAATATGCATACTGGCAGTTGCTGTGCTTTTGCTCGCAGCATGCGGCAATGAAACGAAGCAAAACCCAAATGATCAAGATCTTATAGAAATGCAGACTCAAGCCCCTAATTCTAATGAAGATGATAAGCCTACGCCTACAGAGGAGCCTGACTTTCCTGAAGTTAAAAAGCCTTATACGCCTGAACTAGCAGCGCAAAACGGCGATGTCGTAAATGTTCATGGTAAATATACGAATGCTGAGAGATGGACTGAGTTTACGAATAACGTAAAGTTGGAGGTAAAAGATAAGGTCCGCGTCACGCAATATACGATTGAGGGAGATCCTATTTTGTACGAATTGACCTACAACGGGGAAACCATTAAATTTGTTTATGATAACTCTATGGATAACTTCGGTGTTGATTCCAAAAGACCGCAGGCGAGCTGCAAGGGAATCGAAGTCAAGAAGCATGAAAATGGCAAGGAATATTATGCTTTGACGGAGTGTGATAATGAGAAAGGTGAATATTTCTGGTTGGAAAAAGAGTAGACCCTCCGGGAAGATGAACCTTAAGAGGCCAACTGCTAGACTTTAGTCTGCTATAGTTGGCCTTACCATTGTACCTTTATTTTGAACTGTTGGAAGCTAAATGCTTTTGTACATCTAGTTTCTTCATTTTACCAAAATAAAAGAATCTACATGTATTTCCTCAGGCCGTTGAAAAAGCTAACGGAACTGAGGAGAGTGTAAATTCATTGTGGGCAACTATTTATAAGCAATGAGAAAGGGGAAACGGAGAGCAAGAATGGGAATGGAGAAGCGGTAGCGTCCGCCTTTGTAGGCTAATTTTATCCTTTACAGGGGTTATTTCATCAAAAAATTAGACTACAACAGCGGTCGGAATCCCAATCTTGATCGCAGAGGTTCCCTTTTCTATTGCGTGTTGCAGCTATCCACAATGAATCGACAGTCTCCTGAGACACGCTTTTGTACGTAAATCAGTTATTTTGTACTCAACCTTATTTTGCTAACATTCCGATTCATAAGATGCCGAACCACATGCTGGAATATTTTTTTTCGCAGTGGGCTCAAATTCTGATTGTGCTTGGCGAAAAAATCATCTGCGCTATCATAAAGTCCCAAATCACGCACAATGCCTTCTTTTTGTACATAGGTATCATTTTCGTTCCAATAAATATCCGGGTTTTGAAAATTGTCGGTAGCAACACCATAACCGCAGAACGAGCCCTGGCAATCATCGAATTTCTCCTGCAGCTTTGTCAAATAAGGAACATCCAATATAAACCCTTCGAGATTATACCACTTGTTCTCATAGAATACCTCTACCCAGCTATGAACGATTTCATTAGGCGAAAGCTCATAATACCAGCTTTTCATTGCGCCTTTTTGCAGCTTTTTATCAATCGTAAAACCATGCATGCGGCAAGGCACCCCAACAGCTCTTAGCAGCGCCATAAAAAGAACGCCCTTTGTATTGCATTGACCGTAGCCATCCATCAAAACCTCTGAAGCCGGTATATCATCAGCTCTATTATATCCGAACAATATTTCATCTCTAACGTAATTATAAATGTTTAATATTTGATCCTTGGGAGCTTGACGGCCCCACTGTTTTTTATTTACTAATTGTTGAATTTCAGGATGAGTAAAGTTAAGCAACGCTGTTTCTTTCGTATATTGTTTCATAGCAGCACCTCCTGCCTTTACTATACGATTATAGCAAGCAGGAAACTTTCAAAAAGCTGCTATCTTTTCTAATATCCTTAGCTGCCATGCCAAGCAATCGCTTGCTCGTAGCAGCCAGATGGGAAGGACTGTCAAAGCCTGCAGCTAAGGCCGCATCTGTAATGCTTTGACCATTAAAAATCAAATAAATCGCCTTCTGCAGCTTATGCAGAACGATATAGCCGCTTAGGGATATGCCCGTATTTTGCTTGAATAAATGCGACAGCCTGCTGCTGGATAAATGGACTTGGCTTGCATATGAATCCACAGAATGCTCATGTTCATTGCAGTTTTTCAGATGATCGATAAATTGGGCGATTCTTGGATCAATCGTCTCTGGCTGCAAATACTTGGTGCCAAGCTGATCTAAGAACTGTACTAAAAAATGATGATAGCTGTCGCTGTCCTCAATGTTCAAATAGTGACTCTGGACAAATAATGCAGTGTTTTCTAGCCTGTCTTTTGGAAACTGATAATAATTACTGCCATTAATCAACTTCTTAAAGCTTCGTGCCAAATTAGAGGTGCTGTCTATTAATAACAGCAGTAAAGGCTGACCGTCCCCGTTCAGGCGATGATTGACATGAGAATCAATGACTATACCGGCGCAGCGCACTGTATTCCCTTCTATTTCCATTTCGAAATCAGACTGAAGGGACAGGGTCACCTGTAGAAAAGAATGCTGATGAACTTCGGCATCAATCGTATCCGATAAAATTAAAAGGTGATGGTCCGCCCCGTATAAATGCATCAATTGTAAGCACTCCTTATCGTTGTCTTGTCATTACTGCCTCCTAGAACGAACTGTATAATTTCATCATTAATAATTTCAGGCTGCTCATGATTTATGCCATGCCCGGCATTTGCAATCACTTTATAGTAATATGGGCCGTCATCGAGTGTATGTATAAGATCATTTTTCCGGTTTAAGTGATGCTCGGCTATTAAAAAATAAAGCTTCTCTCTGACAGCGATACCGCGGCTTCGGTCATACTTTTCTATTTTATGGGCAAACATCGCTTGTTGGTTATGGCTTTTCATAAGCGTAATAAGATGCTCTTCGATGATAGGGTATTTGGCAAACAGATCAGTGTGAGGCGAGCTAAGCTTTCTAAGCACTTTAGATAAATTACGATGTGTGGGAATTAGTATTTCTGGAAACATAATCATTAAGGTGTTAAACATCGCTTTTAACGGATTTGTAACCATACCGCCTTCTAGACATACCACTTTATGGACTCTATCTGGATTGACGGCAGCATAGTTATACGCCATATATGCTCCATTGGACACGCCGGCCATATTGATTTTTTTAATGTTAAAATGATCAAGAATTTCATTAATCCATTCTACCTGGTTAAAAGAGTGCTTGGTGTAATTTTCATTAGGCACACTTTTTCCCGGTCCGCCGATCGTATCAACGGCAATGCAATAAAAATGCGTGGATAATTCCTTTATGTTCAATACCCACATAACGGCTGCATTATCTCCAACACCATGAAACAAAAGGAGCGGCGGATTTTCCGGCTTGCCACAAGTTATGCAATGCGTAAAACCATACTTCGTATCGACAGTATGCTCTTGATATTGTACCTCCCACCTGTCCATCAATTGATTATATGAGCTTATAACCTGTTGTTTAGCCTTATCGTTTTTGTATATTTTCACCATAGCCGTCTCCTCTCAAGCCAGTTTGCATTACTCGCTAATCCTTTCTCATAAAACGTAAAACGACCTCTGCTGATGGAAATGGAAGCTTACTGGTTGTTTGTATTTTGGAAATTGCTAAGCCCTGTATAAAAGAAAAGTAGGTCAAAGCCAGCAGCATCGGATCATCCTCTTTGATCTCTCCCGCTTGTTGGCCTTGTATGATTAAAGGGATTAAGTATTCGAACGGTTTTCCCATCTTTTCTTTAGCTATTCGATTGGCTTCCTCCGGTATCGCTTCAGATGTAGTGGTTTGAAGTAAAATCAGTCTCCAATGCTGCATCGCTATACTGTCTGGAGATAAAAATGCTTCCGTCAGACAAGTTATCTTTTCGAGCGGTGTTCCTGGCATCTCCGAAGCATCACGAACCGCCTGCCACGCTCCTTCCGATGCAAGCTCGACAATTTTGGTGAAAATTTCATCTTTAGATTTAAAATAGGTATACACATAACCTTGGCTGAAGCCTGCGCTTGCAGCAATGTCTTTTATTTTCGTGCCTACGAATCCTTTTTTAGAAAAAACCTCAATAGCATGCAAAATAATTTGTCTGACAGCACCATCGGGAACTAGCGCCTCGAAGCCTTCTTCGAATTTTGTTTGCAGCTCTTTGCTTTGCGAAGTCATGTATTTCACCTCGAATTTGAATGAACGTTCATTCAAATAATATCATGTCAATTGTTTAGCTTCAACTGATTTCTTTGTTGCAAGTAAAAACACCCTTTTCTTAATATTACTGTCTTCTTCTACGTTTTTCTAAATTAGGACAATAAAAGAGGAGCTATGTTAACCATAACCCCTCTTGCAAAAAATAAACTAGAAGCTCCGCAGTTCTTCCGAAGTTTCCTTTAAAATATCACTCTTTTCATCCATTTGATTAGCAAGCTTTAAGCATTCTTCTTTTTGTTCTTTGGTGAGCTCACCAAAATACTGCTATTTCTTCCTCCTACGCACCTTTAGCAGCTTGCCTTTAACAGTCGTATTCTTCATTAATTCAAGTACAAGCGAGCCTCTACCATTCAAAATCTCAACATCTGTAACATGGTCCAGTATCGTAATAATACCGATATCGTCTGCCGTTACCCCTTCTAGCTTGGCTATTGTTCCAACAAAGTCTACAGCTCGAAGCTTTTTCTTCTTTCCGCCATTGAAATTAAGCTTCATGATTTGCTTATTCAGCTGCTCACGTTTATCCTTCGTCACATCAGGACCAGCTTTTATTTTCCGTTCAAACGCTTCTCGACGAAGGCTTACAGCTACCTCCGAGGGAGCCTTTACTCTACTTATAGAAAATCCAATATACGTTTCAATATCGGCTAGTCGTCTTCCATCATTAGGAGTGATGAAGGTTATTGCTTTACCACTCTTGCCAGCTCGTCCTGTACGTCCTGTTCGATGAACATAGCTTTCCTTCTCAAGTGGAATATCATAGTTTATAACATGAGTAATGTTTGTAATATCAATTCCTCGCGCTGCCACGTCTGTAGCAATTAAGTAACGGAATTGCCCTCCCCTGAAGGCATTCATTACTCCGAAACGTTCTTCCTGCTCCATACCGCCATGAATACGATCACAAGGATAATCAAGCTCAATCATATTTTTAAATAGAAGATCCACATGCTCCTGTGTACGGCAAAAAATAATACAGCTATCTGGGTTCTCAACAATAAGCAGATCTTGCAGAAGCGTCAATTTTTCTGATTCCTTCACTTCAATCAGTGAATGCTCAATGGTGGTCGTCGTCAATCCGCTTGCCTTTATTTCAATATTAACAGGATGATCCATATACTGGCTTGACAGCTTCGCCACATCCTCTGGAAATGTAGCCGAAAATAACATCGTAACCCTGTCACTAGGCAGCGCCTGAATAATCGACTGTACTTGTTCAATAAAGCCCATATTCAGCATTTCATCCGCTTCATCTATAACTAAGTAAGCAATACGCTCCAGAGACAACGAGCCGCGTTCAATATGGTCGAATACTCGACCAGGTGTTCCAACTCTTCTCTAGTGCAACTGGAATCACCTTTGTCTGAACCTCTGTTGGCGTTTCGTAGCCGAGGCTACTTAGCGCTTTAATTATCTCTTCACTTATTCGATAATCTGCAAACTGCATCTGATCCATTATTACCCTCATTTACGTTATTTTCGCTCATCCCACATATCGACCTAGGCCGAACATTATTGAGTATAGCATCTATTATGTGACTGTCGATTAATTGTGAATAGTGCAACAAGCAATGGAAAAAGACGAAGCTGCGAACAAGATTGGACTTACGACCACTGTTGTATGTCAATTTTCTCTAACCAAATTATCAGTTAAAATTGCCATACAAAGGCGGCCACTACCGTTTCTCCAGTTCCAATCTTGCTCTCCACTTCTCCTTCCTTTACTTTATCTAAAGTTGGCCACAATTAATCGACACTCTCATTATACTCGTTATTGATTTTTATTATAGAAATTTCGCTACACATTATGAAGCATTATTAGTCATTATTTACGAATGAAGGCTACCTATGCATACTTACTCCTATCTAGCAACATGTCGCTTCTTCTTTATTTAGCGTATAATAGGATGTTCTGTACGTTAATAAAAAGGATGTGACGATACTGAACATGAATAAATTAGAACCATTATATATATACACTTACGGGTATCGTGTAGAGGAAACCGGGCTATGTCAGCTAGAGATGCGAATGTTTTTCGGCAAAGATACGAATGGTAAAATTTTAATGAGTCCTGTAGCCGTCCAGCCTGACCGCAGCCCTTTTATGAGAGAACGATTGGAAGTCATGTATGAAGGTGAAAATCTCGAAGAAATATTAACGCAGGTTAAACAGATACAATTAAACGAAAAAACCTTTAAGATTATTTTTGTAAAAACAAATGATTTAGCACCCGAGGAAGAACTAGACTTCGAAGAGCAGCGCAGCATTGAACGGGCACTCGGGGAATACATCGAGGCTGAAGCCAGTATGCGCCAGCCCGATTTCTTATTTGGCATCATAACTATAGGTGGTCGCTGGTATTTCGGCAACTATATTAGTAGTAAAGCCATTTGGTTAAACCATATGAAAAAGCCAAGAAACTACTCCATTGCTCTGAGTACGCGTGTAGCGCGGGCTGTCGCCAATATTGCTGTCCCTGAACCTACAGGAGTGAACGCAATTGATCCCTGCTGCGGCATCGGGACGGTACTAGTCGAAGCGCTCTCCATGGGGATAAATATAGTTGGACGAGATATCAATCATTTCGTTGTTCGAGGTACGAGGGAAAACTTAGTTCATTTCAACCTGCAAGCCGATGTAGTATGCGGCGATATTTCTGAGGTGACTGAGCATTACGATACAACTATTATAGATATGCCCTATAATCACTTCTCGCACACAACACCTGAGGCACAGCTTTCCTTGCTGCGGCATACTCGCCGAATTGCAGACAAAGCCGTTATTGTAACTGTTGGCGAGATCGATGATTTAATTAAGATTGCTGGTTTGACAATTCAAGATCGCTGTACTACTAGAAAGGGCAATTTTGTTAGACAAATTATTGTTTGTACTTAGCTCTAAACTCTAATAATATGACAAACAAGCTAACTATTGTTAACTATTAGAGTCAGCTTGTTTTAAAGAACAAATACCACTAGAAGCCTACGAAGAAGATTACACGTATGTCTGCAGCTTATGACCGATTTTGTGAGAATAAAATTTTTCGTTACCCCACATAGGATACTATTAACATAATGTGAGATTGTTAAATCTCTTGTTTCTTTATTAGAGTTATCAATGACTTGGCAACTTCTTTTCCCAATTCACGAGCTGCTAATCTGCCGCCTTCTTTACCATTCAAGTAAATAGAAGATTCTCTTATCGATCCGCAATCCAAAAATACAGTTGGAATGGACAAATGTTCATAGTTGACGTTATCAACTAGATTTGTTGCAGAAATCAGTCCTACTACATTATTTTGTACAAAAGTTTGTATATAATTTAGTTCTTTTTCCAGCTTCTCGTCACAATTACCAAAAAGCAAATAAAACCCCTCATTCTGAAGCTCATCCTCTACGCCGCGAGCCAACTCAGGAAAAAATGAGTTCGTAATGTCCGGCAATAGCAAGCCTATTAAACGCGACTCTTTCCTATATAAAGAACGCGCCACTTCATTTTGAATAAACTTCAGTTTTTTAATAGCATCTTCTACTTTTTTTCTAGTATCCTTTTGGACATATCCTCTGTCATTTAATACGCGGGAAACTGTTGCTACAGATACACCAGCTAGCGCTGCTACTTGTCTAATTGTCGGCAATGCAATAATTTCCTTTCTTAGCTTCTCTCTTCGCCGCTCCCGGCACTCTCCGCAATCTTAGTAAACAAATCCTTGAAGATCGGGTCACGCGTAATAAAGTAAGCACAGCGGATGAAATGTCGGTTCGTATCCTTACTCCAGCGCAGGTCGTCGGATAGCACTGGACTGTGAACGACCGAGCTCCAGCACCAGTGCGGGTTGTTGAGCCATGCTATGACGGATATATCCCAAATGACGCGCGAATAGGCAAAATGGTCTTTGGCGCAGTTTTTATAGGTTTCATACAAATAATCGCCGATCGCGCCTTTGCCCTTCACATAATCTCTCAGCTCCGAAAGATTGGTATGCAGATGCGTTGCCACGCCGACGCATGGTACAAGAATTAGCGGCACTCCGCAATCCAGCAGCAAACGCGACGAATGAATATCCTGCATGAGGTTGAATTCTCTTGTATCCGGCCATTCCAGGGCGTTGCCGCCCAGCCATACAACTACAATTCGTTCAATAATAGCCGGCTCCATCAAAATAGCCGAAGCCACATTCGTAATTGCGCCGATGCCAACGACATATAGCGGGTCGGAAGGCTCGGAAGCCATAGCGCGCTCTACCAGGTTCCGGGCTGCTTCGCTTTCAACCGGACGATTCGCCTCCGTCATAAAGCTTTCTGATCCGCGATACACTGGAATATCCTCACTGCCCAAGATTTTTCTGATTTTGAGTATTTCCTGATAGCTTTTTTCCATACCATCTGCCGGTCCTTCGGACAGCTCATTATAGAAAGGAGCTGCATAAAAAGCTTCTACCTCCATCTGATTAGAGGATAAGATCGCATAGGTTACTGCAAACTGATCATCTATTTCGTTAAAGGTATCTGTGTCCAATACCATTCTTATTTTTTTGCCGGGATGCGTTAATTTACGCATCATTTCATCTGCTGGAATCACTGGAAAGCTTGGTTGCATCGTTGTCACTCCCGTTTATCTTCTATTGCCTTATCTGTTTTTTTTAGATCTATTTCATATCGTTATATCCCTAGCTGTAAGCCACCTCATCATACCAGGGCAGTTCTTTAAATTTAGCGGCTTTGCGGTAAAACTCGGCAGCTTTTTCTCCCCTCAAACCATTAAGCAAACAGAGGGCAAGCGCTCCAGAAAGCCCGATTATATTTTCATTAGCTGCAAGCTCGATTCGTTCTACGGCAAACTTGTTTGCTGCTGTTTGGATATCATTGCTTTCTCTCTCATCATCCTGTTTATAATGGATTACAATATCGGCAAAGCAGTTCGTTAAACTAGCGGCACAGTTAAAAGTGTTATCCATTCCATTTAGTTGCAAAAATACTGTCAATGCACTACGCTCTTTTGCATAACGAATAGCTGTTTCACGTTGTTCCAACGGCAAATCATCCGATAAAAATAATATGTCGCCAGGCATCAGTTGATGATACAGCCGTTGCAGACGCCGGGTATGAAGCTCTCCCTCTGTCCACCAATCTCGAATAAACACATGGTTGTCTTCGAGCTTTCGCTTGGTCTTCTCGTCCAAAATGCCAATATAGTTTATATCCACTTTCATTCTGGCCGCGGCAATAGCAATATCCTCCGCTTGCAGAACATAAATTCTCGACATCAGCTGTCGCCCTCCTTTCGGACGCTGCTCAGCTCCGTATGATAGATGCGATATGTCCAGAGAAAATGAGTCGGATGCAGCTTCGACACGGTAACAGCCGTTGATAGCGCAGTTCCCGGCATCCGCCAGCCGTATTCATTTTTAATGAGTCCGGCGTTATGGTTGCGCGGGAAGCCGGTATCTTTTTCGCTGTAATTGTAAAGCACCTGCCAGCCGCCCTCATTGCGCTCAAATTTTTCTCTCGGTATAACTATCAGTTGCACATAGGATGAAATAAATCCTGGCACCCGATCCTTGTCAAACGGTGTTCCTTCCCGGGTCAAGTAGTAGCAATCCGTTTGGCGATCCCAGAGAATCGACGGATTAAAGATAGACACGTTAGGGTCCGGATTATATCCTTCACTATTTGTTTGCTGATTTATGTCACTACTGATTTGCTCATCCGCTTGATCATTTAACGTTGCATTCCATACACCACCCTCATGCATCAGCACTTCTTCTCCGATGATGGGATTGTCGGCGTTTGAGAAATCGAGATCGCGCCAGAAGGTTTTCGTAATATGCATTCTGCGTTCGTATTCATGAATGGATTTGGTGTATAGCATACGAAACTTCCCTTTGCCATCAAGCGATAAAATGCAGGGCTGCCCCGCTCCCCAGTGGAACACTTCCTCATAAGCAACAATAGGGTTGGCATCGTATTTGATATACGGTCCTTCAATCTGTTTGGCGAAGGCTATGCCAATTTGGTTGTGGTAGCTGTAATGAATGTCGCAGCCGAGAAAAACCATCACCCAGCTATAGGTCTCTCCCTTGTAGTGGAAATCCCCTTTAATGACATCGGGATCGCATACATGAATGCAGTCCCAGCCGAGTCGCGATGGCTCCAGTACGCGGAATTTCTCGCCAAATTCCCATAAACCTTCCTTTAGCTTTCCTTTGCGCGCATAGATGTCGTCTATGACCAGTCCTGGCTGAGTATTGGCACAATAAAAAACGTACATCGTTTCCTCATCCGTACAGACGGGAGCAGGACAATAGTTATAGATAAGATCAGCATCACTAAACATTTCATAGTTTTTTTCTGCCACAGGCATATTTGTTGCCTCCCTTCTTTATGGCTGTTTTACTGCACGCTTACCCTTTCAAAGAACCGACCATAAAGCCCGTTACAAAGTATCTTTGCAGAAACGGATAAACGCATAGGATCGGTACGGTGCTGATCATAATAGCCGCCATACGGATTGTTTGCACGCTGATGCTTTTTTTCACTTGCGGCGGAATATATTGACTGTTGGAGATAACGTCCGCCTCTCGGATCATTTTCATCAGAAACAGCTGCAGCGGCATTAAGTCTTTATTGGTCGTAAAGATCATGGCGTCGAAGAAGGAGTTCCAGTGGTACACCGCATTCCATAACGCCACTGTTGCCAGAACGGGTACGGAGAGCGGAATGAACATGGACCAAAAGATACGGAACTCCCCTGCCCCATCTACTGTAGCAGATTCATGCAGCTCCTCTGGTATTTCTCGGAAGAACGAGTTGAAAATAATCATGTTGAATACAGAGAATAGCGATGGAATGATATATACCCAAAAGGAGTTGATTAAATAGATGTTTTTGAGTACTAAAAAATACGGAATAAGACCGCCGTTAAAAAACAAAGTAAACAAATGCAGCCAGTAGTATGGGCCGCGTCCGATCAAGTTTTTACGTGACATCGCGTAAGATACCATCGCTGTAAAGAGGATGCTCGTTACAGTTCCGATGACGGTACGCAGCACGCTGATTTTCATACCTGTAAAAAGGCGCTCATCCTGCAACACCACGCTGTAATTGGACAGGCTGAACTCTCTTGGGAACAGGTAGATGCCTCCGCGCATATAGTCGTTGCCTTCATTAAAGGAACCAACTAACACGAAGTAAATCGGATAGATCGTTATTAGACAAAAAATGGCCAGCAATGTGTAGTTTACGATGTTGAACCAGTCTAGCCGCTTAGCAACCATTTTTCTTCCTCCTATCAGAATATCCCTCTGCCCGCTACTCGTTTACTGATTAAGTGACCAGTCACAAGCAGTATAAGAGCAACTGCGGATTTGAACAGGCCGACTGCCGTTGTATAGGAGTAACGCATTTGTGTAATTCCCATTTTGTAGACGAATGTATCAATAACTTCGCTTCGCTCCAGATTGAGCGGGTTTTGGAATACCCAAATATGGTCAAAGGATGAATTAAGCAAATTACTGACGGATAGCAGGAAAAAGACAATAATCGTACCGGATATGGACGGAATTGTAATATGCCATATGCGGCGGAAACGTCCCGCCCCGTCTATCGTAGCGGCTTCATAAAGAGTAGGATCAATCGATGTGATTGCCGCCAAATAAATGATCGAGCCCCAGCCAAGCCCTTTTATAAGTGATGTAATAATGATAAGTCCCCAGAACGCTCCAGCTTCTCCCAGGAAAGAGACAGGCTCGTCGATGATGCCCAATTTCATTAATAACGGCACGACCATGCCTGATTCAACCGAGAGCATATTAATGACGATACCGCCGAACACAATCCATGAGATAAAATGCGGGAAATACGTAATCGATTGCACGAACCGCTTGTAGCGTTTGTTGGCAATTTCATTAATGAGAATGGCGAATATAATTGGCGCCGGAAAGTTAATAACCAGTTGAAGCAGGTTCAAACCAATCGTGTTGAATAAAATATCTCGGAATTGATAGTCATTAATAAATTCTTTGAAGTAAGCCCAGCCAACCCAAGGCGCTTCCGACAGGCTTTTCATCAAATTGACGGAATAATCTGCCTTTTTAAAAGCGATGACGATTCCGAACATCGGCAAATAGCAAAATACCAGTATAAAGACGATGCCGCATAATGCCATTAGCTGGATTTCCCATTGCTTCAGCAGACGCGACGGCAGGCTTGGTTTACGCGGCACTCCTGTTGTTTGCTGCACAACGTGCGCCTCCTTCCCCTCTTCAGGATACAAGCAGCCCGTGTGATTGACCTGCAACCGCACGGGCTGTTAAATTTTTGTCAGTTAGTTGTTATACAAAGGCCATGAATGCTTGATGCCCAGCGCATCCTTTGCATTTTGGAACAGCTCGTTGCTGTATTTATCCAGCTCTTGTCTGCCCATTTCGTCGAGCTTCTTCAATGTTTCATCAAAGATGCTGCGAGCTTTATCCTCAGAATCAGCCATAATCATGCGCGGCAACTCTCTGCCCCAATAAAGGGAGATGCGGTTGCTCGCCTCTTGCATTTTGTCGCGGTCCGGATGATCTGGGATGACTTTGCCGATTCTTGCGCTTGTGTCATAGCTATAATCAACAAGCGGCTTTTTCATATTTTCTTCTGACAAGTAGATATCAACCGGCTTCTCCGGTTTCGGGAATAGATCCTTCACAGAGTACCAATCCATTAGCAGGTTAAAGCCCATGCCCCATTGCTTATCCGAGCCATCCTGCTTTGTCGTGGCATCCATATACTGCTCCGTCCAGGAAATTGTACCGTCCTCATTGTACGTGTAAGTTTCGCCTTCCCAGCCGAAATGCACCAAATGCTGGCCTTCTTTACTGTTCAAAAACTGCAGCAGTTTAATAATCCGGTCATGTGCTTTGGAGTCTTTGCCTACCATTGTGACCAGCCAGCCAAAGCCGCGAATGTCGGTCAATACAGGATCATCGCCTTCATAGTTGCGCAGTACAAATGTTTCATAAGCTGCTTTCTCGTCATTGTTGAACAAGGTGCGCATCGAATCGGTAAAGTCCTGAGGTGCAGTCAAGCTTGCAAATACACGTCCGCTCGCAATTTTTTCATTTACCTGATCGCGCTTATCTGTAAAGTTGTCTTTGGAGATCAAGCCTCTTCTGTACGCATCATTAAGGAAACGAATCGTATCCCAATATTTTTCATCATAGAGTCGGTTGGCAAATTGTCCATCTGCTGTTTCATATGGAATCGCAAAATATTCTTGCAGCCAATCCAGCGAGCTGTTGCCGTTTGCTGTAAACTCATAGAGCTGTAGCGGAATGATTGGCTTCCCATCGTAAGACTTCACTTCATTTTTAACATGCTCAAGCGCATCCAAAAACTTGTCTGCTGTCGATATGTCCGGGCGCCCGAGCTGTTCATAAATATCAGTACGCAGCGTAAAACCGCTGTTTGGAACTAATTTCTCGCCCGGTTTCATGGCATGGCTGGAGTATGCATAGTTCGGCAAAACGTACGTTTTGCCATCCGACTCTTTGTACCAGTTAAAAATATCCTCATAAGGCTCAAAATCCGGCGCATACTTCTCAATCAGTTCGTTCATCGAAATGAGGTAGCCGCCTTTTACAAGGCTGGATTTGTAATCAAGCCATGATTCGACTGTAATCAAATCCGGTACTGCGCCCGTCGCTATCATTGCCGACATTTGCTCCGAACCGTCTCCGGCAGGTGTAATGAAATTAATATTCAAGCCAAAACGGTCGCGGATCAATTGTGAAAACTTGTCCTTGCCGTAGTCGCCGCTATATTTCCACCAAGATAAGTTCACATACCAATCAATATCGATTACTTCTTGTTTTGGCGTCTCGCTTGTCTCACCATTGGGCGATGCGCTCCCTGTTTGACCATTTGTGTTGCCTTTGCCGGAACATGCTGACAGAATAGACATTGCAGCAAGCAGCATAACTAAAATTGTAGCTGTCCACTTTCTGTACTTCATTCCTTTACCCCCTGTTGGTGCGATGCACCTGCATTTTTTTGTTCGGGCCAGAACTATGCCTTTATTGTATAAGTGTGCAGGCGCTAATATCTACTTCGATATGATGACCTTATTTGCTGTCCTTTGTTTACTTAGATACCATTCAACTGCAAATTCGTATCTTTTCTTTACTACCCATTCTTTATGGTTGCTCCGCAACCAGCTTATCCCGATATTCCTGCGGGGTCATATTCATCGCTTTTTTGAAAAAACGATAAAAATAATGCTCCGAGTAAAACCCGATTGCTTTGGACACATCGCTGATGCGGTACTGGGAACCGGCAAGCAAATCCTTTGCTTTCTCGAGCTTGAGCTCATTGATCGTTTCAGATAATGTTTTTCCTGCTTTTTGCTTATACAGGCGCGACAAATACGATGGATTGTGACCAATGGCGAAGGCCATTGTTTTGAGCGACAAATCACCGTCCAAGTTGCTTGCCAAATAAGCGTTAATATTCTGCACAACTTGATTTTCCTCATGCTCTCCGGCAGGCAGCACCTGTTGCCACAAATAATCGGCAAACGAGATGAGCATCGAGCGCTGACTTTGCCAGCTTATGAGCTCCCCTTGCTCCATCTGTTTCATCATGATCGTTAAATGCTGCGGCATATTTTCAGCTTCGGTCGTGTTCAGCTTGCTCGCATAGGACATAAATATTGCATAAAGCGAACTTGTAATTTGCAAGCAACCAACAGCCTGTCCCGCCTCTGCGGAATGATCGCCTGTTTGCAGCAATAGCTCAAAGATGCGGTCAAACTCTTCATTATTGCGATGCTCCATAGCATAGGACAAATGCTCGTATTGTTTAAAAATTTGTTGTTGCACGGCATATTTTTGCTGCATACTGCTATCTTGCCTATCTGAGCCGTCTTCTATATAAAGCTGCGCTTTTTTGAAGGATGCTCGCATACGCAGCTGCAATTGTTCCATATAGCTGCCTAGCTGATTCCATGCCATCGGCTGACCGCAAACAGCAAATGACATCGACAACTTCAATAGATCGCTGCAGGAGGATTGAATACACTCGAACGTTCCGTACACAAAGCGGCTTGTCAATGCCATCGTGCTGGCTGCCTGTATATTTTCCATCCACGGCTCAGCCTTTGATTGAATCAGCCATATTATTTTGGAGCGATCATGAATAAAGGAGTAGTGCGACATAGATAACGACAAGTATTCATCCGCTATATTTTGCACTGCAAACAGCAGTAGCGAGCGATCATAATGGCTATCCCCCGGCCGCCATTCATCTACCTTGCCGATGACCACAAATAGTTGCTTGTCCGAATGAAGCGGCAATTGCAGCTCTGCGAGCTGTTTATCGAGTGAAAGATAAGCCTGCTTATTACCAACGATCAGACTTTCCAGAAACTCTCTTTGCAAAGCGCCAAGCGCTTGCTTTACCTGTTGACGGGCATGCTCCAGCACCTTCTGGGATTCCTTGTCCTGCTTCGCCAGCTCTATGGCGGCGTACACCGCCTGTTCGATCACTTCGTCATCTTCCGTTTTCAATATATAATTAACAGCACCATGCCGCAGAGCTTCTTGCGCATAGTTGAAATCATCATACCCTGACAAAAATAAAACTTTGCAGTAGGGCCATCTGGCTTCAATAATTTTTTGCAGCTCTAGCCCATTCATCCCGGGCATGCGAATATCGGTTAATACAATATCTGCAGGCGTCGTCATCAAAAAGTTGAGTGCTTCGGCAGCCGAATAGGCTCCTGCTGTTTCCAAATCGGGATGCTTATCAGGTCCAAACAGATCAACCAAGCCATCTACAACATATTCCTCGTTGTCTACAATTAATAAGCGGTACATATTAGATCGTTCCCTTCCTATTGCCTCTGTATAGTTATCAAGAATGCAACGGCAAACGAAGAATGACATGCAGTCCGCCCAACCCGCTGCGCTTTAAGCTTATACCATACTCGCCGCCAAACTTCAGTTTTATCCTCTTGTCAATATTCAGCAGCCCAGTTGTCTCTGTATCCTTATCCTGCTGACTGAGCTGTTGCTGCAAATACATGAGCTTGTCGTCAGATAACTCCGTTCCGTTATCTTCTATATGGACGTAAAAGCTGTCGTCCCCGTTTACAAAGGAAACGCGAAGCACGCCCTGCACCAAATGATCTTCCAATCCGTATTCAAAAGCGTTTTCCACGAGCGGCTGCAAAATTAACCGCGGAACCTGTACTTGCATTGCCTCGGGTGGCAAAGTGCCTATTTGAGCGTCCAACTTTCGACCGAAACGTAAACCCTGTATGCCAATATAGGCCTCAATATGCTCAACCTCTTCCTTGAAACGCACTTCATCTTCTTTATTGCGCGTAATAAATCGGAAAAACTGTCCCAAGTATTTGGTCAAACGCTTGGCAGCCTCTATATCATCAAGCTGGATCGTTCGGTTTAGCAAAAAGAAAATATTGTATAGAAAATGCGGATTTATTTGTGCTTGCAGTTGCTTTAATTCGGAACGTTTTAAGCGCAGCTCATGCTCATAAACATCGTTAATTAACGTTTCCAGCCGCTCAGACATTTTGTTGAATTGCTTGTACAAATAATTAAATTCATCTTTGCCGCTTGATTCCAACTTATGCTGGAAGCTCCCGCTCTCCAAGCGCCGAAAAGCACTCGTCAAACGCAGCATCGGAATATGAATAATGTTGTAAATCCACGCTGCAAACAAAACAATTACAAGTACAGATGTAGCCGCCAGCGCAGCATAAATTTGCTTATGTTTTTTGATTGGTCCAAGGAAGCTGTCCTCCGGCATATAGACCATAAATACAGCATCTAGTAAAGAGGAGGCTTCAAATGCATACACATAAGCTTCTTGTCCGATATAGAAGCGTCCAATGCCTCCCGATTGGCTGTTATCATCCAGATTCAATTGTTCAATAAACTGCCGATTGCTTATTTCTTGTTGCGGGAATGCCCCAATCATCCAGGCGCTGTTTCGATCGGCAATAATAGCCTCGCCGCCATTGTAGGCAACTGCTTCACGAAGCGATTTTTCCATGTTTTTTTGGGACAGCTTAATTTCCATCCACATCTTAGCTGATCCTTCCTGCATATCGTGACGCGGATAATAATCCCCCATAATCAGCTCTTCCTGAAAAGATTCGATATGTTTTCCGGACACCGCCAGCTCAGACACCGCCTTCTGTTCAGATAATGGAATCGTTTGCTCCACCCTGTCGTTTTGAATGACGATGTTCAGCTCTGGCAGCATCAATTTGATTTGGTGAACAAACAAACTCGATTCTTTGAATTGCTGCAAGCGGCGCTCAATTTCCTGTATGGCATAAATCGTATCGCTGTCCGAGTAAATCATATGATAGCGCATTAAATTTTGAACAGTGCTATCCAGCATATATTGCTGCTTCATACGAATGACCCGCTCCATCTCTCGCTCAAAGGTGCTTAAGTAAAAATGCGCATTCGATTTCAATGAGCTTGTAATTTGTCCGGATACGGCCGCTTCGCCGGAACGATTAATAAGAGCACTAATAATAAATGCCGGAATTATCATAATTAAAAAAATAACAACAAGCTTTTGAAATAAATTAAAGCCTGTTGTGGGCATCTTTTTGATCGGAAACAGCTTCATCATTTAACCGCCCTTCTCTGTCCTTCGCTGCATGGCTGTCTTCTCTTTCTATTATACTTGATCAAAAAGAACTTCCTTCTATCTTATATTTACCTGTTTATACTCTCCTGTGTAAAAAACGGACAGTCATCATCTTGCAGTAGACTGTAACTGCTCGCTGTTACTATGATGAAGAAGATGTAAGACATCATCATGGTTGTCTTTATTGCACAACAAAAACATTTAGGGAGGAATAGCTTATGAGAATTAAAAAAAAGAACAGCCGATGGTTATACGCAAGCTGTGCATTCATGCTGGCTATCGTACTATTGATCGGTTTGATGCAGCCGCAATCCGCTTCTGCTGCCGTTCTTTGGGACAAACAGTCGCTTGAGGAGGTTTACAATCCGACAGGGCAAATATATACTTACGCTCCTACAGTAATCCAAGAAGGAGATACCACTCATATGTGGAGCTGCCACAACAATGAAAGCGGTATCATAAGAGATCATATTTACTATACAAAAATCGAGAACAATACCGTTGTTGAATCCCGCTCCGTACTGGCACCAGGTCCAGCCGGAACATGGGACAGCTTCCATGTATGCGACCCTTCCGTTGTGGAAGGCAAATTTCTATACAATGGAACAAGCTACAGCTATGCGCTGTTCTACTTGGGCAACGACGTAAATGCCAGCTACCATAATCAGATCGGCGTTGCTTTTTCCAATGATTTGTCCGGCGACTGGACAAGATACCACGATCCGATTATCACATATCCGAATGACGGATATTGGGGAGTCGGGCAGCCATCAGCTACAAGTATAGACGGGCAAGGACGGTTAATGCTGTTTTATACACAGGGCGATCCGTCAGCAACAGCCGGATATCGGGTTGAGCTGAATCTCGGCGATATGAGCCAGCCTGTAATCGGTACGCCAATGCAGTTGACTACCGCCGGTCTAATCGGGACGGATGGCAATAACGATTGGCTTAACAATTTCGATATCGTCTACGATCCTACTCGCGATCGCTTCTATGCAATTCGTGATCAGCATCCGTTCCCGTCCGGACAGCCAAACTATATAACAGAAAGCATTCAGCTTGCCAGCATTGATGGCGCCTCTATTTGGGGCGGCGGCGGAGCTTGGCGGGTAGAAGGCAATATTACACCGCAGCTGACCGATCTGCCTCGCAATCATAATGCAGGCTTGGTGCGCACTGCTTTCGGTACCTTGCCAGATCAGAACGAAGCAGTCGTTTACTTTACAGAAAGCCAGGCTGCTCCAAACCTAACCGGCTTGCCTGAATATACTTATAACATTTGGAGAATAACAGGCGCGTTAAGCGACGGGAATCATATCATAGAAAATAAAATAAACTCATTAAGCAATAAATACTTTACGGTTGATCGGCTAACGCATGAATTAAACACGCAGCAACTAAATATTCATGGCAAAGCCCAAGCAAAGCTTAAACATAAAAACGTTTGGACCGGCTATCGCCTTTTTGACCAAAAAGGCCTTCTGCTCGACGCGGGAACAGCCTATTATAACATTGTGGACGATGAGGATCGCAGCTTCACGCTAACTATTCCCAAGCCCGCAGCTGCTAACTACAAAGTAAAATTAGAGGTCTATTTCCTGACAGACAAAGGGAAGGAGATTACTTCCAAAAGCAGTTGGATTAACATCATGTAGCGGTTCGAAGCAGTTGGATGGCAAGTCGAAAGGGATGCTACTACGATCAAGTTTGGGATTCCGACCGCTGTTGTAGTCCAATTTTTTTGATGAAAAAACCCCTGTAAAAGGATAAAATTGGCCTACAAAGGCGGACGCTGACGCTTCTCTATTCCCAATCTTGCTCTTCGTTCCCTTTCTTATTGCTTATCAAAGTTGCCCACAATAAATCGACACCTTCCCTAGCATTGGTTACAGTTTCCAAACGGGTTATTCAACAGTTTTAATAGTTGCTTGTAAACGCCGCCGCTATCGTTCTAACGGTTGCCACAGCGGCTAAACACTTGTTTTTGCACACTTTTATTTTCTTACGGTTGTGGCAGAGCTTATTTAGAGTTTTCAGGTGGTTTTTTGGAGATTTTTCGTAAATAGCCGCTGTGACAACCGTAAGAATCTGAACCCTTTCTTTTTAAGGCGAATAGGCGCAATAGCAACCGTTACAGCAAAAAAATAGCCAACCAGTAATACCTGGTTGACCTAATAATACGATAGGGTTGTCATACAACCACCCGTTATTTCCCAACACTCCCTGACTTCTTCTTCTCAGCAGCTAAAACAGGGAAGTTAAGGTTAAAGAAGACGGATACCATGCGGAGAATGAATGTGATGCCGAAGCAAATATAGAGAGAGACGATATGCGGGACAACATTATACGTTAGAATAAGACTGACAGCCCCCAAAATAGATGCTATTGCGTATATTTCCTTACGAAAAACATAAGGAATCTCTTTCACAAACAGGTCTCTTAATACTCCGCCGCCGATTCCTGTAATGAGCCCCATGGACACGACCAAAAAGGATTCATCGGGAAACAAGGTTATGGCTGTATTGGAACCGACCGCAGTAAAGACCCCCAGACCAATCGCATCTGATATAAGAATGATTTGTCCGAGCCGATTGATTCTCTCATAAAAGCACCAGGTCAGAATTGCCGCACTCAAGCTTACAAAGAAATAACTTGGCTCTACAAATGCAATCGGCGGCACATTGCCTACTAATAAATCGCGAATGATCCCTCCTCCGAGTGAGGTTGCCACGCATAAGCAGATGACTCCGAACAAGTCTAATTCCTTCTTAATCCCGATTAATGCCCCTGATATTCCCGCCGCGATAATACCTAAGTATACAAAAGCATCTAGTAAAAACATTCATTCTATCTCCTTAGCAATGGCTTCTCTATTACCTATCGACAAACCTTGCTTAAGCGGTGAGCTTTAATCTCCGCATTTTAATATTCTCATCTAATCTAAATAACAAATATGCGAATATATTAAGCGTGAAAAACATGACCGCCCACACTATATTAAGCCGGTTCATGCGATAGGCATTCATCGTATTCCACCATCCGAACAAAATCCAATATACGGCGAAACTAGTCATTGCGAGGAGAAGTACAACTTTAGGAATTGGCGAAAATAGAGCTTCTCTATTTAGCCCGATCTTTGTTTCCCATTTGCTGCTATTGGCCTCCATTAAAAAGGGGTATGATATATATGGCTGTGTATGCCATTGCTCTTTTGCTGTGCCAGAAGGAAATACATGCTCCGTTATCTGACCCTCATTATCCACTTTGGATAGGTAAACAAACCGCAAAATTCGCTCATTTTTACTAAAGAAGGCTTCCATTTGCTCATTGGTGACTGTGCCATCAGTTATTATTCTTTCTTCCATTTGATGATATTGCAGCTGCATTCTATCAAAATCAGTACTATTTCGTTGTTCTAAAAATAGATGGAATGAAAAAATCAATAAAGAAGCTGCTAAAAATAAACCGGAAATCCGCAGCATTGATTTACTTAATTTACTCCGAGGCGGAACAACTTTTCTCAATTCCCTATTAACAAACTTTTCGGCTCCAAATCTGTTTAAAGCAATTGTAATACTTTCTTCCTCCGACTTTCCTTGCTGCTGTAACTCTTTTATTGTATCTGTTAAGTGATTTCTAATTTCAGCTTTAAAATCCTCCAATTCCTTCGGACTCAAACAAACATTTTTGCTCAGTGACTTCATATAATTTTCAACTCGATCCATACTAAACCTCGACCTCCCTATAAAAAGTATCCATAATATTTTTGAAAAAATCCCACTGCTTTTTCTTTACTGTCAAATACTCGATTCCTTGATCTGTTATTTTATAATACCTGCGTCTTCCCCCGCCGCTCTCAGAATCGTCCCAATAAGGCAATATATATTCACTATTCTCTAGCCTCTTCAGCACGACATACATCGTTCCTTCTTTGATTTCAAATGTATTCCCGCTGATTTCCCTTATCCGTTTAGAAATTTCATATCCATACAGATCTTCTTTATTTAAAAAGCTTAATATAATGCTTTCAATATAGCCTTTTAACATCTCTTTATCGATTTCCAAAAGAAAACACCCCCACTTATATATACCATACACTACTCTATACTGTAAAGTAGTTTACTATATACAGATTTCTTTTATGGAGGCTGTCGATGCATTGTTGATCTAGCAAGAAGGAACAGTTGCCCACAATGCATCAACAGCTTCTTATGAACCGTTTTTTCGATTAGCAAAAGTATTTGCAAACAAGCACAAAAAGAGCTGCGGCAGGTTACTTTTCAACCTGGCACAGCCCCAAACTTCACTTGCAATATTACTTCATTTTAATTCCACTACAATAGTGTCTCTGCCCCATCTATAAAAATTTCCGTTCCCGAAATATGACTCGATTGCGGAGAAGCGAGGAACATGACCAGGTCGGCTACCTGCTCTGGTTGGCCCGGACCGTGTTCGAGCGGCTGATTGCCCTCCGGATATACAACGGGAATACTGATTTTGTCTACCTGCTTCGTGCGTTCTGTATTTTCACCAATATTGGTTTCAATAGCCCCCGGGCATATAACGTTAACGCGGATTTTGTAACGAGCCAGCTCCAATGCTGCCATTTTTGCAAAGGCAACCTGCCCTGCTTTGGACGCACTGTATGCCGACATGCCAAAGCCGGAAAACTTCCGGCTTCCGTTAATTGAGCTCGTAATAATAATACTGCCGCCGGATTTCTTCATATGCGGAATTGCATTTTTAACCGTCAAAAAAGTTCCCTTCAAATTAACCGCCAATGTCTCATCCCATGCCTCCGGTGTTAAATCCTCGATTGGAGAAAGCGTCCCATTGATCCCTGCGTTGGCAAACACGATATCAATCTTTCCGAAGCGTTCTATTACAGTCTGAACCGCTCGTTCTACCCGCTGCGTGTCGGAGACGTCCACATCAAGAAATAAGGATTCTCTGCCCATATCGTGAATCGTATTCTCCACTTCCTCCGTTCGGTTGTCATTCAAATCAAATAAGCAAATACTGCATCCATTTCGAGCCAACTGCAGCGCTGTAGCACGTCCAATACCTGAGCCCGCTCCTGTGATGACCGCTACTTTGTCTTTTAATATTTCGCTCATTCCTCATTACCTCCTCGGATACTCGATTATAAACCGTTATACCCTTCTTTCTGTAAATATAATCATTTATTCCGCGTGTCGAAAAAGCTTCCCCTTTTGTAACGAATACTGGTAGGTTGTCGATAAGGGAGGTTACTACGATCAAGTTTGGGATTCCGATCGCTGTTGTAGTCCAATTTTTTTGATTACATAACCCCTGTAAAGGATAAAATGGGCCTACAAAGGCGGACGCTGCCGCTTCTCCATTCCCAATCTTGCTCTTCGTTCCCCTTTTCTTTTTGCTTGCCAATCGTTGCCCGATTGATTATAAAAAAGCTGCGGTACATTGCCTATTGGCAAAATACCGCAGCTTAATCTTTCAAACTGTTTATTCATTAATCGTATATTCCACGATATTACTTACAATCCCGGATGACGTGCCTCCATCCTCATAAGCCAACTTAATATACAGGTCATTGCCATCCTCATTCCAGCTCGTGAGCAGCCAGATCAATGCGTGCAGCGAATAGCCTTTCATCACAAAACGCTTGTTCAGCAGCTTGCCTTCCTTGAACTCTGCTAACTCCACATTTTCATTGACCACATTATGAATAAGAATATGCCCTTCGTCAGGCGATAAGCTAAAAGCATAAGTAAACCGCCCCGGATCTGCATCCGGCTCGCTAAGCACAGACCTAAATGTTTCTGATACGGGATCGTACAGGAAAATACCATCTTCTTCACGGAATTGCCCATCGAACAACAATTTGCCATCCGATAACAGCTCGTACTTGCCAATAAACAAATCATCGCCGCTCAGGACTGTCTCGAAGCGAAGCTGTTCAAGATTAATCTTGATTAAATTGTCATAGTCACGGTCGGGAACGCTCGCAAACATATACAGTTCATTTTGATACACTTTAAAATCATGCCTATACCCGTAGGATTCCGACTGCAAATAATCCTTCAGCATAATCGTATAAACAGCATCCGTAGCCGTATCTGCAACAGCAAGCACACCTACTTCTCTTAAAATAACAACGTAACGCCCCTCTTTATCTGCAAAATACATACTGGTGTATCCATCGATACTTTCTTGACCCTTATACGAGTCACTCTTAGTCTGTACTTTCTTACTTTTTCCGCTATCGATATCAAGAATATAAGCTTCTGTCGCTGTTCCATAGAGCGCCTTCCTACCATTCTCGGAAACAGCGATTGCAGACTTATCCAATAATTGTATCGGCTGTTGATTGCCGCCATCTTTTATATGAGCTGTATAGAAGCCCTGCTGTTTGTTAAACAGCATCTCGCCTTTCTTGATAGTTAAAATATCGTCAAAATTGAGCTCTTCACTCAGCTGCAGCAATTGTCCCTCGAACATTGGCGTCTCCATACGGTTAAGCTCCTGCCTCACATCCTCACTCAACACGAATGAGCTGGTCTTTGGAGCTTCCGCTGCGACGGATGCGCATCCCCCCATAATGATTGCCGCTGCTAGCAAAACGATTCCTAATCTGCGTTCCTTACACCTCCGGTTATTTCTTTGAGCAGTTGCCGACACTTTCATATCCACTAACACCCTTTCTGATCGTTTCTTACGACCACTATAACCGAGAGTTATGTCCGAATTAGCCTAGTTTGTTGCCAACTTATGACCATACGGAAGCTGAACCTGAACAACTGCGAATCGATCCCCTTGTTGAAAATGAATCGTTCCTGCATGCCGCTCAATGATCGAACGGCAAATAGCCAGCCCAAGCCCAATGCTGCCCTTTTCTTTGGCCAGCATGTCATTTTCTCTATAGAAGGGTTCAAAAATTAAAGCAGCATCCGCCTTTTGATCCTGATCCAATTCGTTTCTCAGCCTTACAATGATATCCCCCTCAACACATTCTGTTTTTATTGCAATAGTGGTGCCTGCAGCGCCATATTTTATTGCGTTATCGAGTAAATTCACCCATACTCTGCGCAGCTCTTCCTCTTGCCCGTTCATTAATACAGGCTGCATATTGCATTGGAGCTTAATATTGTAACGAGAAGCTTTCATTTCCATATCCTCGCAGCAAGCTTTGAGCTGAGCACCTAGATCAAAGGGCAATTTTGCCGGCTCGTTTTGTCTATCCTCCCGGCGTGCGAGCTCAAGCACTTGTACTACCATGGCATGCATCCGTTCACTCTCTGCTTTAATGCGATGGGCCGCCCGCTCAAGAAACACGGGATCGTTAAAGCCCGGCTCACTGATTATTTGTGCGTAACCGGATATAGAAGTGAGGGGTGTTTTCAGCTCATGTGTCATATGCTGATAGAAACGCCGCTTGCTTTGCTCAAGCTCGATTACCCGGTTGCGTTCTTCTGCAAGATGCGTCATTTGCTTTTCAATTTGTTCTTTCATCCGTTTAAAACTTTCCGCTAACTGGCCTGCTTCATCCCTTCGCTCAAGCGGCAGTGTTTCATCCTCCTGCCCGCCTTCGCCAAAGTCTCTCATTACACGTGAAAGCGTAAGCAGCGGACGGGTTATTTTTCTGGATAGTAAATATGAAAATATCGGGACAATAACAAAAAGACCAGCCATAAACCAGGCAAGGCTTCTTAGCATCACGGCATTGTGCGCATAGCGGCTTGAATAATCGCCCAACATCCGGAAAACTCCTTCATATTGGCCGCCCGCATAGTAAGGCAGTGTTAACAGTACTTGATGCTTACTGCCATCCTGAACGATCGTAACGACAGATTTATTTTGCATGCTTAAGGCTCGGTCTTCCTCAAAATGATGCATAAAAACATCAGATGCATTGCTATCCAATCGGGTACTCCTGTTTTTCGATAACAACGACTCTCCCAAAAACCGACCCTCTTTATCAAAATAAGCAACAGGGTGACCAATGCTCCGGCTAATCGCCTGGAGCAATGGCGTTATCCCCTCAGCTTCTTCTTTTCCTTGATGGACAAGGGCATATTGCTGAATAAAGTCATAGGTATACAGCTGCAGCTTCTTCATATCTTCCTGAATCGTTGATTTTGTCTGCTTTTCCATGACATGAGACATGTAATAATAAAGACAGCTGGTTGCAAGGGAGAAAATAAGTATAAATCCAATTGTGAATTTCCAATGGATTGGGAGCGCCACCTTGCTCATCCCGCTCCACGCTCGCCCATTCGATAGCCGATGCCAAATACCGTCTCTATTAATGCAACGTCCAGCTTCTTGCGGATGCGCTGAACATGAACGTCTACTGTCCTCAAATCGCCGTCATAGTCCATCTCCCATACCCGATCCACAATCTCTTCCCGGGAGAAGACCCGCCCTGGATATTCATGAAATAGAAGCAACAGCTCAAACTCCTTCGGCTTAAGCTTGATTTCCTCTCCATGCCTATAGACCGCGTATCCCTTCTTGTCCAGCTCTACACCGTAAACTAATTGCTCGCGCTGGTTCCCTTTACGAAGCTCCGCTTTTTCCTTTCGTCTTAGCAAAGCTTTGACGCGGGCAGCCACCTCTCTCAGCTCGAATGGCTTCGTCACATAATCATCTGCGCCTAGCTCAAGGCCAATTATTTTATCTACAGTGTCCGTTCGTGCAGTAAGCATTAGAATAGGAATAGAGTATTTCTCCGATACTTCCCTGCAAATATCAAAGCCGCTAATATCCGGCAGCATAGCATCGAGCAGCAGGGCGTCCGGTTCGGTTTGCTCCAGCATCCGAAGCCCGCTTTTTCCGGTACCAGCACCAAAAACCTGATAGCCTTCATTTTTAAACGCATAGATTAATAAATCCCGTATCGCTTCATCATCCTCGATGACGAGCAGCTTTTTCTGCTTTGGCTCGCTCACAGCACTCCCCCGCTTTCAAACTATTAACCTATTCTTTCATTATAGCGGACAGTTATTGCCACAATGTGAACGGGATGAATTTTCATAACTCAATATAAAAAAACATCGCCTGGGGTTAGCCCTTGGCGATGTTTTGAATACAAATAGCGTTAAATATTAACATAACAATTACGGGCATTGAACTGATTTCTTTATACTATAATCAAGGCACAATAATAATCACTGCCGTAGCATCTTCATACCCTTCTGCTTTGATTAGAAATTGATGCGTTCCTGGTGTTAGTGAAATTTCAGTAAAATCAAGTACAATAATTCCTGCGGTGGATGTGCTCACCCTGGAGGGGTGAAGGAAAACCAAGATATCGTTCCGATAAAAATAAACCCCGGTAATTTTTTCTCTCCATGCAGCATTATCGGTATACGTTAACCGCACTGTGTCGACATTCGGTGCTGTCCCTGTTAAAGTCGGCGCTGCTAACGGTGGGGGGACTTCAATAGTAACGACAGCGTCTGCATACCCTTCTGCTTTGATTAGAAATATATGCGTTCCTGATGTCAGCGAGGCACCAGTAAGATTAATTTCAATCATTCCTGCGGTAGACCTGTTCACCCTAGAGCTGTGAATCGGAAGCGAGTTGCCATTTAGATACACTCCGGTAATTTTGTCTCTCCACGCAGCATCATCGGAAAATGTAAACCGCGCGGTCTCGACATTCGGGGCTGTCCCCGTTAAAACCGGCGCTGCTAATGGTACGGGCACTTCAATAGTAACCTCAGCGTCCGCATACCCTTCCGCTTTGATTAGAAAGTTATGCGTTCCTGGGCTTAGGGAAGCACCAGTAAGATTAATTTCAATTATTCCTGCGGTAGATCTGTTCACCCTAGAGCCGTGGATGGGAACGGAGTTGCCATTTTGATAAACCCCAGTAATTTTATCTCTCCATGCAGCATCATCGGAAAACGTTAACCGCACAGTGTCGACATTCGGAGCTGTCCCCATTAATTCCGGCGCTGCTAATGGTACAGGCACTTCAATAGTAACCTCAGCGTCCGCATACCCTTCGGCTTTGATTTGAAATTTATGCGTTCCTGGTGTTAGTGAAGCACCAGTAAGATTAATTTCAATCATTCCTGCGGTAGACCTGTTCACCCTAGAGCTGTGGATGGGAACGGAGTTGCCATTTTGATAAACCCCTGTAATTTTGTCTCTCCACGCAGCATCATCAGAAAATGTAATTCGCACCGTGTTGACATTTGGAACTGTTCCCGTTAAAGTCGGTGGCGCCAATATTTGACTAAGTAAATCTTGAGCAATTTCTATAGCTTCTTTTAGGGCAGACTTTTCCTCACCATCTGCCACTAGATCAATCTTTTCCTTCGCAGCGTCAATAGCGGCTTGATCTACGCCCACTTTCAATGCAGTTTTCGTACTGTCCGTGAACAAGCCATTTACGGCTTCAGTGGCTGCTTGTAGTTTAGCAATAGCTTCTAGTTGTGCATCTAAGAGTTGCTGGGCATATTGAATATCTGCGAGCAAAGTAGACTTTTCCGCACTATCCGCCACTAGATCAACTTTTGCTTTAGCGGA
>NZ_JAZHCT010000015.1:0-155107 GCF_036541265.1 Paenibacillus sp. IITD108 | reverse complement strand
GCTTTTCCCCCTATTTATTGCTCAATAACGGAACGTCTGTCACTTTGGCACCTCAAAACAGTAGCTTTAGGCGTAATAACGGATCGACTGACCAGCTAGCTAGGGGGAACTTATCACTTTATTGTGATGTAGATATCAAGGAACGATCACTTCGTCCTTTCTTGTTCATACAGATCGTGTTAAAATCAAAAAGGAAATCAAGGACACACGGCTCCGGCGTCTTGGACAAGGCGATTTACCGGTGAAATAGAGCTTGTTGAAAGTATAAATGGACGAGGGCGAGCAAGTGGAAGCTGACTAAGTACAACTAAGTACATTTTGTGCATCTAGACTCTCCTTTTTTAATGAATAAACGATTCTAAATGGATTACATGCATCTAGTTTTACTGAATTACTCTATATTTCGCAAATTGCGCCAAACGAGATGTAGTTTTTCCCCTTAGAATCACAAAAACGCCAAATT
The DNA here is from genome assembly GCF_036541265.1 of Paenibacillus sp. IITD108. NCBI lineage: Bacteria > Bacillati > Bacillota > Bacilli > Caryophanales > Paenibacillaceae > Paenibacillus > Paenibacillus sp. IITD108. Next base: position 154,644 of record NZ_JAZHCT010000015.1, on the reverse strand, counting down.
TCTTAAAACTAAGCACAAGAAATCAGACTGTTGAAAAGGCTCCGCAGCAGCTTAATTGTCCAGATAACAGACCAAAAGCAGTAAGCGGGAAGCCGTCGATTCGCTGTAGTAGTTAAATAACCCAGCAAAAGTCGTAATGCCATCTGTTTAGAATTGTAACGGAACTGTGGTGCGCTATAGGTGATCTTTTCCCCGTTTAGGTAGTGATTTTGAGTAAATAAGGTCTCTCAGTTCCATTAGATTTTAGAATAAGCTGATTTCCGTACAATAGCGCGTCTCAGGAGACTGTCGATTAATTGTGGATAGTTGCAACAAGCAATAGAAAGGGGTATCACTGCGATCAAGATTGGGATTCCGACCGCTGTTGTAGTCTAATTTTCATAAATAAATAACCCCTGTAAAGGAAAAAATTAGCCTACAAAGGCGGACGCTGCCGCTTCTCCATTCCCATTCTTGCTCTCCGTTTCCTCTTTCTCATTACTTATCAATAGTTGCCCACAATGTATCGACAGTCTCCTCAGTTCCGTTAGTGTTTTTCAACGTTTTTCAATGGCTTGAAGAAATGCACTTAGCTTCAGCTTGTAAGGCCTTATTCCACCAAAGTTAGCTTTAGCGCGTGAGTGCTCGTTTACACAAAAGTTAACCTAGGGCATGAGCGATTGTTACACAAATGTTAGCTTCAGCGCGTTAGTGCTCACCCGCAAACAGAGTTTGCCATTGTTGCAAAGTATTTGTTGCGGTTGCGGTTTAAAAAAGCCCAAGGAGCTTATCCTTGGGCCTTGCTTTCAATATTGTGTATAACTAGCTATTAACGAGCACCGCCGGACAATTGTTGTTCAGCCATTTGAACAAGCTTTCTTGTGATGTATCCACCGATATGGCCTGCATCACGAGTTGTAAGGTTACCATTGTAGCCGTCAGCTGAAAATTGGATGCCTTGCTCTTGAGCAGCTTCCATTTTCATTTGGTTAAGAGCTTGGGAAGCTTGTGGTACAACTAGTTGGTTGCTGCTGCGGTTATTATTGTTTGCCATTTTGGAATTACTCCCTTCGAGTTCTGCACTTTAGTGTGTGTTGCAAGCTTGCACTCCTATTATGTGCAACATTCGAAATAGTATTCGAATTATAGCATTTATTTTTTTCAAATTTTTTATCATTTTTTCTATGTAAAGGAGACTCCTTAAATGTCAAAGAAATTATCACTCCTATTCGCAGTAATAACAGTGTTATTTATGAGTTTAACTGCTATTTCGATCAGCTATAACGTCTGGTTTGTGCTTCTATTCGGCTTATTGTCGCTTTTCAGCTCAGGTGCTGGCTTTATTGTAAAAGCCCGTTTGCGCAGAAAGGCAGAACAAGCGAATAAACAAAACGGTCCGAGTAATTAGCTTGAAACAAACAATTGTTAATACTGCCCGCAGCTTAATGTTAATTTGAAATATCGCGCCTTCTGGCATGATAATTAGCACTGAAATTCGAATTCCAGTAAGACATATTATAATTGGATTCAAACAGCACGCTTGCTGACCACGATTTTTTAGAACTGTTTCTAACGGCGAAGTCATATAAAATTTCTCCATGCGTCCAGTTTCTGCGATATTTCAAGGCATCGATAGCCATTTGACGAAATGCCTTTACCTGGTGCGGCGTCATGCCTTGCTCCTTCTCGTCGTTTAGCTGGCCATCCTTGCAATTAATGGGATGATGCCTAATCCCGAATTTACCTACAGCATTATTTCTAACATGAATTAATACGGTACCGGCTACAGCATTTGTCAGTTCATTTTCCAATTGACGAAAAACAAAATCTACCTGTCTTGTCAATGATGAGTCCGTTTCTTTGTTCATTCTGCATCCTCCTCCAATTTCTCGACCTTAATCGACATAAAATTACTTTCGCCTTCATGGTAACACTTTCCAATTAAATCGACACCGAAATATTTATTAGTATTTTCCGAATCGTTATTTGCGCTTTTGTACCTATTTTTCCGTTTTCGTGTAGTTCATTAGACTTAAACAACAGGAATATATGACTGACAATTATAGACCTTTTTTTCCACTAATGTTATACTAGCCCTATATTAAAAAAAGGAGAGCATGATTATGAGTCAATGGTACTATTCGTTATCAGTTCGTAATAAACTCCTAGTTGCTACATACATAACATTGTTGTTCTTTGCCATACTTACCTCGGTTGCCATGTTAATTGCAGGTGCATCTATTTTGCCTGTCGTAATTGTAACCGCTATCACGGCAGTTGTATTGTTTCCAGCCGTGTCCTTTTTCGAAAAAACGATTACGGGCTCTTTTGACGAAATCTCCAATGCCGCTTACCGTATTTCCAAGGGCGACTTTACACAAAAAATCGAATCATCCTCCTTTGAAGCAGGCGGGCTTGTTAATTCCTTCAACAGCATGGTTGACAAGCTGCGCGACATTCTTACAGAAACGACGAATATTACAAGACACGTTGCAGAAACAAGCCGCAATATTTTTGATAAAAATATTAATATTAAAAGCGCCATGGAGCAGGTGGCAGCTTCTGCCAATGAGCTGGCTACAGGCGCCAATGAAATATCCGAAGATGTTACGGATATGAGCGAGTCGATTAATGCAATCGAAGAGAAGGTTGCCTCCTATGCCCAGGCGACTCATCAAATGAATGAACGATCAACCCAGACGATTAGTCTCGTCAACAGAGGCAGAGACGCGCTTGATGTGCAGTCTGACGGCATGCAGCGCAATTTAGAAGCAACGAATAAGGTGGCAAGCACGATCAAGGAGCTGGCAGACAGCGCAAGAGGAATTACCGCCATTACAAAAACGATTTCCGATATTGCGGAGCAGACTAATTTGCTGTCGCTTAACGCCTCTATCGAAGCAGCCCGCGCCGGTGAGCATGGGCGAGGCTTTGCCGTAGTAGCACAGGAAGTCCGCAAGCTCGCGGAAGAATCAACCGCTTCTACGAAGGAAGTATTCAACTTGGTGAAAAGCATTGACGAGGGCATTAAGCAGACGATTAACAGCATGAAGATCAATGAAGAGGTTGTCGCTATGCAGGCTGAACATATTCAACAATCTGAAGCTATCTTCACCGAAATTGTAAGCAGCGTACAATTTATTGCAGAGCAAATTCATGCCTTTGCACAAGAGAGCGACGCGATGCTGGACAGCGCCCGTCAAATATCCAATGCAATCCAGAATATTTCAGCGATTACACAGCAATCCGCTGCTGGCACCGAGCAGGTTTCCGCCTCCATGAATGAACAGATTAATTCCGTTCAGGCTGTCGTTCAGGAAACCGAGCAAATGCTTACAATGTCCACCCAACTGCAGCGCACCATTCAAGTATTCAAAATGAAATAAACTTATACAAGGATAAACGGCTCCGCCGTCCTTTAGACAGGCGCGTTTACCGCTGAAATATAGGAACATGTATAAAGTGAAAACTTATACTTTCCTATATTTAAAAAAAAAGACGAATTCTGGATCTTCTCAGAGTTCGTCTTTTTTATGCACAAACCGAATGAACCGATCAATTTTGGGCATGTTAAGGAATTAGTTGCACTATTTTACTAAAAGGCTAAAAGGATGAATATGATGCAAAAAATAAAACTTGTAAAATGGTTTAAGCTAACTGCAGCACTACTATTTTGCTGCCTCTTATTTTCATTCGGAACGATAACAGACGCACATGCCCTGCATAACACTCCTGTTTCAACGCAAGGCAAAAAGAAAATTCGTTCCTGGCGGGACATGGAAAGCGAATTTCCGGGGCACTACTATTTGCACGGCCCGAGAAACGAGATGAAGGTCGCCTTAAGCTTTGATGATGCTCCAGATCCACGATTTACCTCGCAAATATTAGATATTTTGGCGGAATGCGGAGTAAAAGCTACCTTTTTCGTTGTTGGTCATCGCGCAGAGAAAAACCCTGAACTTGTAGAAAGAATAAAACAGGAAGGCCATGAAATCGGCAACCATTCCTATAATCACAGTCAGTTTTCAAAACTGACATTGGATCAGTATCGCAATCAAATTTTAAAAACGAATCAAATCATAGAAAAAATCGTGGGCTATTCCCCACGATTTATTAGACCGCCATATGGCGAGCTGCTGCCTGAGCAACTAAGCTGGAGCTCCAAGGAAAACTTCGTAATTGTCAATTGGGATGTAGATTCCGAGGATTGGAAAAATGATCCGACGAGTGAACAGATCATGTCAAATATAAAAAAAACACTCCGTCCAGGCTCGATCATCCTTCAGCACGCTGGAGGCGGAACAGGACAAAGCCTGATGGGAACCATCGAGGCTTTGCCTGAGTTAATTCATACCCTTAAGCAAGACGGGTATCAAATCGTATTAATTTCGGAATTAATTAACCAGTCCGCTACTCGATAACATAAACCTTTAGCTGTTGAATGCCAAATGCTAACGCTTCGCTCCTTGAGTCTGGCACGAATACATCAATACGATTTCCTTTTATAGCTCCTCCCATATCACTGGCTACTGCGATCATTCCGCCTTTTGGCAGTCCTGCATATTTGTAGCCTGTAATATAGAGCTTGGTGCCTAAAGGGATTACTTTGGGATCTACTGCAACAGTTCCAACCTTCAGCTTATTGCCGAAGTAATCAACAGCGCCCCATTTTCCGTTTTCTGAGGCTGCGGCGGTGTAAGCAGTAGCCTGCATGCTAAGCTGCTTTTTAAAGTTATATGTTTTCCCGCTTGGTGTAGTAATTATGGATGTACTTTTTGACGCACTTGTTTTAGCAGCTGCAGGCTTGCTGCTTCCTACATTTGTTGTTTTCTTTTTGCTTTGCTTGACAGTAGTCGCCTTTGCTTTAGCTGCAGAGCTTGTAGTAACAGCTGCCTTTTTCTTTGTGGTTTCCTTAGCCTTATTGCTTTGCTGCTTGGACTGCGCAGCTTTTTTCTCTGCTGCAGCCTTGGCTGCTTTTGCCGCTTTTTCAGCTTTTGCTGCTTTTTCAGCAGCTTCCTTAGCCGCAATTGCTGCTTGTGCTTTCTGGGCAGCTTCTGCCTCATCAGCTTTCACATCTGTAACTGGCGCTGACAGCAGCTGGATCTTGCCGACGTCAGCCAACTTAGCGGTATTGCTGCTTTCTACAGCGGCAGCATGGTCCTTCAAGCTTTGAAGCATCGGATCCTCAGCAACCGCCGCTTGAATTCCTTCTACTTGCTGCAGTCCGGCAGCAGCTGTTTGCTGCTTGTCCGATTCATTATCCTGATCTAAAATTTCTGCAGCTTTTAGCGATAAGGATGCTGCGCTCATGGGCCACTTATGCACCATAGTCAGGTTCCAAAATGTATCCTCTTTCAATAGCGTATGGGCTGCGCTAGCCGTACCAGCCATTAACAGAATTGACATCAAGCTTACCATTAGAATTGCAGATAATTTCTTCAAAATAAAACCCCTTTACTTTTTTAAAATATAAGAGCCGCAAAACGGCTCTTATATTTCGCAGAAACGGTGTGTCAATTGCTTACGACAACGTTTCTTTTAACCGATAAACATTTGTACCCATTGGTTATTTACGTAACCAACGCCAATCTTAGTAAAATTAGCATTCAAAATATTGGCTCTATGTCCTGAGCTGTTCATCCAAGCATTCATAACCTCTTGTGCAGAACGCTGTCCAGCCGCAATGTTTTCTCCAGCATAGGAATACTTCACGCCAAAGGATCTCATCATATCAAATGGTGAACCATAAGTAGGTGAGGTATGGCTGAAATAATTATTTGCTGACATATCTCTTGCTTTTTCTGTAGCTACCTTCGTCAGCAGGCTATCAAGCGCAAGTGCGTTCAAACCAGCCTTAGCTCTCTCTTGGTTGACCAGCTGCAAAATTTGCTGCTGAACTGCAGAATAGCCAGGTGCTGTCGTTGCCGGCGGCGTTGTTGGATTTGTTGTCGCCGGTGGTGTTGTCGGTTTTTGTGTCGCTGGCGGCGGCGTCGGTTTTTGCGTTGCCGGTGGTGTTGTCGGTTTTTGTGTTGCCGGCGGTGTCGTCGGTTTTTGTGTTGCCGGTGGTGTTGTTGGCTTCGGTGTTGCAGGCGGTGCTGTTGGCTTTGTCACGTTTGGCCAATTCAATATCGGCTGCAGCAATTCCTCAAGCGATTTTAATTGTTGAAGGTCTATACCATATTTCTGTGCAATTACTTGAAAAACATCTAGCTGCACTTGATAGGCTTTAAACACAGTTTTTGTTTCTATTTTAGGTGCTGCGTGCAGCTTGGGTGCTACAAAACTTGTGCTTAAGTAAGCCGCTGCTAATGTTACAGCGATTGCTTTTCCTATTTTTTTCATTGCCACGCTATCATCTCCCATGTTCGTCTTCGTATTGTTTCTCCCGACTGAACCTATGGTAACATGCGATTTTTGCCGTTTCATGACACAATAATTACCAAAGACGCTAAAAACAGCTGCAAACCTGCGCCATTCCTTCATTATGAGATTATCCTCATCTCATTCTGATTTTTTCTCATTTTTATTAGAAAAGGCGGGTGCGCCGTTCCAATATGGGTTAGACAGCAAGTATCTGTACCCAAGGATAAACAGCTCCGCCGTCCTTTAGAAAGGCACGTTTACAGATGAATGATAAGAACAAGTTTATAGAAAAAACTTATAAATATAATAAAAAAACCGTAAAGCAGCTGCTATCAGCGAGCAGCATGCCTTACGGTTTCTTTATAAAATATTAGTTGATTTTTACAAATTGGCCTTTTGCTTGTGACTCAAACATAGCCAAAATAACATTTAAGGATTTGCGGCCTTCTTCTCCGCTAACTGCAGGTGTGGCGTCTGTTGCGATGCTGTCCACAAACGCATCGATGACTCCGCTTGATTCCTGCTTGTCATTAGTAGAAATAGCGCCTACCTTATACTTCTCCACGCTGCCGTTTCTTAGCTCAACGATAACCTGATCGTCAGGATGCGTGCCAATTTTCATAACGCCATTTTCACACCAAAGAATAGTCGTATTATCCTCGCCTTTGTAATAAGTCCAGCTGGCAACGAGTGTACCGATTGCGCCGCCTTTCATTCTTACCAAGCAAGAGCTGTTATCATCCACATCCGTATCCTGTTTGTCGATCGTGCCGATAAAAGCGGCTACTTCGGCTACTTCGTCATCAAGCATCCAGCGAATCAAATCGGACTTATGAACACCTAGGTCGCCCATTGCGCCCATAATCGCTTCATCCTTGCGGAAGAACCAGCTGCCCTTGCCATCAACGCTCCAGCCTTCCGGACCAGGATGCCCAAAGGAGGTGCGGAATGTCAACACTTTGCCCAATACGCCTGTTTGCAGCACTTGCTTTGCCTTTACATGCGGCGGCATAAAGCGCTGATTATGGCCTACCATCAGCTTTACATTATTGCTGCTGGCAGCTGCGATCATAGCAGCAGCTTCCTCATCAGAAACAGCCATCGGTTTCTCAACAAGCACATGAGCTCCTGAATTAGCTGCATCGATGCTGATTGGCGCATGCAAATAGTTTGGTGTACAAACGCTTACTGCATCCGGCTTAATTTCAGCCAGCATAGTCTGATGGTCAGAAAATGCTTTTGCCCCATGCTCGTCAGCAAATTGCTGAGCGCGCTCGATAATAGGATCTACAAATGCAACCAGCTCTACCTGATCATTTGCTGCATATTCAGGAATATGACGATACTTGGAAATTGAACCACAGCCAATTATGGCTACACGAATTTTACTCATTATAATTCTCCTTTGATATAGTTTGATTTCAACCATTCTATACTTTCAGCTACTGCCTCTAGAGGTGGATTTGCACAGACGTCTTGCTCAACAATGATCCATTGCACCGACGCTTCTGATGCCGCATTAATAATATCTTGAAGCGGCAATTCGCCTCTGCCAAGCTCTACTGTATCAATTTTGCCTTCATTATCTTTAAGGTAATCCTTCAAATGAAGCAGCGGCAAACGACCAGCATAGGTACGAATATAAGCAAGCGGGTCTTTGCCTGCAAACTGAACCCAGCCGATATCCATTTCAACCTTCAAATACTTTTCGTCTATTTTCTCGTACAAAGCATCGAATACAGCTTTTCCATCCAATTCAACCTGGAACTCAAAATCATGATTATGGTAAGCGAATTGAAGACCGGCAGCCTGTACACGCTCGCCAATCGTCTGAAATGCGGCAATATGCTCTTGCCATGCTGCAGCATCGCGTGCTTCTACAGGAAGCCACGGACAAATAACATATTGAGCGTCTATTGCTTTCAAATAAGCAATCTCTTCATCCAGTCGCTCCAAAAGTGAAGATAAAGAAACATGGCTGCCAATTGCCTTCAGATTTAATTCATCCAGCAATGCCTTTAGTGCCGCTGCCTCCATACCGCCATAGCCAGCAAATTCAACTCCTTCATAGCCCATAGCCGCTACCTTGCGTAAAACACCTTCGAAATCATCAGCCATGACATCGCGCAGTGTATACAATTGCAAGCCAATGCCCATTCGTTGTGTCATATGTCAGCACTCCCTTATTTGGTTTGATGTAAGCTTTATCATCTTCATGTCACTGCTATTATAATGGTCATTCCACCTGAAAAACAGCTATCTAATTAGCATTTTCTTATGCGATTTTGTCTTTTCTAATACTTTCTTATATTTTAAAAATACAAAATGGTCACAACTTTGTAACTTTATTATTATTGATTTTTAAGAATTAATTAATATTTGTGCGCTATTATACAAACATAGACATTGACTCGAAGGTCAAGGCAAATATGAATTGGATGGAGGACAAAATGATGAAAACCATGTTGTTATTTCAAAATAAAACTATACCGGTATATATGACAGATACAAATAAACAAGCATTGGACAAGCTGTCAGCCGTATTGCATCGCAAGCTGCAAACTGGAAAAAATGCATTAAAAACATGTATTGCATCACTCATTAGTGTAGAAATAGTCGGCAGTGAAGCAACTCTCCATTCCTTGTCAGAACGGGATACGCTAACCATTTCTCTATATTAATAAATAAGCCGTCAGCCACATGGAGTGAATACATTCATTCCATACAGCGGACGGCTTTTCTTTTTTAAAAATCAAGTTTGGCCAGAGCCTTTTTACGGTTTCCTATAATAAAGATCAGCGATCCGATCCAGCCGCATAGCGAGGCTATAAGTAAAATGGCTGAAATAGAAACGGATGTGGTGAGCGAAGCCCCAAGCAATGGGCCGATCGTTCCGCGAATGCCAAATACTAATAAATGAATGCCAAACACCATAGCTTCGCGGCCAGGCATAAATCGGAAGACAAAAGCTAAAATGCCAATATCCCATATAGAATCGCCGATCCCTTGAATAGCATGACCGATTACGACTGCACTGTAGCTGCCCCACAAGCTATAAAACATCGGCACTATCGCATAGGCGGCAATTCCAATTGCTAACGTATACTTGATGTGGATGCGGTCAATCATCCAGCCCACAATCCAATAACTGGCTAATAGCGCAGTAAAATAGGCGACACGAGCAAGGCCTATCTGAACATTAGAGAGCTGCATTACATCCACTTGAATAATTTGATATAAAGGTATGGACAGCATATTGCCAAAGCCAGAAAAGGTGGTCGCCAGCAAAAATATGGCGAGAACCCGATTGGTTGTGATCAGCTTCCACTGTTCTCGTAATGCAATAATAGCCGAACGCTTCGGCATTTGGGATGCTTCATTGGCTGGCCGTTCCTTGGGAAGCTTGATTGTATTGAACAAATTGATCGATACAGTTCCAGCAATAGCAGCTGCAATTAGCGGACCTGACGGACCAAACGCTTCGGACCAGCTGCCGACCATATATGCGATAGGAATCATAAGAATGCCCATCGCAACCCTGACGTATCCCATCAGCCTGCCACGTAAATCAGACGGATACATTCTCGAGATTAGCGCTGCATAAGCAGGAGCCTGGATGCCCATCAGCAGCTGAAACAATAACGCTACTGTCACATAAACTGACGGATACGCAAATATAGCCGGCAATATAAGCAGCATCCGGCCGACCATATTGGGAATAACGACATACGCTTTCGGACTTCTCGCTTTTTCAATCATGCTGGCCCAAATAGGGGAAAACAGCAATCCGATGGCAGGCGCTGCTGTTAACAATCCAACCTGAAAATTATTGGCTCCCTGCTGAATGGCAAAAGCTACGTAAAACTGATTCATCACCACATTAAATAAAGAAAAAATACATGCTCCGCCCAAATCTATACGGGCATTTCTCCACACGCGTCCTGACATCGTCATGCCAAACCGTACAACGTGATACGATGACTTCTTAGCTGCACGCTCCGCCATTATCCATAACCTGCCTCGCCAGTCTTTAGTTATTATGTTGATTGGATATTACTACACTCCTAACTTATTGTACAGCTAAAATATTTCGACATTTTCTACTTGAAATCTTTAGTAAATCATCCTTGCTTGAATACCCCCGTATATTAAAAAAAGCGGTCTCTATAAGCATAAATTTCCAACAAAAAAACTGCCCTCAATCTTAATGATCAAAGGCAGTTTTTGGACTTAAACTTATTGGCCTAACAATATTTTGGCATAAGGAGATTCAATTGGAATCATTATGACCGGATCATTTTTCAAAGTTACGATATAGCTTTCTAACGTACGGTACAAATTATAAAACTCAGGATCTTTCCCGTAAGCATCGTTGTAAATTTTCGCCGCTTCCCCTTCGCCAGAGGCAATAATTTTTTTAGCTTCAGCCTCAGCCTGAGCAATTAGCTCTTTTACCGTTCTGTCAGCTTTGGACGTAATTTTGCGGGATTCCTCATCCCCCTCTGACAAATAGCGTGCTGCCATCGACTGACGGTCAGAAATCATGCGGTTAAATACACTTTGCTTATTACCTTCAGGCAAATCCGTTCTTTTAATACGTACATCAACAACTTTAATCCCATAATCATCACGCATAAGAGCCGATGCAACATCATTCGTAATTTCATCATTAATATTACCGCGTTCCGTATTCTCACTAATAATACTATCGTAATTAATTTCAGAAAGCTTACGTCTAACGGCATTGTATACTGCCTCATCAATTCGTTTTACACCACCGCTAATCGTTTGCAGCTTTTGAATAAATTTGGCCGGATTTTCGATTCGCCATACGGTGTAATTATCAACGAATAGAATTTTTTTGTCCTTCGTTAATATTTGTGTAGGTACACTTTCATAGGTCATTTGATATTTCGGCAATGTCGTAACATTCTCAATAAATGGAATTTTCACATTCAAGCCTGGCGAGGTTACTGTACGTTTAGCTTCGCCAAATCGAAGAACAACCTTATATTCTCCTTCATTAACAATAAACAAAGAGCCTGAACCAATAATGATGAGCAAAATGACTGAAACAATTGCAATGATTGTTTTTTTATTCATTAGTTGCCACCTCCTGCATTACCTTGCGTATTGGCATCATTAGCTGATGGCGCTGTCTCAGTCTGCGGCTGGGCAGATGGCGGTACAGTCTGCTGTGTCGCTGAAGTGGTCCCGCGATCACGCAGCAGCTCATTAAGCGGCAAGTAATTGACCGTATCTGAGCCTGAATTTGTAATAAATATTTGTGCATTAGGCAGTATTTTTTCAAGCGTTTCTATAATAAGACGGCTTTGCGTAACATTTTTATTTTTGGAATATTCCTCATAAATAGCATTAAACTTGGCTACATCCCCCTGCGCATTAAGAATCCGCGATTTTTTCTCCGCTTCCGCGTTTTCAATGAGAGCTTGAGCTTCCCCGCGCGCTTTAGGAATACGATCATTTTCATAACGGGTTGCGTTATTAATCTTCGTATTTTTCTCTTCTCTGGCATTTGTAACGTTACGGAATGCTTCTTCAACCTCGCCGCCTGGCGGTTCAATATCCTGGAACTTGATATCAATAATTTGAATGCCTGTTTCGTACTTATCCTGCAAATCAATCAGTCTTTTGCGCACCTCGTCTTGAATGACGGTTTTACCATCAGTTATAGCAAAGTCCAGCTTTTGAGAACCAATGACCGACCGGACAGATGCACTTGCAGAATTACGTAAAAATTGCTCGTGATTGCTTATATTGAATAAATACTTTTCTAAATCATGAATTTTCCAAGTGACTACGGCATCCGCAAGAACAATATTCTCATCACCGGTAATCATCATGGCTTCTTCATCAATAGTGTCCATTTTCCCCTTGCTATCCTCTCGATAACCAATAGTAATATGCTGGGTTAATTCCGCAGGCACAATCTTCACTTGCTGAATCGGATAGGGCCATTTAAAATGCAAGCCTGCCCCTGTATCATGCGAATATGCTCCAAACGTAAGTATTGCCGCCCGCTCCTGCTCCTGCACCGTATAAAAAGATGAAGAACCCAAATAAATAACAATAATGGCAGCCACAATAAAAGAAATAGCTTTCTTGATCGTCCCCGGCTTTAATTCCGGCTTCTTCGCTTGATTGGAAGCATTCGGTGTCGGCGTATCTCCGCCTGGACCGTTTGGATGATTGAATATGCTCATTTCTCCCTCTCCCCTCTGTTGTTTTCTATGTTTAATTTACGCAGAAATAAGCTGAAAGTAACAGATATTTACGAACTGCAATCGTTTTTTTCAAAATAAACCGAAAAGCAATCGCAAAAAGCTTTATATTTCCTTAATAAATGACATTTTACTGCTTGCCAAACTGCATAAGACTATGTAGAATCAACAAAGGTTAATTAAAAGTTCATCATTCATAGAAGGAAGGGTTCTCATGAGAAGAACGATCGGAGTTAATGAAAGGCCGCCGTTTGCTCAAAGTATTATGCTAAGCCTGCAGCATCTTTTCGCCATGTTTGGTTCTACTGTACTAGTACCAAATCTGCTCGGCGTCGATCCTGCGATCTGCTTGCTAATGAACGGTATCGGCACATTGTTGTACCTATGGATATGCAGCGGCAAAATTCCAGCATATTTGGGCTCCAGCTTTGCATTTATTGCACCGGCCGGAGCGGTTATCGGCAATGAAGCATTTGGCGGCAACGGCTACTCCGCAGCGCTAGGCGGATTTATCGCAGTAGGTGTAATCTTCACGGTAGTTGCACTTATTATCAAGCGAGTCGGCATTAAATGGATTGACGTTGTATTCCCGCCAGCAGCTATGGGCGCTATCGTCGCTATCATTGGACTTGAGCTTATCCCGGTTGCAGCAGGTATGTCCGGCTGGATAGCCAAGCCTGGTGTCACATATGATACACCATGGGCGATGGACAGCAAGGTTATTATTTTATCGACAGCTACACTAGCTATTACCGTTCTCGGTTCCGTTTTGTTCCGCGGCTTTATGCGCATCATTCCGATTCTATTCGGTATTATTGCAGGCTATGTCATCGCATTCTTTATGAAAATGACTAATTTCACTAAAGTCGATGCTGCTGGCTGGGTAGAAGCCCCGACCTTCACATGGCCTGAATTTCACTGGTCAGCCATTATCGCCATCGCGCCGGTAGCTTTAGTTGTTATCGCTGAGCATATCGGCCACTTGATTGTAACGAGCAATATTGTCGAGAAGGATTTGCAAAAAGATCCTGGCTTGCATCGCTCTTTGCTTGGCAACGGTATTTCGACGATTATTTCCGGCTTTACCGGCTCAACGCCAAACACGACTTATGGCGAAAATATCGGCGTTCTTGCCATCACGAGAGTATACTCCACCTTCGTAATCGGCGGTGCGGCAATTATTGCCATCCTTCTTTCTTTCTCGGGCAAGATTTCGGCGCTTATCTCAGCAATTCCTGAGCCTGTCATGGGCGGCGTTTCCTTGCTATTGTTTGGAGTTATCGCAGCGTCAGGCTTGCGTATGCTGATCGAGTCCAAGGTTGACTATGGCAAACCGACTAATATGTTCCTTACAACTGTCGTATTTGCGACAGGGCTAAGCGGACTTGAAGTTGTAATCGGCGACTTGAAGCTAGTGGGCATGTCCTTGGCTACAATCGTAGGTATACTGCTAAGCTTACTGTTCAAGCTGTTTGATGTATGGAAAATATCCAATGATCATGAGAAAACGAACTAACGCACAAGGATAAACGGCTACGCCGTCCTTTGGACAGACGCGTTTACTCATGAAATATGAAATATTTTAACAAAAAACGGTACATCCTTGACCAAGGACGTACCGTTTTTCATTCATTGAATTTGGTTCAGATGAACGTTTAGTCTACTTTGCTTTTATAGCTTACTTCTTTTAATAGCTCGGTTAATGCGAATAAAGAATCGCCTTCCCCTTTCTGAATCCCTTCAGATGCTCTTGAGCCGCTATTTTTAATTTGAACTTCTTTCTTTTCATCCCTTGCGTCTTTGTAGAACCTATAGCCGTTTTTGCCATTGCTCTTCACTGTATACATAGCCTCATCTGCTATTTTCAACAGCTCCATCATATCCAGCTTATCATCCGGGTAAATAGCGATGCCTATACTAATTGTAACGGGATGCTGCTGGTCGATTTCCATTATAGATGCTTGCAAAGCTTCAATAATTTGTTCAGACAAGCTTGCAGCGGCATGCCAAATATCGTCGTGCTCCAGCACGATGACAAATTCATCCCCGCCCAGCCTTGCCAGTTCGGCCCTATAATTTACCGCAGCTTCAAGCAGCTGCTTGCTTATATGCTGCAAGCACCGATCCCCTATAAAATGCCCTACCGAGTCATTGATCAGCTTAAATCCATCGAGATCCATTAACAATACAGCCATTGACGTATTAGTGGCACGGCTTCTTGCCATCGCTTGCCCCATAACTTCATAGAAATGCCTTCGATTTGACAAGCCTGTAAGCTCATCTTTGTAGGCAAGCTGCTTCATCTCTTGAATGTATTGATGCTCCTCTGTAATGTCGCGAATTACAAAATGGCTGCCGCTAATTTGCTCCTCCAATAAAAAAGGCACACACTTAATTTGCACATATGCCTCTCTACCGTCATCATAAATAACCGTTGCTTCAAAAGAAGCATCTTCTCCACAATACGCTCTCATAAAATAATCGCGCAGCAAATCCTGTTCTTTACGATGAACAGCCGTCACAATCGACTCAACAGGCCGATTCTTGTAATGATCCAACTCCAAACCGAGCAAACGACTAGCCGATTGATTCGTTCTGATGATTCTAAAGTTATGATCTACGGATATGATTGCATCCCCATGATTTTCGTACAATGAGCTGTACCATTTCGTTTTCATATTCGCTTCCTTCGCTTTTCGGCCGAAGTGCTTGTCAACTGTTTGAACAAAAAGATACCACCCTGCTACGATAACGATCCCAGCAGCAATGGCATATGCCAACCAAACCATTCGTAAACTCACCTCATTTTAAATCTATCTTTATTATAAGGATGCGTTTTGAAAAATTTTTGAAATTTATAAAAGTTGAGTCTACGTATGTAGAGAAATCATTTAAATAATAATCGTTTGGAAACTCTAACGAATCCTAGTAGCGTTATTACGCCGAAAAAGCTTGTTTTGAAAATGTAACGAATCCTAGCATGCTTATTGGCTGTAAAACGCTGCCCAAATGAGCATTTGTTCACAGATAGCGCATCCACGATTCGTAAGAATTTCAAAAGATACCTTTTATACGAAATAGTATCTTGAGGATTCGTTACAAAATGGACAGCCTCTCGAGCCCGACACTTTTGGCCTGTTATCTAGACTATTAAGCAACTGCGGAGCTTTTTCAACAGCCTGTAATTATAGACTTATTCCGAAATCTTTTTTATTATGTACATTTGTCCATTTTGGCAAAAAAACAGCCCGGCCATCCCATGCTGAATTTACAAGTGATGTCGGGCATATCTATATGTAATTTACATCAGCTTAAGCTAACGGCGCTTTAGCAGAGAATCATGATTTGCACTGCCTGCTGATTGCTCTTGATGATTCAATTTTAGCGCTATAACCATATCCATCAGACTATCTCTATTAATAAGCCTAACCTGCTTCGAATCCGCCAGCGCGTAGGCTGCTGAAGAAAAATCTCGATTTGTAACAAGCCAAGCAGATGATGCGTTGCTGAGAGCCTTCAGCTCTACAACTTGCTGTACAGCCTGAATTCCCAAATGTCGCTTATCATTTTTGGCAAAAACAATCGTCTGTTCCATGCCTTTAGTAATTAAAAGCTCTATCCCATTGCATTTTCCCGGCTTTTTAATCTCGACCGCATAACCGTGACCTTTAAATAAATGAAGCAAAAACAATTCAAATTGTTTTGTATCCATCTGGTCAATATCATGAATCCCAGAATCAGCAACACGCTCTTCTCTTTGTTTCTTACGATTAGTTGTTGCTATTAGGTAAATAACTATAGCTAAAACCCCGATTGCCAGAGGTATTGTAATCGTTTTCATATAGAAATAAGCAGTCAGCATACAGCTTAGTATTAAAGAGCTGTAGAAAGCTGTTTTCATAATCCCTCTCTTAGTTGTTCGTCCCACTTATTCAACCCCTTTTTACACACCCTATTATAGACCAAAAGAACTACTATAAAGGATATTATAAAGGATTCTTCAACTAAATCCAATTGACAAACCAGTGTCTATGTAGCAAATGAAGTGAATGTAAGACCTACGAATCGGAACATTAGCATCGCTGTAAAAACAAAAAAAGCACTATCGATGCCAATGGCCATAGCGCTACATTAAATAAAGTGGATATTCTTGATCGCAGTTTGCTGCAGCTACATCTTAATTATAGCTTAGGTATAATAGTTTACAAGGCAAATAACTCGACAATAAATAATTTTTTGGGGATTAGAATTAAGCTGCTTAAGCTTATAGTACTATTTTAGATGGGCTATTGGGAGAAGTCATTTGAAGGTCGAAGAGAAGAATTGGATTTCACCGTAAAATAAGGCGTCATACATAGATTGCTCGTCGTACATATGACGCCTATGCAGCTGATTAAAAAGTTAATTATCTTTTTTTGAGGTTTGCTTATATAACTGGTGGGTAAGCACTGTGCTGCCCGTAACAAGAATACCTTGAATAATGCCATCAACCGTGTCTCCTGTTAAAAATATTGCCCCCGTTACGCCAACAACAAGCAGTATCCACGGAATCATCCAGTCTGAAATATGCGGCGTTTTCTTTAGAAATATGCCTATAATAAATAGTGCAGGCATTAAGATCAGTGCTTTTTCTGTAATAAACTGAAGAAAATCTTCCATATTATCACCTACCATCTTTATCCGACATTAGGGCATACCGCCTAAAGACTGGGCTCAATGCTGCTGCTCGGAGTGATATCGCGATGCCCTATAAAATTACAATATGCAAGCACAGCTGATTTGGCATAGGACAACTATTGATTTTTAGCCTCTGCGCGTCCTTTTCAGTGCTGCCTATTTAATATCCATACACCGATCACGCCCCTTGCCAAAGCCTTGTGTTCGCAGCGATATAGCAGTATTTCGCCAGCCTTCATAGGTCATGGTTGGTTCATTAATCAAACCACATAGATCGCAGCTGCCAAATTCCTGTACAAACCATGCAGGTGCTTCCATGCGTCCTGTCGCAGCTGCCAGCGCCTTTGCTTGAGCGTCAATTCGTGCAGTCTGATCGCGTATCTGGTTCCGTAGATCATCCATTACTTTTCTTTCCTCTGCCGTCATTGGTGACTTCATCCCTTCGCTTAAGTCTTTTCGAAATACATTCATATCGATTACCGGGCAAGCTTTCCAGCTATACTCCGGGTACTCAGAATGCCCTTTTACCACAGTCGCATTCGGCAGCTGCTCTTGCAGCAATCTTGTAAGCTCCAAGGTTGCTGCATACTGCTCAGGCGTTGGCAGCTGCGTTCTAAAGTCTCCAACCATACATATGCCTAAAGCATGCTTATTACTATTGCCTACATGATATCCGATAATAGTGTGATCCCAGCACTGATACACTGTGCCGTCACGCTGTATGACATACGTATACGCAATACCAGGCCAACCGTTTGTAGTTACATGATAATTTGCAAATGCTTCCGGCGTTCCGCTGACTGTTAAAGAATGATGGATTGCAATAGAACGAATATCGGAAAGCTTACGTGTGTTATATTTTTTGGTTTTGTGGACTGGAAGCCTGCCCCGAAGGTCAATGATCTTCATTAGGCTTTATCCTTCGCTCTAGTGATCGCTTCGCCTTTTGTTCAATTTCACTTTCTACCCAGCTCGTCACTTTCTCCAAAATACCAACTGGCAGCCATTCGCCCCATTCAGCCCTTATAGCGTTAGCTGTCATAGATTTGATCACGTGATAGAGCAATCCAAACGCTATTGCTCCAAAAATAATATCAGGAATGCCGAAAGCTTTATCTAGCAAATGACCGCCAGCCGGTAACAAAAGCATAAAAAAAGTACGGAAGATACCATCGATTCCGTACTTGCTTGTATAGCTTTTATCTTTATTTGCAGCACGTATGCCGCTGAGCCAATCCATCACAATAAAGAAAAGTAGCGCCATCATAACACCGTTCACAGCATCACCCGTTCCAAATAAGAATTGATATACTGGCAGTACCGCTGCTCCGATAGCGCCTAAGATAGTTTGTTCTTTCATGTTTGCCCCCTTAAGGAAAATTTTCCTGGCCAAAAAATAAGCCCCGCGCTATGCGGAGCCTAAAATGTTCTTGACTGCTGTTTTGTACTCGATTATTTTAATATCATCTAGTACCATAGGTTGGCCCGTAACTGGGTTAATCCCACCATTTCGGATACGATCAACAAGTATTTTAACGATTGTCTCATTAAGCACTAGATCACCCCACTAGATAACAATAGTTGATTTTCAAGATCAATAATTTGCTGTTGTTCTGGCGTTAGAATTACTTGTATTTCCTCTAAAATAGGTTGTCTGGTAACTACAGCAATGCTCACAATACGATGCGTACTATAATTGATAGAGCCGTAAGGCAAGTCGATAAAGTGCAGCTCCGTAATATCTTTACGTGGCAGCACATCGCCCTTCATTTCGCCTGTTTGGGAGACAATTTCCCCGTCTTGGTCGTACACAATTCTGTTTCCGACTTCCATGTTAATACCTCCTATACTTAGTAATATGATGCGTCAAAGGCAATCCAACGTGCTACTGTAGCTAAATTGTTAGCGTTATTAACACCGACATAAGTTGTTGCTGAAAACCCGTCATTATAAAACGTAGGACCAGTCGATGAAACTGAATAATTCCCTGCATTGTAAATAATCGTTCTGTAAGTACCTCCTGCAGAAACTGGAAATGCAGAATAAAAATAACCTTGTGTTTCATTGTACACAACTATCAATTTTGGTCTAAAATCTAGCCCTCTAATATCTATAACTGCCGCCACCTTGGCAGGAAAATTAACGGTTCCGCTTGCTACTTTAGCCCCCTCTTCCAATGTCCCAATTACACCAAATATATCTACGCCAGCTCGAATATTTTCAGCAATCCAATCCACATCATCCCACTGTACACTATTAGAGGCATCACCTGGCACATACCCAGGCTGCGGTCTAATGCGCAATGTTGTACCACTGCGGCTTATAGACTGCCCTGTAACATGTCCTGAACGATTTGGCATTGTGCCAACAATATCCCCTGCATCCACTGATGCTGTTTTACCAATTAACAGATCGGCGGCTGTTGCGTTTCCATTCCCCCCTTCACCCTGTAAGATAAAATTTGTGCCATCGTATACCAAAGACATTACAGCATTCATTTTAATAATGCCTGCTGTTAATGCAGCCCCACTTGCCCTCAATATCGACTTTGCCCCAAGACCGTTAACATTAATTGTCGCTGCACCTGTGTTAGCTACATGAAACTTAACAGTTATCCGTGTGCCGGCTACTAACGCTGAATATGCGGGTGAAAAAGAAGCAACATAAGCTACACTAGTGCCGGTTGTAGTAGTAAATGGCGGTGCATCAATCTCCGCTTTCCGCGCAACATCATCAGCAGCCACAGGGGCAGCAGCCTTAAACCTACCACTTGCATCACGCTTCACTAAAGTATTAGCCGTTGAAGCACTTGTAGCATTCTGCAGCAAGCTTTCGTTGCTTTTACCAGCAGCATGCAGTTCGCTAATTGCGCCAGACACGGTTTTAGCTTGCGTAGGAACATTGCCCATATTCCCCATTTCTTCCGCCAGCTTATCAAGCTCCTGCTTATCCGCAGCGCTCATAAATCCAGCTTCTGTTCTCGTTGCAGTTAGATGGGCATTCCCACGCGACCCTATATGGGCATCAAGCTGCGAGCCGGCTTCATTCACATCTTGACTAAGCTGATTTAAATCCTCCGGCTTTACCACATCATGAATTGTCCAATCTGTTTTAGCC
This sequence comes from Paenibacillus sp. IITD108, assembly GCF_036541265.1. NCBI lineage: Bacteria > Bacillati > Bacillota > Bacilli > Caryophanales > Paenibacillaceae > Paenibacillus > Paenibacillus sp. IITD108. The sequence continues at coordinate 134,266 of NZ_JAZHCT010000015.1, read as the reverse complement.
ATTAATTAGCCTCCTTTACTAGAATCGTTTGCAGCAGCATCGTATCCGATGTAACTGGAACGTCTACGACATTGCTAGTAATTACTTCATTGGCTGCGTCTTTCATCTCAATTAATGAGATATGTGATACTTCATTAGCCATTACAAAATAGTTCAGAACAACGGTATTCTCATTAACCTGTTTGACTTCAAAGCTCGTAATTTCGTGGCTTCCATTCAGCACTACTTTTGAAATTTGCTGCTCTACATATTCAGCAACCTTGTTAATAAATTGGGCGTGAATCATATGATAGGCACCTCCTGACCAACGCTGGCAAATGCTTTCTCCCCAAGCTTCCAGGAACTATCCAGCTTATAATTCCAGATAACTGGTCGTCTGGAAATCGATTCTTTTAATCTCAGTCCATTGCTGACTGCTGTATTTTGCCGATAGACCATGTTTGCAGGCTTTACTTTGTTGATGGTGTAAATAACCTCGCGAAACACGCTGGCGTTTTCGATTTCTACTGTAACGGTCAAAACGAAGTTTTGGTTATCTATAGAAACGACTGTCAGCCCATCGCCGACTAGTGCATCCAGCAGCTGCTGCAAATAGCGTACTGTAAATGGCGGCTTTGTCTGAAAGCGATTGACGATGCGCCTTCTGCGAAACTCTATCGTTTCTGTTCCAGGATCCGCCTGGATGTTAAGCAGCCTCTCCACTCTAGCAATCGTAGGGAGATCAGCAGTCATCACAAATTGATTATTCAGCAGTTTGCTTGAAGCCTCTTTAACAAGAATTAGCTCAACAGATTCTGTGCTTGCAAGCTGCTTAAAATCATCTATTTGCTCATAAAAGTCCGGCAAATGAATGAGTATGCGATCACTCATTTAGCGTCACCACCCCGAGCAATGGAACACTGCTCTCATTTAGCGTCAAGTTAACTGCATTGCCGTTGATTTTAGTACCGTACACATCCTCAACGCCTTGCACAGTCAATAATCGAGCATCCATTTGAGCTAACCGAACAGTCAAGCTATTCTGATTTGCCCAATCCTGTCTAAGCTCTAGTAAATAGTCACGAAGTACGGTTTCAGCATCGGCTCGAATCATACCTAGCGTGTAATCACTAGCCAAGGTTAAGGAAGTTTCCACATTTACTGTAATACTAGAAACACCATCAACTGTCACTTGATGGCCAATCGGCGCCAGCCCCATTCCTTTGCCGTGATTACTCTCAGGATCGATCGCGCTTTGAATCGTATCGATTAAAGTAGAGGAAGGGATTTCCCAATCGGAGCTGATTACGGTGCATTTGACAGTACCCCCGCCATTCCAAACCGGGAATATTTTCACTGCCCCTACTCCAGGCATTGCATGTATTAATTGCTTATATTCTGCCACATTACCACCGAAGGATGGCTCATTAACAATTTCGTAAAAACGGCTGCGAAGGCTGCTGTCCGTTTCTTCCTCCTCGCCAGCAACCAGTACGTCAGCCAGCTCTGCTTTGACCAGGCCGGCCACATAATCAATAGGAATTAACGTGCCAAAATGTGCATTGCCGATCGTGCCGGCCGACTCGCAAACTAACATGTAAACCCCAGCACCGATCCGTTCTTTAACTGCATAAGTTAAACCTTCAATAGCAAAGCGGCTTCCTAAAGGAACTTGAATTGGAGCATCCGCAGCCCCGAGAAAGATTCCTTTTCGCCTTGCAGCTGCAGCAGGCGCTCTGTGCACGCCGAATTCGGCTGTTTTGCGTCCCAAATATTCACCGCTAGCTGTATCCACAAATGACAGGCTATAGTTAATATCCAGCTCAATATATAATTGGGCCAGCTCCGCTGCGGCTGGAGCACAAGCATCATAAATAACCGAGCCTTCACGCTTGTCGATTGAATCCGGCACCCGCTCCAGCATTCTTGCTAAAATAGCATCATAGGTTTGCATTTCATACATCTCTGTTCACCTCCACTTCAAAGCTTCCATAATCAGTTACAACTATACAGCGAATAAGCAAGCTGTTTCCTTCTGCAGACACTTCTGCTTCCTCAACGGACACGATCCGATCGTCCTGCAGCAATGCTTCGCGAATCATTCGATTTACTTCGCTTTCCATTACAGCCGGACTTCCGCCAAGCAGCTGTTTCAGCTCATGGCCATAATCAAAGCTGTAAATGTCATGTCCGTAACGATCCGTCTGCAAAATTTTAAAAACTGCCTGTTTAACCGCCTCAAGGGCATCTATTTTGCCTACAATCCGCCCTTTATCCAAATCAAGCCTCCAGGTAAGTGATGGCATCACTTCCTGCCTGTCTGACTCTTCCATTGGACTATGACTTGGAATCATGTCGCCACCACCCGATCCAAAATAATAAACTGCTGTCCTCCCTGCGCACGAATCATGATCACTTGATCACCCTTTTCGAGACCTCTGCGCACCAATACTGTTCCGCTTAGTCCTGGAATCGTTATTTCAAGACGCCGCAGGGATTCCGGTACTACTAAAAAATCCGCTGGCAATGAAAATCGTTGATCGACCTTCACTTCCACCGGATTATTTTTCAATACTTCACCGTACACAATCGATACGGGATTTCCCGCTTCTACAGCTGCAATAGCCGCTTCCTTCACGACACTTAATAAATCAGCCATTATATCACCTTCAATTCCAGCGACATCGTATGATCGGCGCCTTCAAAACTGTGCGAGCATTCATTTACTAACAAGTTTTGATCCACCTGGTACTCCGGAATATGGATGCGTACCCGCATGCCTGCCCGTACTCGAATGTCGCCAAGAGCTTCGATCTTCAAGCTCTTCTGCTCTCTATTCTTCAGCTTAGCCAGATTGTTCAACAGTTCTTCGATTTGAGCGGGATTCATTTTTTCATCGATACTTTCGTAATGCTGAAGCAAACCCCAACGCATAATATTAATGCTGTCTTCCGCGATATAAACCTCGCGCTTGCCCGTTTCTTTGTTATCCTTATACAGCTTTATTTTGTTATATGTGTCATCATCTATCGAGCTGCTAACCGAGTAATCATACATGAGGCTGCCTTCGCCGACAATAATATCTGTTACCTGCTCATCTACATCACGCAAGCACAATTGCCCAAAGTCGTCGTATAAGCAATAATCTTTCCCGGTATTCGAAAATGTCAGCGTAATGGCTTTATCGATAATATCGAGCAGCTTTTGACCATCCTCCACCATAGCCGGGATCTGATACTTCGTATCCGCGATTTTGCCAAGCTTTAAGTTAAAATCATTCGCAATGCGCTTTACGATATCAGCGGCTGTCGTATTTTTAAATACATAAGTGTCCGTATTCATCAAATACCGGATTTGATCATAGGCCGTAAGGGACACGATTTCATCGCGTCCTCCGCTAATGCTGAAAATGTATCCGTAGAAAAGGTTAACACCATCTTTGCGCACCCTGATAACATCACCATTCTCATACTTGAACCGAGAGGATTGATATAATGCTTTTTTTATAAAGGTCAGGGTCAAAGTACCCGCTTTTCCGATATGCGCTGTTTTCAGGGACAGGCTCGTAACCAGCTCGCTAATATCCCATTCTTTACCGTCACGATTGTTCAGCTTAATTTCAATCATGGCAGCTTCAGCACCTTTCCAACAGGCAGCTTCGTAATCTCCGCATCTTGAATACTGTTCAGCTTCTGTATTTCCTTCCAGCGCGCTCCGTCACCGAGCTGTGTTTTGGCAATCTTCCACAACGTATCCCCAGCAATCATCTTATACGTTTTAGGCTGCACCTTGTCGGTCGGTCGTGGAGGAACAGCTTTGTTTGGAGCAGCTTTGCCTACAGATTTCAACTTTTCAATTTTCCGGGCCGCATAGAATACAAACTTTTTAAGTGTAATTGAGTATTCAATGTCGCCGCCGCTGCCGGCTACTTCCTTCCATTGAAAGCTTTCAATACTCACTGGCGTATTAATGTAATACGTGTCCGAGACAAAAATAAAGCGGATCGGCCTTTTCGTAGCCATCCACCTTTCGATTGCTTTAACATATTCAACTGGCTTCAGCAGCTGTCCTTCCGCTAAATTCACCTTATCCTCGCTATTTTCACCTTCAACTACTTTTGGGAGGTCGTTGAAACCAGTAACGAATGAATATTCCACAGCTGGAAAAATACTGCTAAAGCTATATTCCGTCAGCTCGCGATCCTTAATTACATTAACCTGCCCCAAGCCCATCACATCATAGGTTGAGCCATTGCCTGTCTCGCTAATCTCCATCGACTGGGGATTAACGGGCAATATAATCGCTTCAGCCTTATTATTAAAGCTTAACTCCACTGCATATACCCGCATAACTCCCCCTCCTTACGTGTAGACCGCGTTAACAGACGATGCGATATCCTTATTCAGCTGTTCTGTGATTCGAACAAAAATAGTGTCCAAATCACTTTCATTGCGCACATGCGTATCGCCGAACGTAATGCTTGGCGTAAGCGAGACAAAGTTTTGAATATTTTTCATCTCTGCCAGCTCACGCATCATTTTAATATCCTCACTGCTAATATCTACGGTTTCATTAATTTTTCCAACCTCGCCGACTTTGCCTACACCGCCGATTTCACCTGGTACCTTCGGTTTATCCCAATCATTTTGAGGCAGCAGGCCACCCAGTGCTTTTCCAGCCTTATCGAACAGACCGCTTCCAAATTTTTGGCCTTTGTTGAACTGCTTGTCTACGTCCATCATGTCCATCTTGGCTTTGTCAAAGTTGTATACATCCTTTTTGCTTACTGGCTCCGCAAAGCTGTCCATAATGGACTTCACGCCATCGCTTAATGCATGAACATTATTTTCGTCCAGTAATTCAAATTCACCGATGTTTACTCCAAAAATTTTATTAATAACTCCACCAAATGCTTTCAAGCCCTTTATGGCTCCATTGATTCCTTTTACAATCAAGTTCGTAAACCCGCTGGCAAAGCTCTCAACAGCTCTTAGCATATCGTAAATAATACCATAGAAGCCTATATTCAAATCGTAGAACAGTTTTTCGATGGCATAGATAGGATCTACGAACAAATTTGCTAAAAATGCAGCAAAGTCCAAAAATCCATTCCATAGCAAAGCAATCATGTTCCACGCTGAAGCAACAAAGCCCATAAATAGACCGGCAATAAATCCAATAATTTCTTCTGTAGAAACCCCAAAATAATTGAGCACACCAATAATGAGTGCAATAACACCAACGATTAATAGTAAAGGCCAAATCGCCTGCAGCCAAGCTATTAAAAATTGAGCTCCAACTATTAGCGCTACTAATCCAACCGCCACCAAAATATTTTTTACAATATCAAGATTGTTAAGAATAAGCTCAGCAGCCCATGAAGCAATATTCGCGATTAGAGCAATTGAATTATGAAGTGCATTGAAAAAGAAATCAAACTTACCTGCCTCAAAAGCTTCGTTTAACATTGTCAGCAATGGCCCAAGCGCGGTAATCGCTCCTTGACCGGCTTCCGCAAACGCGTTGTTCACATAGCCACTTAACTTTTCAAGCTGCTTTGCAGGAGATGCCATAAGTTTTTTGTAGGCCTCTTCTCCCATTCCTCGCATTTCAAACAGCTCTTCAAGCGCCTTAATTACACCTTGAATATCGCCTGATTTCCCAAGCTTTTCTATATTCTTTTCCTGTAGGACACCAGACCCGAAACCGAATTGCTGCTGCAGTCCAGAGGTGTCCCCCTTCATAGCCGATTTCACAATTGAGGCCGCACCATCAATCCCTTTCCCGCCCGGATCAAAAGTAGCTGCGCGATTAATCAAGTCGTTAATTTTCAGCAGATTATCTGAGCTCTTAGTCATACCATAGAAGGAAAGCGTATTTTGCAATGATTTATTAACGTCTTGACCAGCAGCAAGAGCCTGTGCCTTAAACTTTTCGAACATATTTGTCCCGGTTTCCACGCTGCCTGTTCGTGCAATAAAATTATCCAGCAATGATTGATTTTCTAATGCTCCGCCCACAGTCATCTTCTGCAGCTTTTGAAGGTTTTTAATCGTGAGATACTTCCCAACGATACTTTTCAAATTTTTTAACCATTCCGTAGATAGCTTAACAGCATTTTTCACTCCGCTGCTCACTAAGTTTTGCTGGCTGCTTAAATTTTTTGCGGGGGAGGCTGTAATATTAGGTAGAGCAATAGGTTTTGTTTGGGCTGCTTTCAAACCTGGAAGCTTTAATGCATTTCTAAAATTATTGAATAGATTTTTAGGTGAAAGAGCGTTCATTAGGTTTTTACCAACTTGCTTGGCTTTGAATATTGACCATTTCCAAAGAAAACTTATATCTTCTTTAATATTTCCTAGCAGTTTTTTGGGAGATGGCATTGTAAAGTTAAACCCTAATCTTTTGCTCATCACTGCACGCAGCTTATTAATTGCGGCTTCAGCTTTATCGATAAGTTTCGTGTTCGATTTCACAGACGCCCCAAGCTGATTCATCATTTTCAAATAACCATTAATAGAAGCCATGTGATACCTCCTTTCTCCCTAACAGAATGCTTAACGCTTCTTCAGCTTCTGCTTGCGCTCAGCTTCAATTCTCACCTTAATACAACCAATTAGCGAGGCCTTCTGAGCGGGTTCAAGCCTGCTGAATTCCCAGGGCATAATCTGATATTCATTGAGAGCGTAATAGGCATAGTTCGCCTCTGCATCGCCCTCATTAATTAGTTTTTTACTTCATCCGCCATTTCATCGATATCGCGGTCAAAACCGTTCATTTCCTGCACTCTCGTCAGCAGCGCAGCAAATTCGCCAGGAAACAGCATCGTTTTCAACAATGTATCTGCTCCCATTACCCCGTAAGATTTCTGCAGCTCTGCATTTTTCAAATCCGGATAGACGACGCTCGCCACTGCCAGCTTGCCAACATAATCCTCCTGCACGGTTTCCTGCGTACGAACGCCATTTTTGCCTTTGACTTGGCGCGTCGCTGCCTTGCGCAATGCTTCGTTCTCATTTTCAGTTACCGTTCTCAGCTTCCACTTGATCGGGCTACCATCCTTGTCCTTAAAACGTTCAGAAATTACAATTTCCTCCGTTAGTTCAGCCTGTACGTTTTGTGCAAAAAAAGCTTGTAAACTCATATTGATTGCCTCCAATATCAAATTTTCAGTAGATTTTTTCAAAAAAATAAGAAAGCCTGCACACTTCGCACAGGCATGAAATATTTGTTACGGAAAAAGACTCCATTAAGAGCCTTGCACCGCATTAAAAGCAGTTTGCAGCTCATAGCCATTGAAGGTAAATGGCATTTCTTCTTCCAGCATATCGTCGGAACTTGCATCGAATCGAGCAGCAATGACGCTATCCAAGTTGCAATCCTTAAGAACAGCTACTTGTTCTCCGGCACTGGAGCCAGAATCATTATTAGTTACCATTAGATCAAACCAGAAATCCTTGCCCGTATTGATATACTCATGCATGAGCTGACGGAATTTGGACGATACATAGTAAATGGTAAGCGTACCACTGCCTGACCAGCCTGCCGAACGCTTTGGCGTATTCATGCGGCCAAGAACCGGAACATCTACTTTATTTTTTTCAATCGTCGCTTCGAGCGACTTGGCATAAAATAATTCCTCTCTCGAACCGTCAATAATGACATAAGCCGTTGCGATTTTTCCGCTGATTGCATCTCTCTCATTAAAAATGGCCATATTAAACAACCTCCACATTCATGTAAATTTTCTCGACGCTGTCAACCGGCTGTACGTTAAGCTGGATTTGAACCGCATCAGTAGCTTCGCCTGCTGATAATACAATATCTTTTTGACTGTCAAAGTTTTGGATGGCGCCAAGTCCCTCCAGCTTTTTTAAGTAAGAGGTAACTTCAGCCTGCAGCAGCGCTCTGCCGTTGCTGTTGTTGGAAATCTTGCCGATATAGTACGTGTCGAATAATCGCTTAATATCGTTGCCAATCGCGTCCAGCACCCGAACAACCCGGTTTTTACTGAACGCTTTGCTGCGATCAAGCGAAAAGCTTGTTAAGGTATTAATATCCTGTTCAATAACCGCTCTGCCGTTCAAAGCTGTTACTACAAGCTCACCATTATTCAGAGCAGCAATCGTTTCTGTATGTGTCAAACGCGGGAATGCCCCTACCGCATTAGGGATTGCAGTATAGGTTAAAGCTTCGTTAATATTGGCAGCCGCTTGCATTGCCGCTACTTCCCATACTAGCGAAGTTGGAGAAACCTCCAGTCCATCAGAAGTTACAATACCGTTGTGTAAGCTCATTACACCTTCGTAATCCGCTTCCGGATAGTTGGCCATAACCGCTACAATCTTTTTACCTTCTTCCTCACGTTGACGCTTCACATAAGCTGTAGCAACCTGTTTACTTGCCGCATCATCTAGCGAAATACCGAGCACGTTAAAGTCATAGCTTTCAAATTTTGCAAGCGCAGTTGTAAAATCTGAACCGGACTGTGTCCCTTCTGTACCGCCTGCAAGCGCCACACCTGCTGATGCAGTCACTGCCCCCGTTCCTGTCCAATCGATAAATGCGCTATTCTCCAGCTCCTCAATTTGAGCTACAGTTTGACGATCCACTTCTTCAAGATCAAGCAGCGTAATAACGTTAAACTTGCTGGACTCATCGACATCAGCTTGAATCACAATGCGCAAATCATTACCGCGCAAGCCGCCCCATTTGGCAGTTGCCGTCAAAGCTCCTTCTGTTGCTTTAGCCTTTGCAGCATTAGTTCCTCCCAATCGATATAGCAAAACGCTTGATGCATGAGACATTGCTGCCGCAATATGCCGAATACGTGCATCAGCCGCTTTAAAGCCCAGTACTTCCACTGCTTTTTCGCCAAATGAGCTGCTGTCCAGTTCGATAACACGATCCGTCACTCCCCAAGGCAGCGACGCCGGGAAAGCAACAATTCCTCGTTCCCCCACACTATTCATTGGTTTACGCTTTGCATTAAAATTAATATAAACACCGGGTCTCACCTTGTTTTGTACATTCCATTGTCCACCAGCCATTTACTTCACGCCTTTCTTCATAAATTGTTTTAGTTTTGTGACAACCTCTTCGGTTGAATAGCTTGCTTCTTCCTCTAAAAGGGCGGCTATCATATCCCGCTCAATCCCAGACCATTTCTTGCTTTTAAGATGCTGTTCTTTCGAAAATATTGATTTTGGCTGCTTATTGCTCATCTTCAACCCTTCCTTCCTGATGCAAACTTCCCATCGCCGTTTCCGTTGGAGCGTCTTTCCAATTCAGAAAGCTGTACGCAACTTGAAATTTAAGCTTTTGCTCGCTCACTTCAAATTGCATCCCAGCCCCGCGCATCTTCCGTCCTGCAGCTTCCACCCACTCCAAGACATCTGTAAGCAGCTCCGCGGTGCCATAAAGATCTGCGACAGCTAATACAGGATCAGTCTGGTCTGGATCTAAACCGTATTGAATGAGGAAAGTGTGTGCTCTGCGATAACGTCTGCTTAACTCCAGCGAATGCGTCGTTTGCAGAAGCTTTATGCGAAAGCCCTTCGTTTGGTCAGGAAGTGCTGTCTCATCCTCCACTATCGGCACCTGCGGAAAACGCTCCTCCAGCTTTCTGCGAACTGCATCATACATTTCTTGAATTGTCGTATTTGCCATCGTCCAGTCCCTTCTTACTTAATTTTTTAGTTGGAGATGCTGAAAGCAAGCAACAAAAAAAGCCTTGCATCGCTGCAACGCCTTGTTACTTTCAGTCTCCTATTGATTGCCCATTGCCCTCACCCCCTTTCAACAACAAAAGATCATCCGCAAGTGGATCACCTTCTCTCTTGAGCAGCTTGGCACACTACTACTATATCACCTTTTCGCAAGCTCGTTTTGCAGTGTTTTTGCATGGTCGAGAAATTTGTTGCTAAGCTAATCTCGATCCCTGCTTTTCCAGTTAACCGTTCCCTCCCTTCTAATGAAAAACAAAAAGATCATCCGCAAGTGGATGACCTTCTCTCTTGAGCAGCTTGGTACACTACTAATATATCACCTTTCTGCAAGCTCGTTTTTCACTTTTTTTGCATTTTTAATTCGGCTGCTAATTTTACTTACAAAGCTGTAAGAATAACCAAGCTCATCTGCAATGGCGCCTAGCGGCATTAGCAATATATCACGCATATACACAACCTGATGCTCAACACCTTTGAAATCGCGAATGTTTTCCTCGATCTTCTCTCGGATTCGCTTTTTCTCCTCCAGCCGCTCCGACGTTTCTTTTATTTTTTCAACTACAATATCATACTCGGCAGCCGCTTTATCGAGCGGTACAAATACAGGAAACGGATCAGAGCTAAGCTTCCCTTTAAACATTAATTTTCGTGCTGCTCTTAGCTCCGACTCCAAATCCATTAAACGCAGTTCATAAATTTCAATTTCTTTTGTAATATCATAATATAAAGTAACAAAATTCATACACGCCACTTCCTTTCTATTTTGAAAAAGTTTCATTTTCGAAACTGAACGACATAACTTCATAACCCGGACAATCTTTTACTCATTTTTGGCTAACAATGATCATTTTCTAAAAACCAAGCTGCCAGCAAATAAATTTACAATTACTACTATAACCTATACCAAGTTTCATTTTCGAAACTAACCACAGTATAAAAGCCTGAAGTTTCAAAGTCAATAACAATTCCATTTTTTTCTTATAAAATAGTTGCGATTTTGAAACCTTTGCTGTACGATTAATTATAGCAATATAACATTAAGGAGAGTTTGCAATGCAGCCCATTGGAAAGATAATAAAGGATTTGCGTACAAAAAGAGGTCTTTCGCTTGAAGAGCTCGCTGACAAAATTAATCAAAGCTACGGAACCTCTATTAACAAAGGCATGATTTCAAAATGGGAAAATGGTCTTGGCGATCCGCGGCTTGAAAATGTTCGCCAGCTCGCGCTTTTTTTCAATGTATCCTTGGATCAGCTCATTGGAATGGAGCAACAGCGCATTGATACCATTGCTGCTCACCATGATGGAGAGGATTGGACAGAAGAAGAATTGGAAGAAATCGAAGCGTTTAAGCGTTTTGTAAAAATGAAGCGAAAAGATTCGTAATCATGTTTTAATATCAACTTTACTATACAGGAGTGACGTCTTTGTCATACGATGCATTGATTAAAGAGGCGCTGCAGCTAGAAATTGACACCTATGAGATGCCGATGACACCCAGGAACAAAGGTCTCTACGCTGATAAAATCATTTGGATCAATAAGGATATATCCACTGTGGAAAAAGGCTGCGTTCTTGCTGAAGAGCTCGGACATTATCATACAAGCTCCGGCAACATCCTGAATCAGAAGGACATTCGAAATTTGAAGCAGGAGCTGCGGGCCAGGGGCTGGGCTTACGAGAAGCTTATACCGCTCTCCAGGCTGTTAGAAGCCGGACAAGCCGGGATCGCAGGCCGCCATGCCATCGCGGAATGGCTGGATGTCACGGAGGAGTTTTTACATCATTCCATAGAGTATTATCAGCGAAAATATGGTCTGTATGCCACACATAATAATTTCTTGATCTATTTCGAGCCCCTATCTATTTTCTCTTTAACCTAATCATTAGGCTATTTTTTTACGGGAACAACAGAACATACGTTCTGTTGTTCCCGTAAATTGGGATCGTATATTTATTGTCGAAATATCTATCCAGCTGTAATAGGCACACATATTTCACAATAATGCACGCTTAACATCTCTCCCGTATATCTTTCAATCATTGGTTTCTGATCGATTTGAAAGCCTTCGTTTTGAATCATTCTAAAAATTTCAGCCCACGCTTTTCGAACATCTTCAGCTGTATGCTTCACTTTACAAACTGCGTATTGGCCTCCGCTAAACTCGCTTAAGCCAATCGTGGCTTCATCGATAATCATGTCATTCGAAACTGCTATACAGGCATCATATCTGCAGCTTTCAGGAGGAGTTGTTTCTGGATTGTCTTGTGGAATGCCAAAAATAATTGCTGAATGCGTAAGCAGGCTTTTCTCATCCGCCCATTTCTTCAGCTTCTCCATAGCCTGGACATTAGCAGGACCATACGGCCCAACTTGTCTTACATAAGCCAGACGATAGGCTGGTATCATTTCAATTGCAACATTCATACGTCAGCACCCTTTCTTATTCATTTTCGAGTCAATTCGAATGCTAACATGTACTAAAATTTATTGCATTGGTTTATTAAAAATATTTGAACGATCATTAATGAATCATAATATTGTTTGCCTATCAAGTAATTCGCTCTGATAACCACTATTCAAATAAGCTCTAGGCGATAAGCCAACTATTTTTTTAAACACCTTGCTGAAATAAAAAGGGTCCTCAAATCCGACCATTGCTGCAATTTCATTGCATGTAAAGCCGATGCCAAGCAACTCTATGGCTTTCTCTACACGTACCCGGTGCACATAAGTAATTGGGCTGTCTCCTGTGGCAGCTTTAAACAGCTTTCCAAAATAGCTGGGTGTCAAACCAACCTCTCTGCTTAATTGCTGCAGTGTTATTTTTTCATTGTAATACTTTAGAATATATTGAACAGCAGGCTTTATTGCCTGCTCTTCCGGTGACACACTTTCCCGTGCAGCCATGCGATACGATTTGGATAATATCGATAATAATAAGCTTTTGCATGGCAAGCCAGCCTCGCTAGCTGAACCCTCGCACCATTCCATTAATTTTTCTAACTGCTTCAATACTATCTTTTCTTCACTGCTCATCCTTGCACCGCCTTTTCATGCAAGTCAGCCATTTTTCTCGAATTTGTGCATGTATTGCAGAAATCCTACATGTTTCAATCCGCTCGCTGCAGCTATAATGAGGAAAAACAATATGCATCTTACCAGGAGGCTTATATGAAACCGTTCATAGATACCTTGGAGCACGCCTTGCAATGCTGCATAACTAAAAGTGAAATTTATTTGGAGCAAATAAAACCCGAAATCCGGGAATATATTTCTCGTCCTGACGGTCAATATCTTCAAGGCAAGCAGGAGGACTATATTCCTTTGCGTCATATTTTTGCTTGGACGCCGTCTTTCTTTTTAGGCATGGGCTTTTGGACGTATCAGGTAAAAAAAGAAACAAAATGGTTAAAATGGCTGCATTCCTTTTCCAATGAATATGCCGCAAAAGTATGTCATACCCCGTTGGAAACAATGCATGATCTTGGCTTTCTGTATTCCCCTTATGCTGTTGCGCTTTACAAAGCTACAAACGACAGCCATATGAAAAAAATCGCCCTGCAAGCCGCAGTTGTGCTGGCCATGCGCTTTGTCCCGAACGGCTCCTACATTCAAGCCTGGGGCCGAATGGATCATATCATTCCTGGTTACGTGGATCAGGAGCTTGCCAAAAATCATTTTTTCACGCAAAGCAAAGGGCTGGCGATAATTGACTGCATGATGAACCTTCCTCTGCTTTTTTGGGCCAGCGAGGAAACGAATCATCCCTTTTACAAAAATATCGCTGTTGCCCATGCAGATATTACTCTGAAGTATTTCTTCCGTGAGGACGGCTCTATCTATCATGCCTTTCGCTTTCATGAAGAGACAGGCCAGCCCATTGGCGGAGATAATTATTGCGGCTATGCAATTGAGTCTCACTGGGCACGCGGTACGGCTTGGGCCATATATGGTTTTATTTCTGCTTTTTCATACACGGGTTATGAACGATACTTAAATGCTGCTGTAGATCTGTCACTCCAATTCATAGCGAAAAGTGAAGACGATGGGATTCCTGTTTGGGACTTCAAGCTGCCCCAGCACCAGCCCGCAGCTGCCTGCGGTTCCAAGCCTTGGACGGATTGGGATTATACGAATCCAGCCAATAAAAGCCGCAATCGCGACACTTCTGCCGCGGCCATAGCGGCAAGCGCTTTTTACGAAATATTAAAATTTAAAAAAGAGCCTGCGATTCAATGTGCAATGGACCATATTTTAATGACGCTAGCAACAAAATATACGAACTATGAACCTCCTATACCCGGCATATTAAAAGAGCAGAATGGCCAAGGTGTATACACGATTTTTGGAGACTACTTTTATATGGAGGCGCTTTGCAAAAAACTGTACGGCTTTGAGTCCATTTGGTAACAAACGATTACGCGTATACGTCCCTTCCTTCCCTGCGCTCAAGCTTCTCCAGCTCTTGAAGCAGCAAGTGCATCATGGAAAATTTAATTCCATTATATTGTGCATTGCCCCATAAATTTATCATCTCGGCTGGATCCTCGAACAAATCATACAGTTCGCCAGCCTGTTTTCCATATTCCCCGTAATATATAGTGCATTTGTAGCGCTCCGTCACGACCGTTTTCAAACGCAGCCCGCCAGGATCATCTACATGCTCGATTAAAGCCGCAGCTCTAATACTTGCACTCTGACCTAACAAAAGCTGTTTAAAGGAGACACCGTCCAGGCCGGAAGGAATAGATATTTCACACAACTCCAGTATAGTGGGTACTACATCTACCAGACTTATAATCGCATCCGCCCGCCCTGCCGGAAAGTATGACGGTCCATGAATAATAAATGGAATATTAACAAGCTGCTCATAGTGGAATGGTCCTTTCATCCAAATTCCGTGATCGCCGAGCAGCTCGCCATGATCCGTAGTAAAAATAATAATTGTATTTTGATCAAGCTCATTTTGATTAAGAGCCTGCAAAATCCTGCCAACCGCTTCATCAATCATTTCCACCATTGCGTAATAGTAAGCTTTCCCTTTGATCGCATCTTCTTCATGTACAAGTCTATAATCGAATCTATTAGATGACTGGCCAGCCATCGGAAACATTCCATGCATGGGATGGTCCGGACTCCAGTCTCCTGCATGCACGGCCTCAAAATGCGGCGGCTTATCCTGCAACTCTCCTTCCATATATTGTGGGGGCTGCATAGCACTTTTATTTATTTTCCCCGTTCTTTCGACAGGTACTGCGTGCGGATGATGAGGGTCCTGGAAACCGATGCTTAAAAAAAACGGCTGTTCAGCCCGTTCCTTTTGTTCCTTCAAAAAAACAGCTGCTCTCTCTGCCGTCCACCAGCTGCTATGATCAGACTCTTTTATTTGCCAATCATAAGCTTCTCCCCCGAATTTTTCACGGCAATCGCTGCTTGCTTCAAACGTCGTTCTGCCGCTCCTTTGCTTCAGCCACATGCCATAATGGCCGCAGCCCCCATATAAAGAATGCCCCATTGCAAGCTCAACCGTTTGAAAACCGTAATACGGACCGTCAAAAGATTCAAAATTTTGCTCCCAGCCAGTCAAGATAGATTCGCGCGATTGCTCGAGGGGGGACAAATAAGGCTGAAAATGTGCTTTTCCGATATGATGGGTCCGGTATCCAGCTTCAGTCAGTCGATGTGAAAGCAGCTTTTCGTCTTCAGGCAGAGCAGTTCCTACATTCCAAGCGCCGTGTTTGGATACATACTTGCCGCTATAAAGAGAAGCCCTGCTTGGCGTACAAACAGGGCTTGTGCAATAGCTTCGTTCAAACACTACTCCTTCTTTAGCTAACCGATCTAAATGCGGAGTTTGCGCATTGGAGAAACCGTAACCGCTCATACTATCTTTTCGTTGCTGATCCGTAGTGATGAGAATAATATTCGGCTTCATCCTATTAGCACCTACTTTTGAGTCGATATGAATTGCTCTAATTGACGCTGATATTCCTGAACTACTTTATCTGAGCCTGCCTTTTTCATTTTTTCAACAAAATCAGCATATTGCTTCTCATGATCCGGCAGCGCTCCTGACTGCAAGCTTGCGCTGTATTCTTTGACCACTGCCTGCACTTGTGCAATTTCCGTCTTGACCGGCTCGGAATTCGGCTTAAACTCCAATACTGGTGATTTAATAGCTTCTTCATTCAGCTTTTGCCACATTTCATTAAAGCCTGCAGGATCGGCTTGTGTCTCATAGCTGTTAGCGGTATTGCCCATTACCCATTTCCACAGCCCGTAATTCGCATCCGCTGTTCCTTGTCCGGCATAACCGATCGTTTCAATGCGATCATCGGATACTTTTTTATAATGCTTGCCTTCTAATCCCCAAACCAGCAAATTGTACAGCTCTTTTCCTTCCTTTGTATGCATGAGCTCAAGCAGCTGCATCGCCCGTTCCGGATGCTTGGACGTTCTAGTAATGCCGGTCATCGTATTGTAAATAGGACGTGTAATATAGTCCTCCTGCTCCATTGGTATAACCTCGATCGGGAAGCCGTAACGTTCACTGTCAAAATTCGCTTGGTCTGCAGATACGTTATGAATCCAATAGACATAGCCGTCCGGCTTTCCTTCGTCTGTTCTCGGATTTTGCACGCTTAGTATATCTTTTCTGATATAGCCCTTCTTGAACCAGTCTGCTGCTGTATCATACATCAGCTTCATCTCAGGAGTATCGTATATATTTACAACCCGCAAGCTGCCCGCATCCTTGAAATCTCCTCTTAATGTAAACGGTGCGCCCAATGACCCGTGTCTGTCTCCCGGCGCCCAATTAAATGAGAAGGTGCTTGCGCCTAAACGCAGCTCGTCTTTTTCCTTAAGATTAGCCAAGTACTGCTCGATAACATTATAAGCCTCTTTCGAATTAACTCCATATTGTGTAAATATTTGCTCAGCTTCGGCTGGATCTATATAACCTTTATCCACAAATTCTTTCGGTATCCGTATCCCCATTCGCACATCAGCTACATTCTGGAAGTTGGGAATACCGTATTGCTTGCCGTCGAACTTCGCAAGGTTCATTAACCAATCAGGCAATTGCTTTGTAATCGGCGATTCACTGTCAAGCAAGTTGTCCAGCGCCATATAGGAGCCCTTATTAATCTCCGCAGCAACGTCCTGTACATAGCCCATCCAAGCCAAGTCAATAGCTTCTCCGGAAGCAGCCAGCAATCTCCAGTTATCGGCATACTCAGCTACCGGATACACTTCGAATGACACGGTTGTATTAGGCAAATATTCCTTCAGCTTTTCATTAAATGCAGCCCATACTTCTTCCGAATCCTTTTGCTTGCCTGGACCTGGGAATACCCAGCGCAACGTGACCTTTTCATCTGTATCGGTTTTTTTCTCTGTTTGTGACGGAGTGCTGCTACCCTCAGTTTGGCTGCTTTTATTTCCTTCATTCCCCTTGCCTGTCGAGCAGCCTGCCAGCATGATTACAGCTGCAAGCAGAACAAACCAGCTCTTCCAAACAGATTTGCTTACAAATAGTTTTTTCCGCATGAACATTACCCCTTTTCTTTTATTCATCTTATATATGGAATACCTTTCAGCCCTTTACAGCGCCTAGCGTAAGTCCCCTTGAAAAGTATTTTTGAAAAAAGGGAAATACGAGCAGTAAAGGACCTGCTGCAATGACAGCCATCGCAAATCTTAGCGTTTCTGACGGAATTTGCTGTAAATTTGCATGCATATCACCCGGTATATGCATAGTCATAGTTGCCTTCAGAAACTCAATTTCCATTAATATTTTTTGCAGCAAATACTGCAGCGTAAAAAGCTTCTGGTCGCGGATATAAATCATGGCAGTAAACCAATCGTTCCAACGGTCAAGCAGCATGAACAAGCCGATCGTAGCCAGTACCGGTTTCGACAGCGGCAGTATAATTTGTACAAATACACGAAATTCGCCTGCTCCGTCTATTTTGGCCGATTCTACTACCGCATCCGGAAGCCCCATAAAGAAAGTCCGCATAATAATGATATAGAAAGCGCTTGCCAAAAACGGAAAAATGTAAATCCAAAGTGAATTGCCTAGATGCAAGTACTGAGTATTTAATATATAGGACGGAATTAATCCGCCTCCAAACAGCATCGTAAAAAATATAAACAGCACGAACACTCTTCTCAGTGCAAAATATTTGCGCGATAATGCATACGAGCACGCAGCCATAATAAAGACACCGAGCACGGTTGCAGCAATTGATTGGAAAAACGTTACTGTATAAGCATCAATAAGCTGCTGCGGGTTTTTCAGTATCATATTATAAGAACTGAAATCAATCTTGCTTGGCAGCAATTGATAACCTAGGCGCTGCACCGCATCTTCATTGGAGATGGACACGGACACAACCAGCCATAACGGGACTAGAAACATAAGACTGAAGGCGATAAAAAACAAATGAATGACAATATTTTGAAATCGTTCAAGCTTTCCCATATTCTCCTCCCGCATTTTTAGAATAGCGCATTTTCTGGCCTTGTCTTTTTAATAATCCAGTTCGATACAAGCACGAGCACAAGACCTACTGCCGATTGGAACAAGCCGACAGCTGCCGTAATGCCGATGTCGCCCTGACGCAGGCCGCGGTATACATACGTATCAATAATGTCTGTCGCCGGGTACAGTACGCCCACATCGCGGGGAAGCTGATAAAATAAGCCAAAATCGCCTCTAAATAAATTACCGATTGCCAATATCGCTATAATCGTTATAACAGGAACAAGTGAAGGAATAGATATGGAACGCATTTGCTTCCACCTTCCTGCTCCGTCGATCTTGGCTGCCTCAAACAATTCTGGATCGATGCTCATCAGCGCTGCATAATAAATGATTGAATTAAGACCAACATGCTTCCAAATGTCGGAAAACGTAATAATAAACGGCCAATACTTCGGGTCGGCGTACCAATCAACCGGACTGTACCCCAAATATTGCAACAGCTGATTCAATGCTCCCAAAGACGGATTTAATATTGCATACGTGATATATCCGACAATGACCCAGGACAAAAACCGAGGCAAAATCATGCTCGTCTGATACACCTTCAAGGCTGCTTTACTTCGGATTTCATAGAGCAGCAATGCAACAGAGACAGCGGCAATATTACCGACTACAATAAACACGGCGCCATAACCGACCGTATTGCGAGTTACCCGGAACGCATCCTGCGAGGAGAAAAAAAATTCAAAGTTTTTCAGCCCTGCCCAGGCACTTCCCAAAATCCCTTCACTGTACTTGTAATCCTTGAATGCCAATATAACTCCAAACATCGGCAAATAATGAAATATAAAAAAGTAGAGCAGCGCCGGCAAGGCCAGCAATAGCAGCGGAAGATTTAATCGAATGTATTTCTTTGCAGATTTGCTCAACAGTCACACTCCTTTCTCTCTTTATACACTGATTATAGAAGTGCCCTGTTTTCATTCACATTCTGAAAAGTCCAACAAAACCGCTTTTTATTAACCTGTTCCAGTCATTATTTCTGTTAAACCGGATGAAAATTAACTAATGTATCTATTATTAATGATTATCAGCAATCTGTTTGTAACTGGGACCTCTTGAAAAAAACATATGTTATAATAACTGGTAATTAAAGCGGGGTGAGGTTATGTATCGGCTAATAATCGTAGATGATGAGGAGATCGTAAGAAACGGGTTAGCCTATTTTCTGGATTGGAACGCTTTCGGCTTTGAGCTGGCTGCCTCATTTGAAGACGGCAAGGAAGCCATTGCCTATTTGGAAAAGGAGCATATTGATGTTATTTTGACCGATATTAATATGGCTGAAATTGACGGACTCTCGCTGGCTAAGTGGGTGAATCAACAAAGGCTGGCGACCAAAATCGTGCTCATTAGCGGACATCAGCAATTTGAATATGCCAAGCGCGCTATAGAATACAATGTTAATCACTATTTGCTCAAGCCGACTAAATATGAGGAAATGGCAGCTGTTTTCTCTAAACTTAGGGAAGAGCTGGACGAAGAGTTTTCCAGACGCTCTCTACTAGAAGAAGAACAAAGCCGATTTTCAGATGTGCTTCCGTTGCTCCATGAGCAATTTGTTGCCGATCTGGCAAGCGGTTTATTTGCCACTAGCGATAGTAAGCTTGCAAGAGCTGCGCTTGTCCGATTTGAATTCGATCTTGCCAGCCATCCCTGCTGCCTGCTCCATACGGAACTAAGCTTCGGTGCTGATGCCGACAGCTCGGTCAAACAAAGACATCATGCTTTGCTGAATATGTTGAAGAGCAGTAACAGCCTTATCCGTTTCTATTGCGTGCATACGTACGAGAAGCGGATTACTTTGGCTGCCGTTTCTACTAACCAGGACGCCGTCGAAGTATTTAAAGAAAAGCTAAGCCGACAAATAAACCAGCTAACCTCTCATTTAAGAAGATTATTTCAGTTTGATTTGTTTATCATTTCTAAAATGTATTTTCCTTCCTTGCTGGAGCTGTCAGAATTAAAAGAAACCGCTCCGGCAGAACAAACAGAAAAAACTGAGCTCTCCCAAAAGCCGCTGATGCCGGACAGCACGGAGTTGCTTGCTATGCTGCTTGAAGGGAAGCAGCATGGGCTTGAGGATAAGCTTGATGAATGGACAGCATTGCTGCAAACCTACCCGTTAACGGCTGTCCGCCGCTTTTTCATCGATTTATTTGCAAAACTTACACAAGATCTTATTTATAAAGGCATGCTGGATAAGGACATGCAAAAAAAACGCTTTGATTATCATTGTATCATCGAAATGAAAGCGCTATCCGAAATAAAAAGCTGGTCTATTCAATATTTAACCGAGCTGTCCCGCTTTATCATAAATCAGACCCAAACAAGCTCCAATCAAAGCACAGAACTAGCTAAACAGTTTATTATGGAAAACTATCATTTTGATATATCGCTGGAGGATGTCGCTAATCACGTCTACCTGCATCCGATTTATTTCAGCCGCATGTTCAAGCAGTCAACCGGCATGAATTATATCGATTTTCTAACCAAGGTGCGTATTCAAAAGGCAATTTCACTGCTGCAATCGGGTGAGCACAAAATTTATGAAATACCGGAGAAGGTCGGTTATAAAAATAGAGAATATTTTACACGTATTTTCAAACAGGTTACCGGCAAAAGCCCAAAACAGTATTTAATTCATTCCAGATTTAAAGAGACGCCCTTATGAGCAATACCGTTACTTTATTGCGAGCAGTACGAAACTTTAAGTTTCGAAGCCTGTTTGTTAAAAGCCTGCTGCTTATTTTTTTTCTGGTCGTTATTCCCTTTTCCGCAATGACTTATATTATTTATAAACAAATGGATCGCGCTATGCAAAGCGAGACGAGCACCGTCAGCCAGAATAACCTGATGCGCGTGCGGGATGTGGTAGACACCATTTTTTATCAAATGAATCATATCTCGCTGGAGCTGATTAATCAGGAGGATGTGAACCGCTTTTTGCTGCAGGAAGACGAGAAAAACTTCTCATCCCTTCAGTACCAAAACATATACGACAAAATATCGATGTACACCCGCACCTATACATTTACTGATTCCGTTTATATTTATTCCGACACAAACCGTTACATCATTTCCAATCGCGGAAGCAGGCTGCTTGATGATTTTGATGATGCGACATGGCATAGTCAAGTTTTCGGGCCGATCGCTGGAAACGATCCCATTGTCCAATTGAGGCTGAGAAATGATATTTATCCCTACTATATCTCCTTTACCCGTCCAGCCTACTATTTCGGTCAAAAAATAGGAGCCGTAACGACAAATATTGATATCGAGGAGCTTCGCAAATTTTTAAACCGCAACACCTTGCTGCACTCCGAATATTTGTACATTATCAATGATCGTAATGAAATTATGTACAGCCATCAGCGAGACGATTTTATGAAGAATATGAAAGAAGTGCCGCTGCTCTCCGGCATTGCTTGGCCGCATGCCGCTTTTTCCAGCATCCAAAAAATAGACGGTCAAAATTATATCGTGACGCATTTGCTGCCGGATGACGAAAGCAAGCCGTGGACGTATTTATTGCTTGTTCCATTAAGTCAGTACGATCAGAAGGTACAGCAGCTTTATTGGTTTATTTTTTTATTTTTTGGAGCTGGCGTATTCGTGCTGCTTGCCGTTTCTATCTTTATTTCTATTAAAACCTTGTCTCCGGTCAATCAAATCATGTCCTTCCTTGAAGGGCAGGACAGGCTTGGATATGCGATGGAATGGTCGGAACGCAAGCATCTTAATGAATTGAAATATATTATTCAATCCATCTTTCGAACGATGAATGCTAAAAATATATTACAGGAGGAACTAGAGCTGCGTCAGCAATTGCTCAATAAAGCGCATACCACAGCTCTTCAAGCTCAGATCAATCCGCATTTTCTTTACAATACATTGGAGTCGATTAAATTTTTGGCAATCGGATTAACGAAAGGACATAATCAAGTCTCGCACTCGATTACACTGTTATCCGATATTTTGCGATATGGGCTGGATTCAGATCAGCCCGTCACTACTATAAGTCAAGAGGCCGCATACGCCCGAACCTATCTCGAGTTAATGAAACTTCGCTATCCGCGCCATTTCGAGGTCGACTGGCAGATCGATCCGGAAACGCTGTCTAATGTCATTATCAAATTTTCATTACAGCCGCTGCTGGAAAATGCTTTGAATCACGGGATTTTGCCATCGAGAAAAGCAGGTGTTATTACTATTGAAAGTGTACAGATTGAAAGTGAGACTGGTGAGCTCGCCACTGAGGTGGCCATTAGCGACAACGGAAAAGGAATTGCCGAAGAGGAGCTGCTGCAGCTTAACCGCATCTTGCAGGAAAACTATAATTTAGATGAGCAGCATATCGGCATAAAAAACGTCAATCAGCGCATTAAGCTGATTTTTGGCGAAGGCTGGGGCGTAAGCGTCAGCAGTTCGATTGATGCAGGCACAACGATTCGCATGCGCTTGCCGCATAAAGGAAGCCTCTCTCCCCATGAATGAAGTGGGGCAGGAGGCTTCTTCTTCGTCAACTCTATTTAAAATTGAAATGTTAGGCTTGACAATTTGGAATGGTTAAACATACAATAGCTTTGTTGAAATTGATAATCATTATCAAATAATTATTACATTATTGGGAGGCTATATTGTGGTTAGAAAGAGAAAGCAACAGATTCAAATTTTAGTTTTTGTATTGGCAGCATGTTTTTTAGTACTTGCGGGCTGCGCGAAAAATGACCTTGACAGCACTGCACTGGTGAGCACAAGCCCGACGCCAACTGCAGAGCCATCGAGCAGCGCCACTGATACAGACAAACAAGAAAACGGTGAGTCCTCTGCAACTCGAAAAGTAACGACAGTGACAGGTGAAATTGAAATACCTGCAAACCCACAGCGTATTGTAGTCAACTGGTATATCGGCGATGTATTCACACTAGGCTTTGAGCCTGCAGGCATTTACGCCTGGGCGCAGGAAACGATGCCTTTCTATGATAAATTCGGTGACATCCCTATCATAGAGAAATGGGATGCGGAGAGCATTATGAGCTTGGATCCTGATCTGATCGTTACATATGATCCTCTGGATGCAGATAAGTTTTCCAAGATTGCCCCTGTGCTTGTCGTGCCGGAAACTACAGTCTCACCGGTTGAGCGTCTGCAATTTCTTGGAGAAGCGACTGGACGCGAAGCAGAGGCGAAAGCCGCGATCAAGCAATTTGAAGATAAATTAGCCGAGGCACAAGCTGAACTGAACGCGGATATATTCAAAGATAAAACATTCAGTATTTTCCAGGATTGGGGCGCTGATTCTTACGGCGTGTTCTACGAAACCGGTTCTCGCGGCGGTACTCTTCTATACGAACATCTTCACTTGAAAAAGCCGCAAAAACTTGAAGAGCTTGTGAAAGATTCCGGAAATGGCCGCGGCTCCCTATCCTATGAGGTGGCAGCGCAATATTTTGGCGATTATGTCATTTGGTTTTTGATGGAAGACAAAATATCTGAATTCGCACAAACCGAAATCTGGAAGAGCATTCCGGCAGTTGCAGCAGGCAACATTATAGAAATTCCGGGCGAGTATACCGGCCTGTTCTTTTACTCCGATGTAGTAAGCATGACCGCGCAGATGGAGCTGATTCTTAATAAGCTGCTGGAAAAAACAAAGTGAGCAATCAAGATTATAGGTGCTGACCATGACCAAAAATGAAAGTAAAAACAAAACTAATTTGTTTAGATTTTCGCTGTTCATGTTTACTGGCTGTATTTTATTGCTGATTGGTTCTGCGGCTTCGATTACGTTCGGAGCTGCCGAAATGAGTTTCAAGCTGGCATGGGGAGCTGTTTTTCAGTTCGATCCTTCAGTAACCGAACACCAAATCATTCAGACGTTTCGTTTGCCGCGCACAGTGGCGGACATTATTGTTGGCTGCAGCCTGTCTGTATGCGGTGCAATTATGCAAGGCACAACGCGCAATCCGCTTGCCGATTCCGGTTTAATGGGCATCAGCTCCGGAGCAACGCTCGCCATTGCAATCTGCATGGTCTTTTTGCCTGGCAGTTCCTATTTAGAGGTCATGCTTTATTCATGTATTGGCGCTGCATTCGCAACTGGCATTACTTATTATCTTGCTTCTGTGGGCAAGCGAGGCATGACGCCGCAACGGCTCGTCCTGGCAGGTATTTCGATTTCCATGCTGTTCAGTTCTTTCTGTACCTACCTGGCTATAAAATATGAAATCGGCCAGGCGCTTGATTACTGGACAGCAGGCGGCACGGCAGGGGCTAAGTGGGTGGAGCTGGCTTATATCGCCCCTTTTTTTATCGGAGGTGTCATTTGGGCGATTTGCCTCTCCCCTTCTATTACGATATTGAATTTTGGCGACGATCTGGCTGCAGGTCTTGGCCTTCGCACCAAGCTAGTCAAAGGATCAGCGACAGTAATCGTCCTTATTTTGACTGGATTAAGTGTGCTTATCGTCGGTCCTGTCGGGTTCGTCGGATTAATCGTTCCGCATATTGTCCGCTATATAATCGGGGTCGATTACCGCTATATCATTCCCGCCTCTGCCTTATATGGATCTGTGTTTTTACTGGGCGCTGATATTATTGGGAGAACGATAAACAAACCGCATGAAACTCCGCTCGGCATCGTGTTTGCAGTAATCGGAGTTCCTTTTTTCCTCTACCTTGTGCGCAAACAAAGGAGGGAGTTTTCATAAATGGCGGTCAGAAATCATACGTCTAATCAAATAAAGCCAATTGTCATCATCGCAATTCTCGGAACGCTTTTGCTATTGTTAGCAGTCATCAGCATGAATGTCGGCAAAATGAATCTTTCTCCTAGCGAGGTCATTCAAGTGCTGATAGGAAAAGGAACGCCAAAGCAAAATCTGACTGTGTTTGATTTTCGCTTGCCGCGCATCACGCTGGCCATATTAGTTGGCATTGGCATGTCACTTTCAGGAGCAATTTTGCAAAGCTTACTGAAAAATGATTTGGCCAGCCCAGGCACGCTCGGAATCAGTTCCGGATCCGGACTGTCTGTTATGCTTTATATTACTTTATTCGCTGTAAACGGAGCCTTCTCGCCTTTTATGCTGCCGCTTCTGGCTTTTGCAGGCGGAATTGCAGCCGCTGTTATTATTTTTCTGCTGGCCTATCGCAAAGGCAGGGAAATTTCGCATACCGGCCTCATTTTGACTGGAGTCGCGGTCGGCACCGGTTATGGCGCTATAACCCTTCTTATGACGCTGCAGTTGGACAAGAAGCAATATGACTTCGCGCTGCGCTGGTCAGCCGGCAGCCTTTGGGGAGATAATTGGAATTACATTAGTATTCTTGCTCCCTGGATTATCGTTATCGGGTTTTATGTTTTTTACAAATCACGTGCTCTCAACACATTGAGTCTTGGCAATCAAACTGCGGCTGGTCTTGGACTGGCGATCCGCAAAGAATTTATTGGCCTGACGCTGGCGGCTGTCGCTCTTTCCTCAGGCAGTGTAGCGCTCGGCGGCAATTTCTTTTTCGTCGGCATGATCAGCCCGCATATCGCCCGGCGGCTGGTGGGCTCCAATCATAAATTCATGCTCCCTGTCGCCGGACTCGTCGGAGCCCTCATTATATTGCTCGCCGACACGATCACGCGAACGATCAGTCTTGGTGCCGACATCCCGACCGGTGTCATTATTACGATACTGGTTACGCCCTATTTTCTTTACCTGCTTGCCAAAGCCAATTGAATGCAATGGACCTGAAGCGAATACGCTCCAGGTCCATGCTTTTTTCAAATAAAAAGACTTTATAAGTTTTCATTATTAACTTGTTCTTATAATTACTGGTAAACGCACCTATCCATAGGACGGAGGAGACGTTTATCCTAATGCCTGAGGCCGCAGCAATTTCTTTATCTGGCCACATGGTGCCAAGACTTGCCGCCAAATGTCCTCCAGTTGACATGCCGCATACCGCAATCCGATTAGCAACCACTCCCCAGTCCGCCGCTTTATGGCGAATAACAGACAAGGTGCGCGATGCATCGATAAGAGGCGCAGGATATGCTGCATGCTCAGAAATAGAGTAACGGAGCACAAAGCTCCGTACGAATACAAACTTCTCCATTCTTCTATTGCTGTTTATCAAGCAAATTTGCCGTCACTTGCGCCGCTTCTGCGCGAGTTAAGCTAGCCTTGCCATCAAATCTGCCGTCGGTTCTGCCTTTCAACAGCTGCAAGCTGTAAGCAGCCATCACAGCATCCTTTGCCCATGCCGGTATGGCATCCAAATCTTTAATAGCTGCAGAGGTTTGTGGAATTTCTAAAGCATCATTAAGATGCGTATACGCCCGCTTCAACATGACTGCCATTTCTTCTCTAGTTATATTTTCATTAGGAGCAAACTTTCCATTTCCTTTGCCAGAAATAATTCCAGCAGCGGATGCCGCAGCTACGCTCGATGCGTACCATGCTGTTTGCTCTATATCAGAGAAACTGGCTGCAGCGGTATTCCCATTCAATCCAAGCGCACGGGCCAAAATAGCAGTAAACTCTGCACGAGTAACAGATCTGTCAGGAGCAAATGTATCATTACTCGTACCGTTGACTATATGCTTGGCAGCCATTTTTTGAATGACTCGCTCGCCCCAGTGTCCTCTTGTATCGGCAAATACTTTTTTATACTCTGCAACTACTAATTTTCCAGAAGAATAAACTGTAGCGCTAATCATGCCAGTCGCAGCATCCAATTTGCCGCCAATGTATACAATATCGCCATTGCCATTCCAATAATAAATGCCCGCCAATTCGGCATCTATATGCTCTGGCAGTTGGAACGATACTATTGCCGGCTGCTGAAATTCATTCAAATCATGGCTTCGTTTATGGTCATCAACATAAGATGCCTCAAATTGCATCGCTTGCCCTGCAGGCCGCAAAGCATCGGCTGTCAGTTTGCCGCTCGAGCGCAGTATCCCGGCCCCATCTTGCTCGCTAAGCATCGTGGCAGTAATCACGATTTGACCATTGCTGTCATCATTTGCTTGCTGTAATAACTGACCTATCATTTGTGCTGGCAGCTCTATCGTCCGATTATCCCATTGCAGCGTAAGCGGCTTATTCCCCATATTTTTCGCCACTTGGCGCGGGATAACGATACTTGAGACTTCATCTGCCAATGACAAACTATATCCGGACTGATCGTTGCTGCCACTGTCCAAGTCTTGTTGCTGTATGATCACTTGTGTAGGATCTGTATCTGTTACAGGCGGCGTATAGATTCCTCCACCTCCACCCGGTACCGTCAATACCGGGTCAGAATCATAAAATGATCCGTAGTCAGGAACAAGCGCTTGACTATTTCCAGGAGCAGGCTTCCAGTCAAATCCTGTTGGAACACCAAATGTTTTCGTTGCTATTTTTCCAGTTGCCTCGTTAAATAAAAACTCAAAATTCGGTTCAGAAACCGTTACTGTATTTCCGCTATTTCCTTTCTTCTTTGCCGAGAAAGATTGCGCACCCAAAGCGATACCTCGCCATTGATTGCCCTGTTGCACTGCAAGTAATGCTTCTCCTGTTATTGTAAATGGACCAACCTCAAGTATTCCGCCTGCATCATCTTTTGCCGCAACATAATGCAGCACCGCATTTCCGTTGCTTGCTGTAAATCCTTCTGCTACTGCTGGATCTAAATTCATTTTGGTTACGTCCAAGTCGCCCGCCGCGTTTCCTTGAGCAAGAGGATGAATGAAGGTGACGAGCAATTGATCACTCTCTCCTTCTCTTTCCCACTCCAAATGAACATCCGGCTTTTCTTTTTCTTTTGCATCAGTAGTTTTATGACGATAGTAGCCTCTTACTTGCCCATCCTCCATTGTATATGCGAAATATTTATTATACGTTAGCGGCTCATTCTCATCCTGGCCGTTTAGAAAATGGTACAGCTCAATATTCGGTCCTTCATCAGCAGCTGTAAAAATATGATTATTTTGCGTAGCTGCATTGGAGCCTTCCGTTTCTGGGCATGTAACTGGTTTACCATCATCTTCAACTTGACTACCAACATAAACTGATGCGAAATTGCCGCACACGTTTTTAGAAGAATACGTATAGTCGAAGTTCCATATCTGTGTATACTTATTTGCTGCAACATCGTTACTGTCTGTATCCCCTTGCTCCTGTTTAGGCTGCCATAGCATACGATCCGTTACGACATACATACCTAGCGCTTTAATATAAATTACTTGACGACCATGATTCAGATTTGTAAGAGTACGTGTTTTTACGTTAGTTTTTTCACCAGATTCTGATTCGACTATTATATCAGTGCCATAGCCGCTCTCATAAAGCCCTTCCGAAAAATCGAATTGGCTGCTCGTTAACCATCTCGCATCTATCGGATCCTGATATCCACTATGAACGCCTGGCGTAATGGTTCTAACCTGTGTCAGCCCGTTCACGATCATCGTGTTATGGCTATAACTATTTAATAAATATAGCGTCATTTCCTTATCTGTTGGACTGTAAGTATCAGGACCTGCATCAACCAGCATCGTTTTGCCAAACGCTGTTAGCTGGATTTGGTTCCCGCTTTCATCCGAATGACCAGTTCCTCTGCGACTCGACTTCATAAAGAGATGATAGGCATTGCTATCCCATCCAGATCGCATAATAGTAAACCCGCCGTATGGATAATAGATGGAATTAAATGCAGGTGCCGGTTTTGGATTTTCCCTATCATTTACAATCACTTTTTTCTCTTCATCCAGCCAAGTTACATTATCCAAAATCTGCTGAACGGTATAATCCTGAACAAACTCTTGCCATCCATTCACTTTCTCAAAAAAAGGACGGTTATCCATTTTCGAAAGGCCAGGCATATTTCCGGATGGACGAATTAAGCTCGCCATAAAACGCAAGCGGTCTTTTTGAAACTTATTATCAAAAGCAATTCCATTCTTTTCGTAGAGATCTTTCAATTGCTGCCCCAATTCAATTGCCGTACCATTGTAATTGAAAGATTGCTCCAAGTCAGAGCCATCCTTCATCATTGCCCCGATAGTAGGATCAATGTAATCGGTAATTATTTTGTTAGCTCTATTCCCCCAAACGGATGCATTATTGAATTCACTTAGCGCCAAACTTGCACGATACATCGAAATGCCTGCCTGGAAGTTTTGATTAGGCGCTCCGCCTGGTTTACTTTGAATAATTTCCAGCTTATTCAAATGTTTATCTTCCAACAAAATAAGTGTCAAAGCTAACGTAACCGGATCAATGCTCTTCTTTACATCCTCTAAATTAATCTCTTTATCAACCGGTACATATTTACCATCCTCAGATAAAGGCCTTGTTATATTGCTCATCTGTTGTATAAACATATCGCTGCGGTTAGCCAAACGAAGCTTTGAGTCCCATGTGTTATTTACTCGTTTAAATTCTGCTCGATCAGGTAATGCAATGGCTGCATGCCACTGCTCATTATTATGTCTGGCGAAATCATCCCAATAATCATTCCAGCGCTTCAGATATTTCGGATCTTCGGTTTTTCTGAAAGCTTGACTTAACAGCATTGTAAAGTCCATCTCAGCTAACGATCCGGGAAAGTTTGGATCTTCAGGAGATAACTTATACCACTCCACGTAGCCCGGCTCTCCAATTATATGTTCGGCTGTACCATCAGGCGGCACATAGGTTACGATAATCCCATTCATCGCTTGCTCCGCTGATCCACGTGTCCCAAAACCTGGTTTCTCCACGCCAAATTCAAATCCGCTCATTTTATCAATATAATAATCCTTAAAGCGATCCAAAGCGGCTGCGTAATTGCCAGCTTCCTTCAGCCTCTTCACTTCTAGCAATTGATTGCCCAAAGCATCTGTAGCATTAGCACTATCTGGAAATGTAATAAGTTTAAAAAGCGCCTGTGCTACTTCATTATCTTCGGATCGATTAATTTCATCCCAAGTTGAACCCATAATAACCTGGTCTATAACAAGAGCATTATTTATGCCAAGCTTTGATTCAGCTCCAACCGATTCAATCACTAGCTGCTTAGGCAACATAAGCTGAATATCCCAGTTTACTTCCTCATTGTCAGGCTCATGAACAAGCGATTCATTTCTCGGATACAATTTAGCAAATAATTGCGCCTCATCTGATTGTCCTGCGGCAGCTATTTTCACTGCAAGTGTATAGATTTTGTCTTTTTCCAGTACTGTATCTGCTTCTGTCTCTTCACCATTGGAGTAAAATGCCCATTTTAACTGATTATCTGAATCATACTTCATTGTAAAATAATGATTTTCATCCAAATATACAGCCGCTTGAGAAGTTGGGGAAAATTTGGATTCAACCACCTCTTCATCCGTGCCAAGTTCCGTTCCCAGTCTCCAGCTCATATAATAGACGTCCGAGCTGCTTAATGTCATCGGCATAATCCCGCGATATATACTTTCATCTTGCTTTAGCTTGACGCTTCTTTGTCCTGAAATTTGAACATCGTCTGATAATGCTTGCTGGAGCTGTATATCTTGCTTCCAGCCACTTGTCCAGCCGCCCGCTGCAATTGTCTCATTGAGCTTTTTCCCTGCTCCCTGATCAAACCAATCTTCCATAAAAAACGTTCTTTTAGCTGTAACAGTATCCCAGCTGGGTGCTGCATAAATACTGTCCAGTGTAATAACTGCTGCGTCATTCGTAAGGTCAGCCTCAAAGCCTAATACATCAAAACTTGTGCTTGTGTCACCCGTTCCTTCCAATATCAAATCCCAATCGCCAACCGGCTCATTACCAATTTCTTCGTTACTAGCATATATTTTCACGTACGCTTTATTTACCGCCCCCGTTTCTTTCTTTACTTTAACTACCATGGAGTACATTTCTCCGTTTTCCAGCACTTCACCCGTTTGCTCATCGCCGAGAAATTTGGCTTTCAAGCGATAACTGGAGCTTGCTGAATCGAACTCGGCTCCAAAATAATTGTCGCTATTAAGCATAAGCAAAGCTTTTCCTTCCGTCCCGCTGCCGTTATCTTGAATTGAAAATACGGATTTTAAATAATAACTGTCTTCCTTAGCCAGATCTAATGGTACAATCATCCCTCGATACAGATTCATTTGCTTCTGATGCTCCACTGTAGCGAATTGGTTCACCTGTATAGAGGGGTCCAGTTCAGTCCGTAGATCAATATCTGCCTTCCATCCCGTTTTCCAGCCGTCATCTGCAGTTGTCGTTTGCAGCTTTGTTCCTTCCGCATAGGCAAAGTCTTCGATCGCCTTGAATGCAGCTGTTCCTTCAATATCCTCCCATCTTGAACTAAGTATAATATCGTCAAATGTTGTGCTTCCCTTGTCACTGTACAAATCAGCTTGCAGCCCGATCGTATCAAATACATTCTTAGATGTTATGTTCCAGTATAGTGTCCAATCCTGTTGGGATTGAGGCTCCGTAATTTCCGCCACTCCTGGACCAAACACTTTGAGACCGGCAAACCGTTTGTTTTCATTATTAGTTCCAATTTTCAATAGAAAGCTGTATTCCTGATTCAGTTTAAACTCTGTCTCAGTCGTAATATGATTGCCAAGAAATCTTCCGACGAGTCTATGCAATCCATCGTTTTCCATTCTCGACATCCCAAAGAAGGTATTACTGGAAAGTGCTAAATTTGCTCTAGTTGAACCTATCGTATTGGTAGTCCCATCTACTCTCATCTTCCAAAATACATAGTAGTCCTGGTTGGCATCCACTCGAATAGGCGTGTCCAATCCCCGATAAGCAAGCAGTTTGTTAGTCATACGGAAAGAACCCTCATCTGTTACCACGTAGCTGTCTGGCAGCTCTCCCGTCAGCTCCCAGTCTTGCTTCCAGCCGCTAGACCAGCCATTCTTAGCTTCGGTAGTATTCAACTTTGTGTCTGCCAGATAATTAAACTTCTCTGCCGTAAAGCCAAATGCAGTGGATTGAGCGCTTGCAATCGATGTCCCTATCGGCGGCAGCACCATCATCATCATGGTGAACACCAGGAGACACGCAAACAAGCGTTGATACTTCATTTTCATACCATGTCACTCCTCTCATAATTAAAAAAACGCGGTGTGAATGCGCTTACTTTTCATTCTATTGAACTTCTTAATAGGTAAATATTGCAAACTTTCAATATTTGTGGGTTTTTTCAACTAAAGCATATGGATAAAAACACGAAATACGCAGCTTTATTAACCAATGTAACCATTCTTTACCTTGTTAACTATGTTAACGAGTTTGGATTGAGGCTTGTCTCACAATTTAAGGCGGCGGCCATCCGCTTTGCTGCTTTTTCTAAAAAAGTGAAAGCACAAAAAAAGTTGGACGGAAAACATGACGTTTTTCCGACCAACTTTTATTTTTGGGGCTTATTGGACAGCCCTTCTTCAAATTCTAATCATTTACTTGATCATTATCTTTAAAAACACTTTGCAGCCAGCGGCAGCTTTGTTCCATCCACTGCGCAACCGTTTCATTCATATACTGCACTTTTCCGCCTGCCGTTACAGCATTGGCAAGGGACAGGCCATGCGGTCCGTCCTGATAAACATGAAGCTCGAACGGCACTTGATGATCGGCAAGCGCCGTACTGAACAACAAAGCATGCTGTACAGGCACTACCTGATCTGCAAAAGTATGAAAAATAAAACAGGGCGGCGTATGCCCGTCGACAAGCAGCTCACAAGAAAGCCGGCTTTGCATGTCCGGGAGCGGCGGCTTGCCGGCTGCCTGAGTCCACATTTTGTTGAGCGGACTGTGCTGACCAAGGGAACAGGTAATTACCGGATATCCGAGAATAAGCGCATTAGGTCTATTCTCGCCGGAATCGATGCCCGCAGCTGCGGCAATTTCTTTGTCCTGCCACATCGTGCCAAGCGAGGCTGCCAAATGTCCCCCGGCAGACAAACCGCATACCGCTATTCGATTAACGTCCACTCCCCAGCTTGCTCCATTGCGCCTTATGGTAGACAATGCGCGCGAAACCTCAATTAGCGGAGCCGGAAAAGCTGCAAATTCGCCAATAGAATAACGAAGCACAAATGCATGATACCCTCTCGACAAGTAGCTTAATGCGATCGGATCCGCCTCGCTTTCCGATATGCTGCGGTACCCTCCGCCGGGCAGCACAACAACTGCCGCCCGCGCTTCGGTATTGCCGGAGAAGCTTTCATACAAATAAGCTGTTAATGAAACTCTATGGTCGTCCGTCAAGTATATAAGCTCCTTACGAATACAAATTCTCCTTTCTTTAAAATATTGCTTATCAAGCAAGTTAACAAGTGCTTGCACTGCTTCAGCCCGTGTTAACGCTGCCTTAGGTACAAAATCCCCCTGTCCTCGGCCGCGCAGCAGTTGCAACTCTATAGTGAAAGGCTCGGTACATCTCCATTTTTTAGAACTTCGAGAATGCATTCTGATCGGTAATCACGTAACTGTCATCAAGTACTGCTTCAAGCTTTTTATCAGCCTCCATCCCGTAGTCCATCACCTCCTGCTTCGCGTAATATCTAAATTCTATTAATTCCATGACCAAAGCAACATTCTAAATATTAAACAAAGGGGACTTAATTTAACATTTGATTGATAAGACTAAATCGAGATCCGCACCGTTTTTAACTTATGTGATAATAATTAATCTACAATTCACGGTTGAGTGGAATTCAATATGCAGCAAAATCGTTTGGAGGAATCATAGTGGAATTATTGAGGATTTATGTAATTTGCTTCAATCTAAATTTTCAACCCCTGGATAACTTGCACAATAACCATTCATCCCCCATTCGACCCCAATATGATTTTTTAGAGAAATTCCACCTATTTAGAATGCTCATATGAAAAAAGGCAACACAAAAAAACCCTTGCTCCGCAAGGGTTTTCATCATCTAATATGATGGTGCGGTCGAGAGGACTCGAACCTCCACGGTATTGCTACCACTAGCCCCTCAAGCTAGCGTGTCTGCCATTCCACCACGACCGCAATTATAAAATTCCGATCCTATAATCGGCTTCATTCCAGTAAAACTGGTGAGCCATGAAGGA
Source organism: Paenibacillus sp. IITD108 (assembly GCF_036541265.1). Classification (NCBI taxonomy): domain Bacteria; kingdom Bacillati; phylum Bacillota; class Bacilli; order Caryophanales; family Paenibacillaceae; genus Paenibacillus; species Paenibacillus sp. IITD108. Next base: position 99,955 of record NZ_JAZHCT010000015.1, on the reverse strand, counting down.
CTCGAACCTTCGACTCCCTGATTAAAAGTCAGGTGCTCTACCAACTGAGCTAATGGCTCTCAAGACATGAAACTAACTCCTAAGAGCTGCTCCAAAAATGAGGTAATGGTGACCCGTAGGGGATTCGAACCCCTGTTACCTCCGTGAAAGGGAGGTGTCTTAACCCCTTGACCAACGGGCCATTGTACAAGCTTCATCGTTTTGGCGACAAGTTATATTATAACTAGAATACGAGATTGTTGCAAGTATTTTTTTAAAATTTCTTTTGAGCTATTTTTCAACTGCTTTTAAACAGCAGAATTAACAAAAATACCCCGCGACGACTTAAAATACTGAGTTACTTGGACACTCATTCCGTTATTCGCGTAAAAATAACTGTTCTCTGGATTTAATGGTCACACGTTCCGCTATTCGGGTCTAGAGAGCGGTTTTTCGCCATTTTTAATGCCAATAACGGAACGTGTGTCACTTTCTCGATCGAATACAGGCAATTTTGCCTAAATAGCGGAACGTCTGACCACTTGATCGACGACGTACCATCGACGCGACTAGCACCTTCCTAGATACGCTCAGCATACCATTAGCACCAACAGCACCTTCCTAGATACGCTCAACATACCATCAGCACCAATCAGCACCTTCCTAGGTACACTCAACAGACCACCAACGCGACTAGCACCTTCATCATTAGCAAAATAAAAAAAGACCGCTAAACGGTCTCCAGCTTGTCGTATTTACTATAAAAATATGGCGGAGAGAGAGGGATTCGAACCCTCGCACCACTTACGCAGTCTAACCCCTTAGCAGAGGGTCCCCTTGAGCCACTTGGGTATCTCTCCATGAATGGCTCCCCGAACAGGACTCGAACCTGTGACAACTCGATTAACAGTCGAGTGCTCTACCGACTGAGCTATCAGGGAAAAGTAAAATCGACAATACTAAATTTATCATGCCTAAACTTAAATGTCAAGCGCTATCAGCTTTAATTTTCCCCTGCATTTTCCACATGCATATCGCGCCGGATCGAGCCGCCTTTTGCGTAAATAGCTTGTCTGGCAACGAATACAGACGAGCTTGTAGCGATAAGGCTGCGGCTTGCGCTGCTGCCTTTCTGGCAAGGTCTGGCAGTAGCGCGATCCTCCCACATGGGCAAGCAGCGCTTTAAAGTCAGCATCACGATGCTGATAGCCCCGTTTGGCTATATGCAGATGATAATGGCACAGCTCATGCTTGATTATTTTCTCCGTTTCCTCCACTCCAAAAGCTTGCAGCTGATGCGGACTTATTTCGATATTATGGCTTTTAGTAAAGTATCTCCCTCCTGTCGCCTTTAGTCGGCTGTTGAAGGTTGCCCGATGAACAAAAGGGCGATTGAAGTATTGCAGCGATATTTGTTCAACCCAAAGCTGAAGCTCTTCGTCTGTCATTTTGCTTTCTCCTTCTGCTACTTGAATTGTCAGCAGGCTTTAAGCTACACTGTCATGTAGGAACGTATATTATTACCTATAAAATAATTGAAAATGTTCATTAATTTATAGTATTAATGCTATAATGAAGCTTGCTAATGTTCTAGAATAAGGCTGTTGAAAACTTGTTTGGAAACTTTAACGAATGCTAGTAGCGCTATTGTGCCGAAAAAGCTTGTTTTAAATTTGCAACGAATCCTAGCATGCTTATTGGCTGTAAAACACTCCCTAAATAGCATTTGTTCGCAGATAGCGTCTCTACGGAGGGTGTCGATTAATTGTGGGCAACGATTGGCAAGCAAAAAGAAAGGGGAACGAAGAGCAAGATTGGGAATGGAGAAGCGGCAGCGTCCGCCTTTGTAGGCCAATTTTATCCTTTACAGGGGTTATTTCATCAAAAAAATTGGACTACAACAGCGGTCGGAATCCCAACCTTGATCGTAGTAGTACCCTTTTCGATTGCTTATTGCCCTATCCACAATTAATCGACACCCTACTACGATTCGTTACAATATAAATAGCTTCTCGAACTCCGTTATAGCTTTGTTATCCAAGCTATTAGGCCGCTGCTACCGAGCTATTCCAACAGCCTCTATATTAAAATAGATTCTTCTATTTACTTTACGATTTACTTTACAATTCACTTTAAGATTTACTATGCGATTTGCTATACGATTTACTATATGTTTTACTATACGATCAATTTGTACGATACCAAGGGGGAAACATTTTATTATGGCAACGATGAGATTTGTAGTTATGAAGCAGGAAGACCGCATTTCATTCGTAGAAATGCCTCAAACGCATGCCTACCAGCTAAGCGCGCTTAATCTGCGTTTACACAAGGAAATTGACAAATTAACGGCTGAGCATATTCCAAGCTTACCATATGCGATAGCAGAATGCGATAATGTTGAGCTTCATAGCGAGAACGTATCCATCATTTCCGGTCTGGACTATATCAATGAGCTGGAACGCGATTTTTCTGCAGTTAAGGAGCAGTCCTATCCACTCATTTCATTGCTGACCGAAATTCGCGCACTGCAAGCACAGCTGGAGCAATGGTACGAGGAGCTTGAAGAAGGGTTATACGACGCGTAAAATCAATCAAGTGACATGTGAACCGCTGGTTTATTAACCGGCGGTTTTTGTTTTCAGCGCAGTTGTGATCGTAAAGTTGAAATCGTCCGCTTCCGTTACCATTGAATTTCCGTTAACTTATTTCTCATCCGCTCTTTGTGAAGAGCGAACTGCTTATGCCTGTGCCCATTGGCCCCCGAAGGATGTGGAAACCCCCATAGGCATCGGTTTTCATCCAGCTTGCCTTCTTTAATAAGAATATTCAGTGCACTTTCTACTGTTTTGCCGAGCGGAATAATGAGCGCAGCATTCGTTAATTGAATTTCTTCTTCTACATACGCTAATGCAGCTTTCTTCAGCATTTGGCTGGACATTAAGCCAGGATGTGCGCCACTATAGTTTTTCTTATTCATAAAAACCGGAAAACGCAGCATAGATGTTGTATGCAGCAGACTTTGCTGCGCATGAAACAGCTCGGAACTGCTCGAAATATTCAAATACTTATGCAAATTTATAGCATCCAGCATGTCCATCAAGTTGCTCCTCATGCTTCCAGCAAATCTCGCCTTCTCTTTTGCTTGTCTGCATGCTTCTTCATCAGAAAGCCCTTTTTCTAATGCAGCCTTTACGGCTTGTATTGCTATTCTCATTTGTGCAAAACCCGGCGTTAGTCCGATAATCATAATCCTTGCTAAAGGATTGAAATATTCATTATGCGGCGCGTAGTATACTTCCAGCTTCCCGCTGCGAGCCATCAGCAAATCATCAGTCAGCAGCTCTTCTTTTCGCCATGCTTTATGCTTAGGAAGTGAAAGAATGGCTCGTCTATACGTATTTAAATGCTGTGAAATTAGCATAAATTTTCTCACCTCTACCTCCTAACTTGTCCATTCATGCATACGAGCATCCCAAAAATTCATCCAACAAGGATAAACGGCTCCGCCGTCCTTTGAACAAGCTCGTTTACCAATGAAATATTGGAACAGGTATGAAGTGTAAACTTATGCTTTCATATCATTAAAAAAACGCCAGAGCTGCCGCCCTGACGTTTTACTTATATTCGCTTATGTTTTATTCAATAATCGGTACAGCTTCAAAGCAAGCTGGATTTGCAGAAGCTCGTCGGCATCCTTCAAATCACTATGCAGCAGCTCCTTCGTCTTGTCTATCCTATAAATAAAAGTATTGCGGTGAATATACATCGCTTTGGCAGCCTCTGATACATTGTGATTGTATTTAAAATAATATTCTAGCGTAGACATGAAGCTTGTACCAAACAAATGATCATGCTCCGCTACCGCGCCCAATGTCTTTTGGAAAAAACGTTCCATCTCTACTGCATTCACATTGTTATCCAAAAAATGATAAACTGCAAAATCTTCATAGTGGGATACGATGCGGTTATATTTCAAGCGCTGCTGCAGCCGCAGCACCTCCTGTGCCTCGAAAAAGCTTTTGTACAGCATATGGATCGTCTTGTATTGGCCGCCAACGCCAATGAAAAAAGCAATACCCTTTTGCTGATGATGCAGCCGGTCATAAATTTCCTGTGCATAGCTCTTCGCTTCATTTTTCGTTATTGCTGCTTTATTTTCACTTCTTCCCACTAAAATGACGATTTGCTGGTTACGATAATAGCAAGTTACTTCCCCGTTTGCTGACTCAGACCATTCATTTATAAGCTGCACGCATTTTTTGGCGATATGCTCCAGCTCGTACTTGTGAATCACCATATTGGAATAGCTTTCCGGATCCTTGGCTTCCATATGGACAAGCAAGCAGTAGTAAGCATATTTTTCCTGCAGGCCATGCATATCAGATAAGGTATCGATCATTTTGGCGGATATCGGATTGCCGGACAATAGCACATCAAAAAAGTCCTGTCTGATTTTTAGCTTCACTTCTTCAATTTCTCTTGCCTTAATGCGATCCAACGCCAAAATAGTCGATACATTTTCCAGCGCCAAATAATCAAATTCGACCAGCTTGCGTACGGTTTGAAAAACAACGATAAACCCATAAACAAAGCTCGACACCGCCACGGGCATAATGCGGCATTTGAATTCCTGTCCATTATGAAAATAACTGCGTTTAATGGATCGTTTGATTTCACTCATATAGTTAGGAATACGATCGGTAAAATCTGCACCGAACACAGGCTTGCTAATGACAAGCGGTATCATTTGCTCAAGTGGAGTAATGGCTTCCGCATGCTCCTTATAGCAGAGTAAATTCCAGTAGCGATCTAATATGACGATCGGATTATGAATCGTAGCGGACAGCTCCGCCGTAATTTGCTCAATCCCGCCTCCTTCAAGTGCGATCTTGAATAAGGCGTTGTGCAGATCCAGCGAACGCCGGTTCAAGCTATCATAGCCCGCATTCGTTTTTTCATTAATAATTGCGATAACCTGCGATAACGTATATTGGAAGGGCAGCTCTAAAAGCGGAAAGCCCAGCTTGTCAGCCAGATCAATCATATTTTGCGGAAGCTTATCGAAATATCGTTTCATCTTGATGACCAAACCTGCACAATTGCTTTCTGCAAGCTCTTGAATGACTCTATCTTGCAGCTCTGCGCTGTCTTTAAAAATATAGCCTGTCGATAAAATCAGCTCGTTAGGAGACAGCCAGTCAAACACATCAGGATTCTCGATAATATTAACGATCGAAATTTGATTGATCATACCAGTATGACCTGCAGCCAGCTTAATACCTTCAATCGCCTTTATATGCAATAAATCATTGACGGTTAACATTACGACCCTCCCCTTCCTTTGCTGACCCATTATGCAATGTGCACAATAAGTAATATGTATTTTTAGTTTCGGTGAATGATGACCGCTTCATAGCAGCAGAATTATAATTAAGGTAATGGGCGGATATTACCAATAAATGTGAAGTATTTCACAAAATTCTCACGTTTTTAGGTTCACCATTCCAGGGACTTTCATTCCATCAACTTCACTAGTGTAGCATCTAAGAATTGGAATGCCAAGGATAAGCGACTTTACGGTCTAGGTGAAATGAGCACCCTCATTAGTATCCGTCCAGTACAGTTATGCAACTCATCACATCATGTAAGGAGGAGATTCTCTGACTGATCATGACGAACAAATCAAACCAAAAGGCAGCCTATGCTTGTAACGCGATTTCCGGCGATCTCGAATTTCTTCGGCTTCTTGGGAAAGGATCTTTTCAAGGAATCATTCACAGCAGCTTTGAGCGTACATTTAACGTAACTTGCTTGGAAAATGGCGAGCTCTATACAATAGCAGCTCGGCATTTGGATAATGGACCCAATACATTGATAACCGATCTCGACAGTTGTTCCACGCTGGAGCTAGCCGTTGGTGATCGGATTTTTGTCAGCAACAATTGTATAAAAATAGAAAATAAGTTTAATATATCCATCAGGCAAACGGAACCTTGGCAATGCCTCTTGCCTGTTTATCCTGCCGATACTGCGCTTTTGAAACGAAATATTTTCGAAGCAAAATTATTTATTCAGGAGCATGGCCAAGCAGGCGGAATGAAAAAGTCAATAACAACTGATAATATCATTCAAACCGAATTTGCAAGAATGCTCGAGGAACGATCGCGAAGCCTGCTTGAACAGCTATCCCTGGCCAGATGGGAAAGCGCAGTTCAACAAGCTGTTTCATTGATAGGACTTGGTCCAGGCCTCACCCCTTCAGGTGATGATTATTTAACAGGATTGTTTACGGTATTCAATATGCCAGATAGCCCGCTTTGGCCCTATCGGTCTTTTTGCATGGATGTCGTTTTGCATGCATCGAAACTCACGAATCAGATCAGTTGCATAACTATGAAAAAAGCTGCCGCCGGACAAGTTAGAGAGAAAATTGTTCAATTTATGCAAGCTGTGATTCATAGCACCTCAGAAGAAACAAAAGACAGGCTTGCTGCCGTATTGAGCATCGGTTCCTCCTCTGGAACGGATATCGCTCTCGGACTTATTCACGGATTGGAGCTTCACTTAAATTAATGCTGGAGGTAGAATATGGCAACCAAAGTAGTCATTAAAAAGAACACATATTTCGATTCCGTCTCCCTTATGTCATTAACGACTAAAGCGAATCAGATCGAAGGCATCGAACAAGCCTTTATTGCAATGGGAACTGAAATGAACAAAGAAGTGCTGCAAAATGTCGGCCTTATGACTGCCGAGCTGGAAGAAGCGAAAAACAGTGATCTTATGATTGTTATCAAGGCTGCAACAGATGATTTGGCTGAGCAAAGCTACGAGGCTGTTGAAGAGCTGTTTATCAAAAAGGACGAGGCTATCGGCGCAAGCGATATCAAATATCCAACTATTGATTCCGCAGCTAAAAGCATTCCAGGTGCTAATCTGGCTGTCATTTCAGTAAACGGCGCTTTTGCAGCGAGAGAAGCTAAAAAAGCGTTGGAAAATGATCTTCACGTCATGCTGTTCAGCGATAATGTCAGCGTTGAGGAAGAAATTGAATTGAAGCAGATGGCTCATGAGCGAGGACTGTTCTTGATGGGTCCAGACTGTGGTACTGCCATTATTAATAATATCGGCTTGTGCTTTGCTAACAAGGTTCGTAAGGGAAGCATCGGTATTGTTGGCGCTTCTGGTACAGGCAGTCAAGAAGTTAGTGTACGCATCCATGACTTTGGCGGCGGCATAACCCAGCTTATCGGTACAGGCGGACGCGACCTAAGTGAAAAAGTTGGCGGAATCATGATGTTAGATGGAATGAAAGCACTAAATGAGGATGATGCAACGAAGGTTATCGTTCTTATTTCGAAGCCGCCAGCAAAAAGCGTTGAGCAAAAAGTGCTTGCCGAAATTAAAAATATGAATAAGCCCGTTGTCGTTTGCTTTATTGGCGGCTCCGAAGAAGCGGTTGTAGCTGCAGGCGGACATTTTGCCAAAACAACAAAAGAAGCTGCGCTTAAAGCTGTCATTTTATCTGGCGTTGATGAAAGTAAAATTGACAAGCATCCGCTTAATTTGCCGCTTATTGAAGAAGTTAAAGCTAAGCTTACACCAGAGCAAAAATATATTCGCGGTCTATTTTGCGGCGGCACGCTTTGTGACGAATCCATGTATTTGGCAATGGAAAAGTATGATGACGTTTATAGCAATATCCCTAAAGATCCAGAAAAGCGCCTGAAAAACATTCAAGTCAGCGAAGCCCATACCTTTATCGATTTCGGTGATGACGAATTTACGAATGGCAAGCCGCATCCAATGATTGACCCTTCTACTCGCATAGATCGCTTCAAGCAAGAAGCTAAAGATCCGTCTGTAGGCGTTATTTTGATGGATTTTGTACTCGGCTACGGCTCCCATGAAGACCCTGTAGGCGTTATGGTTCCTGCCATTATTGAAGCTAAGCAGCTTGCAGAGCAAGAAGGAAGACATCTTGAAATTGTCGGTTATGTGCTAGGTACGGATTTGGATACCCCTTCCGTAGATGAGCAGTTGAAAAAACTGGTTGATGCAGGCGTTACTTATGCGAGCAGCAGCACGAACGCTGGACTATTGGCTAGAGGCTTTGTGGAGAAAGGGGTTTAAATAGATATGAGCAAAACGAATACGCTTTTCAACAGTGATCTGCATGTCATCAATGTCGGTCTTGAAATGTTTAAAGATGATCTATTAAAACAAAAAACAAGCGTCAGCCACTTGGAATGGAAGCCGCCAGGCGGCGGCAAGCCTGAGCTGATTGCTGCTCTAGATAAACTGGAACAACCAGAAATATTGGAAAAGATTGAAGCAGCCAACAAGCTGGCGGTTGAACGCATTATTAATTCACAGCCTGTGCTGATTGGCTTCGATCAAGCGATTAACGTCGTTCCTGGCATGACCAAAACGACTATTTTACATGCAGGTCCTCCAATAACTTGGGAGAAAATGAGCGGTCCAATGAAAGGCGCAGTTACGGGCGCACTTGTTTTTGAAGGCTTGGCCAAGGATTTGGAAGATGCTGAAAGAGTAGCGGCATCCGGTGAAATCACCTTCTCTCCATGTCACGAGCATAACTGTGTAGGATCCATGGCTGGTGTAACCTCAGCCTCTATGTTCATGCATATCGTTGAAAATAAAACCTATGGCAATATCGCATTTACAAACCTAAGTGAGCAGCTTTCCAAAATTCTTCGTATGGGCGCTAACGATGAAACAGTTATCGCGCGTCTTAACTGGATGAGAGACGTGCTTGGACCGATGCTGCGCGACGCCATGAAATTCTCTACGAATGGTATCGATCTGCGTCTCATGCTGGCTCAAGCGCTTCACATGGGTGATGAGTGTCATAACCGCAACAATGCCGGTACAACAATGCTTATCCAAGCTCTTACACCATTAATTTTGCAAACAGACTTTACAAATGAACAAAAAATCGAAGTCTTTAATTTCGTAGCAAGCAGCGATTACTTCTCTGGCCCGACCTGGATGGCAATGTGTAAATGCGCGCTTGATGCAGCACACGGCATCGAGAACAGCACGATCGTTACGACAATGGCGCGCAACGGCGTAGAATTTGGTATTCGCGTAAGCGGCATGCCTGGAAATACTTGGTTTACAGGCCCCTCACAAAAAGTTATCGGACCGATGTTTGCCGGCTACAAGCCTGAAGATGCAGGACTGGATATCGGCGACAGCGCGATAACAGAAACTTACGGAATCGGCGGCTTCGCAATGGCTACTGCGCCAGCTATCGTTGCTTTAGTCGGCGGTACGGTGGATGAAGCATTAGGCTATTCAACAAAGATGAGAGAAATTACTACGACTGAAAATCCTAATGTGACGATTCCATTGTTGAATTTCCACGGCATTCCAACAGGCATAGATATTCGCAAAGTGATACAAACTGGAATTATGCCGGTTATCAATACTGCGATTGCCCACAAAGAAGCTGGAATCGGTATGATCGGCGCAGGGATTACCAATCCGCCAGTTGATTGCTTCGAGAAAGCCTTGCTTGCGCTAAGCTCCGGAGACAATCTATGAGCGAGAATTTGATCAGTCAAGAGCTTATAAATGCTTGTGACCGCGAGGATGCAGCTGCTGTTGAGCAGCTGCTTTCGGGCGGCGCAGATGTTCATTTTAAGGATGCCAATGGCCGTACAGCTCTAATGGCCGCTACCCAAAAGAACAATATGGCAATAGCCAAGCGTTTAATTGACGCTGGCAGCGATGTAAATGCAAGAGATATTACACAGCTCACGCCTTACCTTTGTGCGGGAGCGAATGGCTTTTATCATATTTTGCGCCTCACGATTCAAGCGGGTGCAGATATAAAAAGCGTGAATCGATTTGGCGGCACGGCGCTGCTTCCTTCCAGCGAGAAGGGCTACCTGAAAACCGTTCAAGTTTGTTTGGATGCAGGCGTTGCAGTTAATCATATCAACAATCTAGGCTGGTCCGCTTTATTGGAATCAGTCATCCTGGGCAACGGCGGCCGGTTGTATTCGGATATTATCCAGCTGCTAGTTAAGGCTGGCGCTGATATTCATCTGAAAGACCGTGACGGCAAATCTTCCCTTCAGCATGCCGAACAAATGGAGCAGCAAAATGTCATCCGGATATTAAACAATGAGAACGTTGACAGCCACCCGAATATTACTGAAGCCAAGGAACTGGCTCGCCAGGACAAGTATAAGGAAGCCATCCAGCTTATTGACGCAGCGCTAAGCGAAAATAAGCAAAACACGGACTTGTACTACTATAAAGGCTATTTCCTTGGAGAGCTTGGCGAATATGGGAATGCAATTGCGTTGTACAATCAAGCATTGTCGTTACAGCCTGACGATCTCGACTTTTATTTCTATACAGCCAATAGCTGGCGGATGCTGAAAAAGCCTGAGGAAGCGCTCTCTGAGTACAATAAAGCGATCGAGCTTAATCCTGACGAGACATTTTATCGGTATCACAAATCCAATTATTTAAGAGAATTAGGCAGGCATGAAGAAGCTGTAGCCGAGATGGATAAGCTGCTTGAGCAGCAGCCTCATCGTTATGATTTCTCGTTCCACAAAGCTAACAGCTTGCGTTCGTTGGGCAGGCATCAGGAGGCTATTGACGCTATAGAAAATGCAATTGCCAGTGATCCTTCCAATCCGCTTTATCACCAGCATAAAAATCAGTCGCTGCATTTGTTAGAAGAACAGCAAAAATCATGATGTTAATTGGCAAGTGAATCGTTATCCAATTAAAACGCCCATAAGGGAGATTGGGGAACTCACAATGAGTGACGATAATAAAATGATCGAGGAATTTAAATCCTACGGCTATGCAGATGATATTTTGCCAATTCCGCAAGAAAAGCGCGATTGGGGCATGTTCAACTATATCACCGTTTGGATGGGTCCTGTACACAACATTATGTCGTATATGACCGTAGCAGGATTTTTTGTTCTCGGTTTAAATGTAACACAAGTGTTTTGGGCAGTTATGCTGTCAGCTCTAATCGTTTCTGCCGGCTATGCCCTTAACGGTATTGCTGCAGCTAAATATGGTATTCCTTTTGCCATGCTGCTCAGAGATTCCTTTGGCGTCAAAGGCTCCATTATTCCAGCTCTTAGCAGAGGCTTGATCTCTGGCCTTGTTTTCTTCGGAACAACAACAGTCGTCGGTGCACAGGCGTTCAACGTCATATTCACCCGCATATTCCCGGATTATATGTCCTGGGGCGGTGGCTTCAACCTATTCGGTTTAGACTTTCCAACGATGCTTTCGTATATCATTCTATGGGTCATAACCGTACTGCTTTTCTTGACTGGCATGAAGGCGCTTAGCAAATTCAGCGCATACTCATCGCCTATCGTATACGTGTTTATTATCGGCGCTGCTATTTGGGGCATTTACGTCGCAGGCGGCATCGGACCTATTATGGACTACGTGCCTTCGCAGCCTATGGATAACCCGCTTGTCTTTATCGCTTGCGTAAGCGCATTAGTATCAAACTGGGCCGGCCCTATCGTCAATATTTCTGACTTTACACAGCGCGCCAAATCAATCAACGCTCCAAAATGGGGACTTCCGATCGGTTTTATCGCATCCTATATATTATTTGCGATTACAAGTATCGCTTTGATTGCAGGTGTAGAAATCGCATTTGGAGAGCCAATCTTCAACATCGTAGACGCTATTGGCAAAATGGGTAGCACCTTTGCTGTTATTATCTTGCTTTTGGCACTCAATTTGGGTGCGACTGCATTCGTCGTATTCGGTAATTTGCAGCCAGCCGGCTTGCAAATGACAGCGCTGTTCCCTAAGCTGTTTACCGTTAAAAGCGCAGGTATTCTCACAGCTGTAATCGGTACGATTATCCTGCCTTGGAAGCTTGTGTCCGATACAACAATGCTGTATCTGTTCTATAGCTTTATCGGCTCGATGTATGGTCCAATAGCAGGTATTATGCTTGCCAGCTTCTTCATTCAACGCAAGCAGGTGTTAGACCTTCGCCATATGTATGTAAAGCCGGGCTCTAACGGCGAATTCAAAGGCGGTTATAACAAAGTTGCTATGACCGTGCTGATCATAAGCTTCCTGATCCCAATGTCCGGTGTCGTATTTACTAATGTGCCATTGCTCGTCACATTCAAAGATTTTGCCTTCTTCACCGGGTTCATTATTTCGTTTATTCTTTACACTTTATTCTACAAAAAATCGAATGCCGTTACACAAGGATAAACGGCTCCGCCGTTCTTCGCGTAAACGAAGGAGGCACGTTAACCGATTCAATAGTTCAAGCTTCACACCTATTCTTGATGATTCAGTCAAACATGCAGGAGGAGACAATGGGGAAATATGTAGTAGTAGCTATTGGCGGCAACTCGCTCGTCAAGGACAATGACCGTGATTCTATTCAGGATCAATCCGAAGCCGTTCGCGAAATTGCTGCTAATATTGCAGATATGGTACAGGAAGGCACCGATGTGGTCGTTACTCATGGCAACGGGCCGCAGGTCGGCTTTGAGCTGAGACGCAGCGAGGTTGCCCACGAAGTAATCGGCATGAGCGCTGTTCCGCTCGTCAATTGCGTTGCCGATACACAAGGCGGAATCGGCTATTTGGTTCAGCAAGCGTTAACCAATGAGTTTATTAACCGCGGCATTACTAAAAAAGTCGCTACAGTAATTACGCAAGTAGAGGTTAGCAGCGATGATCCAAACTTCCAAAACCCAACGAAGCCGGTAGGCTCCTTCTTCACTGCCGAGCAAGCCGAAGAGCTGAAGAAATCTTATCCGGAATGGACAATGATTGAAGACTCCGGCCGCGGATATCGCAGAGTTGTGCCATCACCTGTACCGGTTGATATTGTAGAAAAGGATGTTATCAAATCGCTGATCGAATCCGGCTATGTCGTAATCGCAGTTGGCGGCGGCGGCATTCCGGTCGTGAAGACAGCCGAGCAAACGTATGAAGGTATTGATGCTGTAATCGATAAAGACTTTGCTACGAGCTTGCTCGCAGAGCAGATCGATGCAGAAGCGCTTGTCATTACAACTGGTGTTCCAAAAGTATTCGTCCACTTCGGCACGCCTGAGCAGAAAGCGCTGGATGAGGTGTCCGTTGAAGAAATCAAGCAATATGCAGCTGAAGGCCATTTCCCGAAAGGCAGCATGCTGCCAAAAATCGAAGCCAGCCTCAAATTCCTTGAGAAGCAAGGCCGTCGTGTTATTATTACGAATCCTGAAAGCTTACAGGATGCTATCCAGAAGCAAGCAGGAACCCATATCATTAACTAATTTTTAGGGAGGCTATTACAATGGATTACATGAAAATGGCAGCTGAAAAAACAATTGAAGGCATGAACGCAAAGATCGGCGGCCCGTTTGGCGCCACAATCGTGAAAGGCGACGAAATTATTGCAGTAGTCAGCAATACGATGATGCGCGACACAGATCCTTCTGCACATGCAGAGATGGTTGCCGTTCGCGAGGCATGCAAAAAATTGGGCACGATGAATTTGGAAGGCTGTACCGTGTATGCCACTTGCGAGCCTTGTCCAATGTGCGTTTCTGTTATGATCTGGGCAGGCATCAAAGAAGTATACTACTGCAATACTTCTGAAGATGCAGACAAGTTTGGCTTCAGCGACATGCATTTGCGCAAGTATTTGAAAGGCATTGATGACAGCGTAATTAATATGGTTAAAGTGCCGCAACGCGATGATTGCGACTACCTGTTCGAGCATTTCGATAAGCTTCAAGAAGAAAACAAGTAACAGCTTGACACTTTCGCTGCAAATTACAATTTTCTGCTGCCCGTTCGGCGAACGGTTCTCAAAAAATAACGAGTCATTGTAGAGTCTTATTATTGCTTGCCAAAGGCTGCACACTATGTCTCGGCATGGTCACACGTTCCGTTATTTGCCTTAAAACCGTCATTTTTGTAATTTCGCGGCCACACATTCCGCTATTCGGGTCTAAAAGAAGCTTTTTCTGCGATTTATGGATCAATAGCGGAACGTCTGTCACTTTGAAGCCTCAAAACTGCGATTTTGGGCGTAATAACGGAACGACTGACCAGCTAGGGATGTTGTTGATCATTGTGAATAGGGAAACAAGCAATGCGAAATGGCGGTCGCTGCAATCATGTTTAGGCGGGGACTGCAATCATGTTAAGGCGGGGACTGCAATCATGTTTAGGCGGGCACTGTATTCCAGTTTAGGCGGACGCAGCCGCTGCTTCATTCCCAATTGGCTAAGCATATGGAACAAACCTCTCCTTGCAGCTCATCTGCAAAGAGAGGTTTTTTTGCAACTTGCTAGGTTATAGCAATTTTCATTTGCTGCGTTCTAGCGATTTTCATCACTACGTTCTAGCAAGTTTCGATGTAAAGCTATAGATGCCGGAGCCTGCATAATAAACGACTTCAGCATCGCTTGCCTCATGGAGTGACAGGCAGTCTGTCTCATTATTAACAGGCTGACCATTCTCTTCTATTTGACCAGAGTAAGCAGACGGAATATGGATATAAGCACGAGTGTTTGCAGGAATACAGACGGATAAATGGAAGGTATTGTCCTCAAGTTTCCACTCAGACTTTACTTTGCCATAAGGAGTTCCATAGCTTGCTTTCGAATAGGTTAAGCCGCCTAGCGGCTTAGGTGCTATAGTTATTTGCCTGCAGCCTGCTTCCCTGCCTCTAATTCCCCCTACCTGCTCATACAGCCACTCTCCAACAGAGCCAAAAGCATAATGACAAAGGGAGTTCATTCCCGGTCGCTGGAACCCTTTCTCCTTCGTCCAGCCGTCCCAGCGTTCCCAAATCGTAGTAGCTCCATTCACTACAGAATATAGCCATGACGGATAGCTTTCTTTTAATAATAGAGAAAATGCCAATTCATCATGGCCGTATCTTGACAGCACGCGCATCAAGGAGCGGGTGCCATGAAAGCCGGTAGTAGCCATGCCTGTCGAGGTCACTTTACGAATGAGCCGGTTCAATGCTTTCTCTTCCAGCTGTTTATTATGAATTAAATTGAAATCGAGCGCCATAGCATATACAGTCTGTGTATCCCCCTTGATCTCGCCATCACTAGTAATAAATTCAGCATGAAATGCTGCTACGATTTTTCGGTATAAGGCTTCATAGTGTGAAACCTCCTCCCTGCTTCCTATCAAGCTGGCGATCTTTATCATGATCTGAGCATCATAGGCCCAATACAAGGTAGAAAAAACGTCATACGGGGTAGAAGAATTTTCAGCGACGAGCCAGCCATATTGTTCTTTCATTTCCTCAAGCGGACGTTCATGGACAGATAACCAGTCCCCGTATTGCGGAGCGTCGCAGCGTATGCCGCTTGCATAGAGCTGATCGTTATAATCCATCCAGCGCTTCATGCTGTCATAGTGGCGCCTTAAAATCTCCCTGTCTCCATATACCTCATACATGAGCCAGCTAATGATAACCGGTGCATCCGCCCAGCCGGCAGAACCAATATGGGTATACGTAAAATCATTGTTATAGGCTGTTTTGGGCCCAAACACAAATGGTGCAAAGTCGCTGTAAGCGCCGGTTGGCTGCTGTCCGTCCGCCAGATCCGTCATCCACTTCGTCATAAAAGAAGCAATATCCATATTGTAAGCCGCTGTTCTTGCGAAAATTTGCGCATCCCCCGTCCAGCCATGCCGCTCATCACGCTGCGGGCAATCGGTTGGCACACTCATATAATTATTGCGCTGCGACCAAAGTATATTTTGGAACAATTTATTTATTAGCGGATTGGAGGTTGTAAGCTCCCCTGTTTCGGTAAGATTGGAATGAACAACCTTACAGGTAAGCTGCTCCTTCGTCAATGGCTTCGTTAACCCGCTAATCTCAACGTATTGAAAGCCATGGCAAGTAAACGCAGTTTCAAATTGATAAGCACCCGCTTCTGCTGTTTTAAAACGATCCGTTTGCAGCGCTAAACGCAAATTATCCGTATATAAATTTCCTTCTGCATCTAGCGCCTCAGCATAACGAAGCGTGATGGTTTGCTGCGCTTCCTCCTCCAGCTGCAGCGCCAGCCAGCCGGTCAGATTTTGACCGATATCGACTAACCAGCTTCCATTTGGCAATTGTCTAATAGAACGGATTGAATGCTCGCGGGTTTGGGCAACAGGCGGAACCATCTGAGCAACCAGCTTGCCGCGATAGTCGTACATCCGCTCTGCCGGATACCAAGTATGTTCTTCAAAAGACGGCAGCATCCATCCCTCCATTGCTTTATTCGCATCATAGGTTTCGCCCATTTGCAGGTCTGATGCGGTAATCGGGCCGAAAGACGCTTTCCAGCTCTCATCGCTGGAAACGGACATACCTGTTCCATCTTCAAACTCAATATTGCACTGCATAAAGAAGGAGGGCTCCATGCCGTATTTTTGAAAGCCATACATGCCAAGATAGCCTGTATACCAGCCATGGCCCAGCATAACGCTTAATGCAATTTCACCGCTGCTTTGCTGAAATGCTGAAGTAGCGTCATAAGTTTGGTATTGTGTACGAACATGATAATCTGTCCATTCCGGTGCAAAAAGATGTCTGCCCAGCTTTTCACCGTTAACATGAATGCGGTATACGCCAAGCGCGGTTGCATATATCGTTGCACGGCGAACGGCCTGCTGCAAATTCAACGATTTGCGGAAATAAACGACCGGATTAGGCCTCTCCCTAGTCGGGCGAAGACCGCTTTTTAGACCGATCCAGCAGCCATGCCATTCATCGCGCCGGAGCAGCCCCATACTGAAAAAGGCAGGCTCACTATATGAGGTCACTTCATTTTTCTCATCCCAAATGCGTACTTTCCAATATACCTGCTGCTCAGAAGAAAGGGGATCGCCTTCGTACTTTACATGCAATGAAATGTCGGAGAGCACCTTGCCTGTGTCCCATAGATCGCCTGTATCAGCATGCAGAAAGGCTTCATTGGACGAGGCGATAATTTGATAGGCAGATTGCATAACCCCCCGGCGGTTAGGAGCGTCAATGATCCAGCTGAAGCGGGGCTCAGGGCTATCAATACCCAGTGGATTGATTAAATATTCGGTACGTAATGAAGTCAATTGTATGGAGTTCAACGGAAAGCCTCCTCCTCTATCCTTTTACTCCGCCGGATGCCATGCCTTCCATCACTTTGCCGGAGAAGAAAAAGAATAAAATCAATAATGGAATGGTAGCCATAACAGAGCCAGCCAGCGCCAGATCAAAGTTATACATCATATTATTCGTGAATTTAACGATCATAAGCGGCAATGTTTTATTGCTTTCACTTTGTAGAAAAATAATCGGAATAAAAAATTGATTCCATATTTGCACGGACATAATGATACATACGCTGAAAACAACCGGGCTCGCGAGTGGAAACATTATTTTATAAAAGGTTGTCCATTCATTCGCTCCGTCTATTTTGGCAGATTCGTACATATCCTTTGGCAGCTTTTCAAAAAAAATAGTTAGCAGAAAGACGGGCATGGACAGTCCAGCCGCCAGCACAAGCACTACCGCCCAAGGAGTATTAATTAAGCCCAGCTGCCGGATAAGCAGAAAGACGGGAACGATCCCGAGCTGAACAGGAAACATTAACCCGACAATAAAATAAAGCAGCACGCCTTGCTTGCCTTTAAAATGAAATCTGCCGATCCCGTATGCAGCCATTGTAGATAAAATAACAACCAGAAGCAGTGCGGCGATGAGAATGAATACACTATTGAAAAAATATACAAAAAATTTCGCCTCGGCAAATAGCTTGATATAGTTGGCAAAGCTCAAAGCATCCGGGATGCCGAATGTGTTGGACAGCAGATCCTTTTTGTCCCTTAAAGACTGAAAAGACATATAGCCTAGCAGAAAGAGGGTGAAAAGCGATGTCCCCCATAATAAAATGGAGCTCGTAATCATCTTTTTTGGACGCAGTATGTTCATATCAGTCCTCCGATTTCCGATACGTTAAGGAAAGCTGCAGCAAGGCAACGACAAAAATAATGACAAACATTACACAGGCTATCGTAGTGCCCATTCCCATTGCATTTACGTTTGTAGTGCCGCCTACCGCACTATTTTCACCGAAAGCGATACGATAGAAAAACAGCGACATCACATCGACACTTCGGTTTATGCCGCCGGACACACCGCCTAGCATAAAGCTGAAATCAAAGGTGGTCATAGCGAATATATAGGTCAATATCAACATATTGAATATAGTCGTTTTAATTTGCGGAACGATAATGGACCAAAAGCGTCTCCAATAGCTCGCCCCCTCAAGCAAGGCAGCCTCCATAATTTCATGCGAAATCATTTTCATAGCCCCTAAAAAGAAAACCATCCCTACTCCAATACCCGACCATGCAATGAGCAGCCACACAATATAGATGCCGAACTCCGGAACTCCCATCCACGGTCTTGTATACTCGCTCATCCCAATCGCTTCAAGCAGCTTATTAAATACGCCAATATTGCCGTCAAAAATAAGGACACCCATAAACACAATAACTGGCGTGGAAATAAATTGCGGCGAAAAGATCATCGCTTGAAAAAAGCGGTGCCCTTTAATTTGGGAAAATAAAATATAAGCGATAATAATCTGCAAAGGTAAAACGACGACTGTATTTAGCAAAAAAATCGTTCCGCTATTTTTCAACGCATTTACTAATTGGCTGGATAGTTCGGGATTGCTGAATAGTTCCATATAGTTCTGAAACCCGATAAATTGTTTTACGCCAATGCCATCCCACTTCGTTAAGCTTAGCTGTGCTGCTGAAAAAATAGGATAAATAGAAAATAACGAATAGAGAAGTAAACCGGGCAATATAAACCAAATAAAAGGACGTTTTTTAAGCCAGGTTAGCATAGCTGCAAGCACCTCATTTCATTCCTTCACAACAATAAAACGGCTTCCTCTTTAACAACAGGCAGCGTGCCCAAGGAACGCTGCCTGTATTGGCCAAGAATATTTGTAAAACTGTACAGCTGCCTGCTTTTTCACCATATAAGCCGGTTAAGGTTTACTTTGTTGGATACGAAGCGGCCTTATCTAAGATTTGCACCGCTTCCTCTCCTGAAATGGATAGAGATAGCAGCTTCGGAATAACATCCTTCATCATAATATCTGCTGCGTTGGACTCTGGAGTTGATAGAGCTGTCAGGACGGAGTATATATTTAATCCTGCCTCGTCAAATTGCGCTAATTCCTTAACTCCCTCATCTTTAGCTGTTATATCTTTCAGCGTTGGAACGAGGCCAGTATAGTTCTCCATTATTTGCTGCGCCTCCACGCTATTCAAGAAGTTCAAATACTGTACTGCTGCGTCTGGATGCTTCGAGCCGGAGGATATAGCATACGTCATAAAATTGCTATAGCTGGATTGAACTATACGCTTGCCATCATTATTCGGTACGGAGAATCGGCCCAGGTTGAGTCCCGACTCGCTATACGTGGAGTTGTTCCAGGTTCCGTCAATAATCATAGCGGCTTTGCCATTTGTAAAAGCAAACTGTGCGCCGGCACTATCCGTGGCTAAAAAGTCTTTATCAAAATAGCCCTTTTCTGAAAAATCTCGAATGAATTGGAACATATCCGCCAGATTTTTATCGTCCGTTAATTTGCCGTCCCCATTCATGGCAGCCTTCAATCCGTCATTAGCAAAGGCAGGAGCGAAGGCAAATACCGGCCAAGCGCGATCCCATTCGTTTTTGCCCGCTAATGCAATAGGGGTTACGCCTGCGCTTTTAAGCGTGCTCATAATGGACATAAATTCCTCCCAGTTAGCAGGAACACTCAAACTATTTTTAGCAAAAATATCTTTGTTATAGTAGACAACGTTTGTATCAAAAAATGCAGGCAAGGAGCAATAAATTTTGCCATCAATCATACAATAAGATTTTTCGGATTCGGAGAATCGGCTGAGATCCATATTGTAAGAAGTCAGGTCCGTTATAAAACCATTCTGCTGCATTTCTTTCATTTTTGATGTTTTATCGCCTTGAACCATAAATAAGTCCGGCAGCTCATTCGCTTGCAACGCCACATTCAAGCTTTGATCGTTTTGAGCAAAATCAAACTCGATTTTGATGTTCGGATGTTTTGTAGCGAAGAGTGCGTTTATTTCTTTAAAAGGCTCTTCCAAAACAGCTTGATTACCCAGATCCCCCCATACCTTTAAAGATACATTTTCTGTATTAGGCTGTTTTGTAGCATTACTGCCGGTGTTATTCTTATCTTTTCCTCCGCCAGAGTTGCCCCCGCCACACGCTTGCAGCACTATTGCTGCCATGATGATTGAGGCAAGAAGTATAATTGATTTTTTTCTCATCCTTTTAATCCCCCTTCGTTATCGATCGTGCAAGCTGCTTTTATCAACGCTTTCGAATATATTGTAAGCGCTTCACGATAACTCGAGCCATCGTCAAATCGATGGTTTTTATTCCACTTTTCAATAACATGCGAACCCGCATGCCAAATTTATCGGTAAACCTTCCATTTTTTACGATGCTGCTTATTTTAATTTAAAATGTTTAATCGTTTGGCCTGTAACCTTTTTAAACACTTTTGTGAAATAGTTCGCATTCATGTACCCAACCTGCTCGGCAATCTCTTCAGTGGACAATGAGGTGCTTCTAAACAGCTTAATCGCTTCTTGAATACGAATTCTCGTCAAATAATCGATAAAGGCTTCTCCAGTTTCTTGTCTGAATTTTTGACTGAAATAATTGACGCTCAGATGAACATGCTCGGCAACATCTTCAAGCCGCAATGAAGCGTAATGATTGGCGACGTACTCATTAACTTTAGCAATCCAGACTGCTGTATTGGCGCCAGACTGGGTGTACTGCTCGGCAGCTGCTGTCATTTGGGAAAAATGCCGCAAAAGCTGCGTACTGGATTTCACTTTTGAAATATAGTCAGGCAGCGGCCATAATCCGTTAAAAAATGTTTCTATATATTCTGTTGCAATCCGGCAGTCATTCAGCAAATGATCGGATAATTGATGAGCGGCTTGCTTGTATAACCGCATCCATTCCTCCGGCTCTATATGCTCGCCTTCATCCAAATGCTGCTGTAAATCTGCAGCCAGCTCATGAAATTGATAAAAGGCAATGCGTTTGCGAATAAGCTGATGGAGCTCCAGCCATTCTTCATGCTCAAAGGAGCGAGGCACCGGAGATAGGTCCTCTATCATCCATAAAGCTTCTTTATGGAAAGCTAAACGGCTCAATTGCAAGGCTGCCGATCTTGCTTCATGCCAGCCGTCCTTAATAGAGCGGGGCGAGCTCCAAAAGACAGCTGTTTTTATATTTAACTTTTCATGACTGGTGGCGCACCACTCTGTAGTCATTTCTTCCAATACTTCTGTCGTGAACGGCGTTTCCGCAACAGCAAGCAGTCCGTGCAGCCTGCCTTTATCCTCGCCTAAAAAAATCGGGTTTTTAATACGTGCAAACATTTCGGCTATAAGCAAGGAAAGAACGCGTATTTCTCCGTTTTCATAGCCGTCTTGGCGCTCTAGCGGCTCTATCATAATCCAGCGGCAGCTGCTGGCATGAAGCTTGTCCATCCACGCACTGAGCAGCGGGTATTCAAAGCAAGCATCCGGCTGCCTGCTTTCCACAAGCAGTCTGGCCTTTTCGGCTTCTAACGAAGACAGTGCGCTCTCAGCGTCAGGGCGGGAGACAGCGTCTGCCTCGTGATAAGAAACGTTCAAGCTGTCTAGTACCCGGAATAACTCTTCCGGCTCTATTTGATATTTTGAAATATAATCTTTGACGCCTAATTGAATTGCCTTTCTAGTGTATTCAAAGTCATTGTAGCTGCTAAGAATGATGACACTCGTGCTTGGGCTTACTTGCCGCAAATGGCTGATCAGCTCCAAGCCGCCCATGCCCGGCATTTTAATATCTGTCAAAACAATATCGTAATGTTCTCTTTTAGCTGCTTCGAGCGCTTCTGCCCCGTTTTTAAAAACACCTTCTATACGGTAACCGCGGCTTTCCCAGTCGATCATCGATTGAAGACCGATCCGCACAAGTGATTCGTCATCTACGATCATTACTTTACGCATACAGAGCTCCCTCCTGCTTCGGTATTTTTAATGTAACTATTGTCCCTTTCTGTTGTTCACTATTAATAAATACTCCATATTGTTCTCCATAATGAAGCTGCACACGTTCGACAACGCTATGAAAACCAAAATGCTTATCCTCACTATGCTTGCTCTGTTTTAATTTTAACAATTGCTCTTCGCTCATCCCAATCCCGTTATCTATCACATCCAGCCAAATATAATCTCGTTCCGCCCTAGCTCGAATCGTAATGACTCCAGGACGATCGGCATGAGCGAGCGCATGAATAAGCGAATTTTCAATTAACGGCTGCAATAAAAACTTTGGAATTCGTATATCCAGAAGCTCCTCTGGTATTTGGCAAATTAATTCGAAATGCTGATAGCGGACACGTTGTATTTTCACATAATCATCTAAAATAGCAAAATCTGTGCGCATCGGAACTAGCTTCTCATCTCCCCTTAGTCCATAGGTTAAAAGCCGGTTCAGTGCATCCAGCATATCTTTTATATGATCCTGCTTTTGAATAATAGCCATCCAGCGTATAGAGTTTAATGTGTTGTATAAAAAATGGGGGGACAATTGCTGCTGCAAAGCGCGCAGCTCTGCATTTTTCTTTTTATGCTCTTGCTTCGTCTTTTCTTCAATCAAATTTTCTATTTCATACATTAAGGAGATAAGCGTATCATTCATTTCAACAATCTCTACCGCGCCTGCGAAACGCTGCAGCTTCTCGGCTTTAACGCCGCGAATGCTTTGCTTCATGTTCCGCAATAGCTTGCGAATGGGGATAACAAGATCCTTTACTAGCAAATGAGTAACAAGCAAACCTATGACCGCGCAAATAGAAATTAACATGACTGCGGTCTTTACAGTATCGTAGATAGAAGCATAGAGCTGCTGCAGGGGCAGCTCTGCCGACAGCGACCATCCTGTATACATCGGCTCTTGCGAGTAGGTGTCTGCTTGATATTTATTGGAGTCCAATACAATTTCATTAGATAACAGCACTTCGCCGTCAGCATCCAGCAGTTTAATAGGTATATCCTGCACGGTCGCATCAAATTGATCCGTAAATAACTTCGTATCGATGATTAACGTTAAGTGGCCTAAATGATGAAGCTTCGGGTCTTTTATCGCTCTGGCCAATCGAAATGACAGCGTGTCCGAAAAACCGTCCGAAAAAGCTTGCGGTTCGAACCAGACTGCCCCTCCCTTTTTCTGTTCAACCTTTTCTTGATACACTGGATCAAGCACATCGTAATTCAAGATAGAGCTTTTTCCATACGTGTATATTTGATCGTCCGTTGCAATAATAATGGCTCGAATGTAACTATTGTTGTCTGCGTTGAGCCAGATTGCATTCAGTTTATTGTTAATTGCACTTTCTATTAAAAAGCGGTCGTATGTCGTTTCAGGCTGCTTCGTAGCCAATGTCATAATTTCAGTATCTGTCATAATTTGACGGGACAGCTTTTCAAAGGTATGCACCTGGTCATCTAATTTCTTGCCCAGCACATTTAACAGGTCTGTCATGTTAGAGATTCTGTTTACTTTTGCTTCATTCGCGTAATTATTCGTCAAATAATACATGCTTAGCAAGGCCGGACCGATAATAAGCGGAATATAAATAAGCATGAGCTTGTAAGGAACACGAATGCGATTCCAGCGGCTATTAAATTTACGAATGAGACGGAGCATGGCCGAACTCCCCTTCAGCGTTTTTTTTGCTATCATAGTTCATCCGCCTCCTTTTCGTCTACATTATTTGAAAACCTTTACTTTCTTTTCATTTAAAAAAACCTTCCCGGCAGTACGTTATGGAAGGTTGATTCCATTGGCGAACGGCGTGGAGAAGGTTCTTTTGCACTTCTAGTTATTTTACAAAAGCTATAAGATCGATAAAATGACTTTCACGGCTTCCGCCCTAGTCGTTACTTCATTAGGAGCGAAGCGTTTATTTGTTTTTCCAAGCAAAACTCCTTTGCTTTGCAGCGCGGCTGCGTATCCCCTCGCCCAGTCAGGAATTTGGCTGTCATCGCTAAACTCTGTGGGCGCAGTTAATGGTTCAAGCTGGAGCGCACGGGCGACAATAACAGCGAGCTCCGCTCTTGTCAGCCCATCGTTAGGGCGCAGGCTGCCATCCTGATAGCCGGTTATCCACCCTTTGCCTGCCGCTGCTGCGATCGATGATTGCGCCCAACTGCCGATAGCAGCTTGGTCAACAAAGCTGAATGTCGAAGCTGATTGCGGCACTTTTAAAGCTTGCACCAGCATATGCACAAACTCAGCCCGGCTTACATGACGATCCGGCTGGAAGCTTCCATCCGGATACCCTTTCACGAAGCCTTTTTGCACCGCTTGCTCAATATCCTGCTTTGCCCAATGATTGCCTATGTCCTTCAGCTGATTGCCGGACTGCCCATTGCCATCTCCATCGGTTTTCCCATTCTCACCCGACTCCTCTTCCTCGTCCTCATCGGTTTCACTTGGCGGATTTGGATTTGGGGTTGGGTTTAGATTAGTATCAGGGTTAGGATTTGCCGGACCTGGCTCTTTCAAGGAATCAACTAAAGCATCATATGCAGGCTTCGCTTCGTAATTCTCATCAAAAATAAGTCCATTTCCAAAGCTGCCATAAGAATGATGCGGCTGCAGGGACGAGTAACGATCCGTAAAGCCCCACATCGACAGTGCATTGAACTTTATACCATTAACTTTGAATTTTTTAACCATATCGGTAATTTCACCGAAATAATCAGCTTGCTCTTGCAGTGTAGCCGCATTGACAGGTTTATGAATGTTCATATCCAGCTCCGAAACACGAACCTCGATGCCGATATTAGCGAATTTAGTCGCTGTTGCTTTAAACTCTGCTGCGCTGACAGGATCCCACTGATCCGTTAAATCCTCATGCATCTGAAAGCCTACGCCATGCACAGGCACACCGCGCTGCTTCAACCCTTTGACTAATTCAAACACAGCATTGCTTTTTATATTATCCTCTTCTATCCAATACTCATTTACATATAGCTTTGCTGCCGGATTAGCCGCATGTGCCGCTCTTAATGCGATTTCAATATATTCCTCGCCAAGCTTATCATACCAAATAGACGGACGAATATTGGGATCAACATTCAGGCCTGCCATCGGCTCATTAATAATATCCCAGCTCATAATTTTCGGGTAACGGCTCACAACAGTTGTAATATGCTCTTCCAATATCGTCTTTAACTCTTGCTTGCTGAAATTGCCGTCGGTTACCCATCGCGGTACAGCTTCGCTCCAAGCCATCGTATGGCCATGCACTTTCATTTTATGAAGCTCAGCATATTCCATCAGCGCGTCCATTTCAGCAAAGGCATATTCATTGCGCTGCGGATGTATGAATTGGAATTTCATATCATTTTCCGGCGTAATCATATTGAATTCGCGCCCTAGTATTTCCGCATATTGAGGGTCGCTGATCAGCGCATTGACAGAAACGGCTGTACCGATAGACAAATGCGAATATTTTTTGGCCGCCAGGCTGCGCAGCGACTCAGCCCTGCTGCCCGATAAGCTAAATTGCTGATCCTGGACGTCCAGTGTTGAAGCTGGATCCAGCGGCTTCGCATAGATGGCTTGAATCATGAAGGATTTGCCGACAGCCGCATCTGCTCCGAAATAAACCTTATGGCTATCGAATACGCCTGGATCATCCAACTGCCCGACCTCATTCTGGTTCACATAAAATACAAGCTTGCCAGCATTGCTTGCTACGGAAACTCTGGTTTCGCCAGCTCCGTTATAACTGTACTCAGCTGTATCCGGATAAGCGGACAAGCCATCATAAACATTTACATGCAGCTTGCCTCCATGCAGCTCCATGCTGACATATTTGCCTTCTTCCCGCCATTCATCCTGAATGATCGGCAAGGCGCCGTACAGCTGTACAGAAGGGCGCGCCTGCTGCGAAGCTAGAAGCTCAAAATCTATCATAAAATTACCAGATACATTCAGCTGCGGCCCGCGCAAATTTATAGGCGGATTGGCAACAGCAGGCTGACTTGACTGGTTGCCTAGCGGAATGATCCCTCTTCCCAATCCTTTTACAATCAGCTCGCTGCCTACCATCGTTGCACCCGACATTTGATTCCAGTTATGTCCCTTCAGCAAATTATACCCCTCAGTAGACGCCGTTATCGCAGCTGCGCCAGACCGGTTGCCCGCCAGGTCAACAGCTTTAATCAAAAAATCATACGTCGTATTAGCCGTCAGGCCTTGCAATATAATTGCTGTATTTGCTGTAAAAACAGTGCGCTCTCCATAACTGATCTCATAGCCCGAAACGGCAATATTGTCCGTTGACGCAATCCAGGACAGTGCAATCGTATCGCTTGTCACCTCAGTAACCTGCGGTGAACCCGGTGCGGTTGGCGGCTCTGCATCCGTTCCTTCGTAAATCAAAACCTCCTCGAACATAATTTTGCCTAAAGAACTGCTGCCCGGGTTGCTGACAGCCAGCCCTGCATACGCATTGTCCGGCATCGCAATCTGCTTCTCGCCCACCTTCGTCCACTCGCTGCCGTCTGACGATACGAATCCAATAAACGTATCGCCTGTGCGCACAATTTTCACCCATGCAGGAAGCGTTCCCGGTCTGGTCGTGTCAGCTGTGCTGCCTTCCATTTGTTCACGGAATTGAAAGCTGGCCACATTCGGCGTCATCATCATATCGGCATGCGCAGCATTGGCAGCAATGGATTCACGGATCATGACACCCGCTTTTGCCCATTCGCTTACATCTGTCATTCCGGCAACCTTGGCCATTAAATGCCCGTCGCCATTAAGCGGCTGATAAATATAATGCATCGCATCGCTGGTGCCCCAAATATCTGTGCCTGTGCTCTTTACTGTAAAGCTATCTTTTGCCGCATCATATTGAGAGCTGCTTGTGCCGGATCCAATACTGGCTGCTGACCAAGGCTGAGGGATCGCTCCTCCGCCCGGATTAGGATTTGTTGGCGAATCTTCCTCTAACAGTTCCACATTTTCAATAACTGCTTGATTGGACTCGCTATCGTCCGGGTTGCTTAATGCGATGCCAACATACACCTGCTCATCCATTGGAATCGTAATACTGCCTACTGGCTCCCAAGAATCGCCATCGGCGGATATATAGCCAGTAAAATCATCACCGCTTCTGCTCAGCTTCAGCCATAACGGCGCTGCTGCATCAGCGGTTTGATCTGCCATGCCTCCTCTTGTATGTTGCCTATATTGAAAGGTTGCGCCATTCTCCGGCGTAAGCATCATGTCGGCATGCTTCGAGTCTCGATCGAGTGATTCGCGAATCATGACGCCCGCCTTGGCCCATCCGCTCATTTGCTCCATGGATTTGACCTTAACAATCATCGTCATATCGCCCGAAGCCTCTTTGTAGACATAGTTCAATTGATCCATATTGCCCCAGATGTCCGTTGAATGGCCGCTTAGTATAAATTGACCGTTTGCAGCTTCATACTTTGCAGCTCCCGGCTTAAGTCCAATATTTCTAGCCTTCCAGCCTTCCGGCAGTTCCGCTTCGTAATCCTGCTCAACCGGCGGTGTCCAGCCAGGCGTAGGCCAATCCTTGCGCTCTTTGATTTTAATCAACTCAGATTCTGGCCACTTTTGATAAGCAAAAAAGGACAGCCTTTTTACATCCGGATAATTTTCCCGTAAGCCCTTATAAATTTCCTGATATTCATCATCCGTCCAATCGTTATCCAGCGTAGCTACAATTTCGACGTTCGCTCCGCTGGTCAAATCCGATGTATCCTTCAAAATGCCATACTCATTGCTGTATACCCAATCGCTCTCAAAGCCCCAATCGTCGAAATAAGCCATGGGCGCTACAAAATCAATATGCTGCTTGAATTTGGACACATCCTGTCCTACCTCTACGAATTCAGGCGGCAAGATGTACACGCCCAGCTTCGTATTCGGTTTGGAGGATTGCGCAATATCACTGCGAATACCGCCTACATATTCACCAATCTGATCCGTTCTCCACTCATTCCACTGCGAACGCCGGGCAGATTCCGTACTGAAGTCGATTTCAAGCGGCGAGTAACCAAACTCTGCTTCATATTTGTCTACTGTATACTCACTTACATCCATATTGTAATCATCAAAGCGAATCCAATCGAGCACGACGCCATCGACATCATAATTTTCGTTAACCTCTAATATAATAGAGCGCTCGTACGCCTGCACCTCATGATGAAGCGGGTTGACGAAATATTCGCTTCCATTCCAGCCAGTGAAAGGTGTCGGTACGCCGTCAACCAATGCTTTCATTTGCCAATCACTATTTTCCAAAAAAGCTTCCTGATCGTGGAACTGAGGAATCCAGGCATGTACCTTAATGTCCTTTTCATGAGCAGCATCAATAACAGCCTGCAGGGCATCGAAATCTTCATAGCCTTCAGCTATCCGGGCAATGCTGCTGTTGTAAAACACCTGCCCGGAACGAACCTCGTCATCTTCATCCTGCTTCACATTCATACTGATGACATTAACGCCATATTGCTCAGCCATATTCACAAAGCTTTGCACATCAGCGTTATTTTTAAATTGATTGACCGTCCTCACGATAACCTCTGTTTCAAACGGCGTGTTCGTCGCTTCATTAGCTGAAGCCGGTTCTGCATAGCCTAATTGCAGGCCAATTGAGCTGAACAACAAGGATGCCGCAGCAATTGAAGCGAGCCGCTTCTTTAGCCTTAATTTCATTAATTACCCCTCCTGTTTCGTCTATTCGTGCTGCCAATACAGCTTTTTTGGCAAAAAAAATCACCTGGTATATACTTCGCTCCATAGTTAAACAAACTTATTAAAAAAATAAGTGATAACAATTGTGCAAAATACATACTCAGGTGTATCGTCCTCGTTTTGTCTGCGTTATACGAATAAACTAATGGCCTGCATTAATTTTTTGTACGTTCTCCTGCCACTTTTCAGTGCGGAATTGCAGCAGCTTATCAAGGCCTGCCTTGTTTGAATCTTTTTTCGCCTGCTCCAGCACAGCAAGCACTTCCTCATCCGACTTTGCATGTACCATTTTGGCGAAGGCTACTGTATAGATATCATTCACATTTTGTAAAATGACGCCAATTTCTGTTTCAGGAATCGGCTCCGTATTCACATATTCCGTCACGTCCTTGCTAGTCGCCCATGTTACAGTAGATTGCGCGATCGTCTCCCATGAGCGCTGATTTTCGGAGAGCGCCATCTCCAGGTTCATTTTGGCCGTATCAATAAATGTCGTATTGCCCGCCCAGTTGAAGTCCTCGAATTTTCTCATCTTCTCTGTACGTTCGTTGACATCGCCCGTTTTGTACGCTTCATTCGGAATGGGCGAGCCGTCCGCATTTTCCTCATCCCAGAACAAGCCTTTAGGTCCGAAGAACAGTACCTTTTGCCCTTCAGGTCCGGTGATCCAATCATAGTAAGCAAAAATCGCTTCCGGATCTTTTGCTTCTGTAGTAATGACGTTTACGTTCCAGCCCAAGCTCTCAAAGCCGCTAACAAAAATTTTATCCTTGTCTAATCCCGCTTTGCGGATCGGCCAAATAATTTCATAACCGCTGTCTGGATTCGCATTGGTCAGTGCACGATGACCCTCAGCGCCGTAAGTCGTAATATTGGATTCGATCATGACGGCTACACGGCCCGTATTCACCTTTTCCTTCACGGCATCCTGTGTTTGCTGCAGCGCGTCCTGCGTAATCAGTCTTTCTCGGAACAGCTTATTAATGTAGAGCACCAGCTCTTTATATGCTTGATCCTCAAAGATGGATACCAGCTTGTCGCCGTCCGGATACCCTTTGAGACCGATATCATGACTGGTCGCATTTTCTTTAAAGCCGCCATACATAATGTCCAGTCCGGCACCCTTCTCGCCAACTTCCAAAGGCACAACATTCGGATACTTGTCCCGAACCTGCAATAAATAATCATATAAGTCATCAAAGGTTTCCAGCTTAGGTCTGCCAAGCTCATTGTAAATATCTTTATTCACCATCCAGCCCCCGTTGCCAAAGGTGCCGGCTGTGTACCAGTTCGGAATTTGATAGATTTTACCGTCTTCGGATCGAAGCAGGTTAAAGGTGGATTCCTTCACATACTTTTTAAAGTTCGGATATTTATCGTAGTATTCGTCGAGTGCGACAAGCTTGCCGGCCTTCACCAGACGTTCGACTACCGCTCCGCGATCTGTAAATATGACATCTGGCAAATCGTTGCCGACGATCATCGTGTTGAGCTTCTCTTCAGCCGCTCCGCCTGCCTGTACGGGATTCACATTCACTTTTAAATTTTCCTGTATCCATTTCGTCGCCTCATTGTCTCCCCAGGGTGCCGTCGTCATCCAGTCATAATGGCCGTAGAAGCTGAAGGTTACAGGCTTAACGCCTAAATTGTCTTCCACATCTCCGGCATCGCTCGTAGGCCCGCCAGTTGCCGGCGGCGCTGCGCTCGGCTCCTTGCCTCCCCCATTGTTGGAGCAAGCAGCAAGGAAAACAAGTAAAGCAGCAATAACAAATGACACCCACTTTAATTTTTTAGTCATCTTTTCCCCTACTTTCCTTTAATTTATTGAAGCTACTCCTTCATCGACCCGATCAATACCCCTTTGACAAAATATTTCTGTAAAAACGGATAGGTCAAAATAATTGGAATAGTAGCAACCATCATAGTAGCCATCGTCAATGACTTGGTCGTGACCGTTCGATTGCGGTTCATATGATCGAGCGCAATGGCATTGGACGACGATATTTCAGTCATAATATTCGAATTCATAATTTGCCGGAGCAGCGTTTGAATAGGCAGCAAATGATCCTTGGACACATAGATCGCCCCTGTAAACCAGTCATTCCAGTGCCCAACCGCCGTAAACAGCGAGATGGTCGCCAGCACAGGACCTGAGATCGGCACTACGATACGAAAGAAAATGCCGTAGTTGCTGCAGCCGTCTATTTTTGCAGACTCCTCCAATCCATCAGGCAATGCCGAGAAAAAGGTGCGAATCACGATCATATGATACACGCTGATTAAAGCTGGAATAATAAAAACCCAAAATGTGTTCAGCATGCCAAGTGAACGGACAAGCATAAAGGTAGGAATAAGGCCGCCGCTGAAAAACATCGTAACGATAAAGAAAACCATGTAGTATTTGCGCAAATAGAGCACTTTTTTGGACATGCCATAAGCAAGCAGCGCAGTGAAAAATACGGATAATACCGTCCCGGCTAATGTTCTTGCAATGGAAATCCAGAAGGAATTCAGCAGCCTCTGATCGCGAAAAACGATATAGTAGTTTTCCAGCGTGAATGCCCTTGGCCATAGCGTAACTCCGCCAAGCGATGTGTCGCTTCCCAGATTGAAGGAAATGACGAGCGAGTTCCAGAACGGATAGAGCATGACGATGGCGAGCAGCGTGAGAAAAACGTAGATTGTTCTTTGCAGCATTCTGTCTCCGAGACTAAGCCGCATCATGAATCACTCCCTTATGAATACAGACTTCTACCAAAGGCTGACGTCTGCTCTGCGTGCTATTTTGTTGGCAATAATGAGCAGGCTGACGCTAATAACCGCTTTAAATAACCCCACTGCTGTGGCATACGAGAAGCGCGAATTCAATATGCCGACTCGGTATACGTAAGTATCAATAACATCGGAGTATTCCCGCAAAATAGGATTGTTGGCAAGCAGCAATATATCCTCAAAGCCAGCGCTTAAAATATTGCCGATAGCTAAAATCATAAAAATAATAATGATAGGCGCTATGCTGGGCAGCGTAATTAAATAAATTTGCTTCAATCGGCTTGCGCCGTCGATGGAAGCAGCCTCATACAGCGTCGGATCTACGCCTGCAATAGCTGCAAGATAGACAATGCTGGCAAAGCCGACTTCCTTCCAAACATTTACGCTTACTAATATGGTCCAAAAATATTCTGGAATCGCTAAGAAGTTAATTGGATGCTCAATCAGATTGAGCTTCTGAAGAAGAATGTTGATTGTGCCATTATCAACCGAGAGGAGAGAGAACACGAAGCCAGACACAATAACCCATGACAAAAAATAAGGCAGATAGCTTATCGTTTGAATCATTCTCTTAAACGCCATATGCCTTACTTCATTGAGCATGAGCGCAAGAATGATAGGCGCAGGAAAAGAAATAACGAGCTTGAACAAGCTGATCGCAATTGTATTGCGCATAATGTTAAGAAACTCCGGCGCATTGAAAAACATCCGAAAATTGGCCAGCCCCGTCCATTCGCTCTTCCATATTCCTGCAAAAATATCGTACTGCTGAAAAGCCATTACAATCCCGTACATCGGAATGTAGCTGAAAATGAATATAAAGATAACGCCTGGCAAAACCATAGATTGCAAATCCCACTGCTTCCAAAACTTGTTCAGTTTACTCGGCTTAGGGGCTGCCTTCATCAGCTTTCGTCCTCCCTGCCTTGTGCGGCCCATTGAAATTTCGGCAAATATTGCTTATTTTGCTTGAGCATCTCATCGAGCAATTGCTCCGCTATTTCGACAGAAGGCACCAGCGGATGATGAACCATCGCCTGCAAGGCTATTTTCCGGTCGCCGTGTACAGCTGCTTCAATCGCCAAGCTTTCATATTGCTTAACAGCAGCCAGCAAGCCTTTGACGGAAGGCGGAATTTTACGCAGAGGCAGCGGGATAGGCCCTTGCTTTGTAACGATGCAATTGACTTCGATTGAAGCATCCTCCGGCAAAAAATCAATAATACGGCCATTTCTTACGTTGAGCGTTTGAATATCTCTGGCATCGTTATAAATCGAACGCATGAGCAGCACTGCCGCCTCAGAATAGTAAGCGCCGCCGCGCTGCTCCAGCTGCTTCGGCTTTTCCTCCAGCTCGACATTGCGGTACAGCTCAAACAGCTCTTCCTCTACTTTTTTGACAACCTCAGCCCGCGAGCCGCTTTGCTTCGCTGCTTCCTGCTGCTCCTTCAGCAGCTTATCTGTCATATAGAAGTAGCTCAAATAATAAGATGGAATCGCTTGCAAGGAATCAAGAAAGCGGTGGCTCCAAGCTTCAAAAGGTACATTGGCGGCTTTATAGCTTTGCGGATAATCGATCAGCTCCTGCAGCTTGCTTTGCCCGTCAATTACGACATCCGACACCCAGTGCAAATGGTTGATGCCTACAAACTCAGCATAAATGCGCTCGGCTGGAAGCTTGAAAAATTCCATCAGCCACTTATTGAAGCCGATCGGCGAGTTGCATAAGCCTACACTTTTAATCGATGAGTACTTGTGCACAGCCTCGGTTACCATCCCTGCCGGATTCGTGAAATTAAGCAGCCAGGCGTCCGGCGCCAGCTCCTCCATATCCTTGCAAATATCAAGGATGACCGGAATCGTGCGCAGTCCTTTCATCATGCCGCCGGGGCCTGTCGTTTCCTGGCCAATGACATTATACTTAATAGGAATCCGTTCATCCCATTTGCGTGCCTCCAGCATACCAACTCTGATTTGTGTACAAACAAAATCAGCACCGGCAATCGCTTCCCTGCGGTTCGTTGTGCCGTACACTTTAATCGGCAGCTGTGACTTTGCAACCATGCGTTTACTCAGCTCCGTAATAATATGAAGCTTCTCGATTCCTTCCTCAATATCAACCAGCCATATTTCCTCTACGGGCAACTCCTTGTAGTGCTGTATGACACCTTCCATCAGCTCCGGCGTATAGGAGGAACCGCCGCCAATAACGACCAGCTTCAACGCTTTCTTCATGCCAAACCATTCCTTTATTGAATATTTTGAATTTTTCGAATATAACCAAGCTGCGTTTGCGAAAGCCTTTCTATTCGCTCCCGGTCCAGCTGCAAGCCACTGCTCTCCATGGCCAAAATGACCGCTCCGATAACCGGCTCCTTATCCAAAGCCTTGAGTTTACAGTCAGGGGCTGCCAGCTTGACCTTTTTCTCAATAGCTGAACGGATAATTCCTGCTCGATCGCCTTTTGCAAGCAAGCTGCCTGCGAGCACAATATCAAACGCTTCCCCGCTCATATTCAAGCGGTTAATCGTAGCTAATGCTGCAAGCCCAAGCTCCTCCCCCTGTTTAATGAGCAGCTTGGTTGCTGTTGCATCCCCTTCCTCCGCAGCCTGAAACAGCAGCCTTGCTGCACTGACCGGCAAGCTTCTGGAATGATCGAGAAAATCGTCCCTTAGCTCTGCAACGCTGGCGTACCCGAGCAGCTTGATAAGCTTATCTGATAGATGCGTCTCAGCTTCCCTGCCTTCAAATGCGCGAATAACACTGCGGAACACTTCTACGCTAAGATCATATCCGCCGCCGAAATCGCCGAATTGATAGCCAAAGCCTCCGCATTGGAACGTCTCGCCAGCCCGGTTTACTCCTGAGCAATTAACTGCAGAGCCGCAAATAAGCACAATGCCGTACGGATGCTCTGTCCCTGCCCGCAAAGCAATCGTTGTATCACATGATATTTCGGTTTTCGGAAGCTTCAGCCCCGCAATAATCGGCCGAAGAATACGGAAATCGCTTTCACGATCTGCTCCGGCAAGGCCAAACCAGGCAAGGGCAATTTGCTGGGCTGTTAAGCCTGCTTCATCAAGCGCACCGGCTACCGCTTCGTTCAAGCTAATTTCCGCCTGCTTGCGATTCGTTTGATGATTGCCATTCCCTCCTTTTCCCATTCCGACTACTTGGCCCAGCTCATCGGCAATTACTGCGTAAGTCTTGCTGCCACCCGCATCGACTCCCAAATAATATTTCACAGGCTCAGTCACTCCTAAATATTTATTTCTGTCGTTCTCTTTCGCGGACTCATAATTTCTTCAAACATTATATTTTCAGATAAGCGCTAGACTCTCTAACAAGCAGCTGAGGGCTAAGCTTAGTTACCGTCGGTTTCTCGAGCTGGCCATTAATTTGCTTCAGCAGCAAATCTACACCTATGCTCGCCATTTGCGCCTCTGGCTGCCGCACCGTTGTCAGCCGCGGAAAAAACTCTGCGGCGAGCTGCTGATCATCAAAACCGACTACTGATATATCATGCGGTACCTTGATGCCTTCCTCACGCAGTGCATGGACGACGCCCAGCGCGATAAAGTCATCCCCTGCAAAAATGGCTGTAGGCAAGGCATCCTCCCTTATCCATTTTTTCGCTACCTCATAGCCATTGCTTACCGTAAAACCGCTATATTCAATGGCAAATGGCGCCAGTCCTGCATCGGCAAGAGCCTGCACATAGCCCTTCTTTCTCTCTGTAACGCTTAGAAAAATAGTTGGGCCCCCAATATGCGCGATTTTTGTATGTCCCAGCTCAATCAAATGCTTCGTCGCATCATAGCCCCCTTTGAAATTGTCTACAACAACACTGGATACATCGTCGTGCTCAAATTGGTTATCCAGCAAAATAAACGGGATTTTTTTCTTTTTCAGCTCGGCAACGTACTGCTCCTCTTCGATAGGCGACAGCAATATAATGCCGTCCACGCGGTCTCTTTGAAACAAAAAATTGTTGATATCGCCTTCGCCTTCATTTTCCAAAATAGACAATGCTAAAAAGTAGCCTTGATCCGCCAGCTTGCGATTGGCGACTTTAATAACCCGGTCATAAAAGGAGTCATTCAAATTTGTGATCGACATGCCGATGATTCCTGTCTTGCCGCGCACTAAGCTCTGTGCTGCCGAGTTGGGCTGATAATTCAGCTCTTCCATCGCCTTTAGTACTTTTTGTCTATTTCCTTCACGCACAGTTGGGGAATTGTTAATGACCCTGGAAACCGTTACAACGGATAATCCTGATTTTTTTGCTACATCATAAATGTTCATCTATACAGCCTTCTCCTTTAATCCGAATTAAAGTTAAAAGGTTTTAACTTTAATTGTGATGCTAGCATCCATCCCGAATGTTGTCAATTCGGGAATGGATGCGTTTTGAATCCTAATTTTTAATAGATTTGGACCTGGCTGAACATGGCTTTGTTCGAGGATGAGCTGCCTGGGTTGCTCAGCGCAATGCCTACGTACACGGAACTGTTCATCGCAATCGTTTTTCTGCTCACCTCGCTCCAACTCGTTCCATTGGACGATATATAACCGATAAACTGATTGCCCGCTCTCTCCAGCTTTACCCAGCGCGGCACACTGGCAGATGCAAGGACATCCGTCATGCTGCCGCCAGTTGCAGCGCGATACTGGAACGTCGCGCCATTGCTAGGCGTCATAAGCATATCTGCATGCTTTGCAGATGGATTCAGCGTATCCCTTATCATGACGCCAGCTTTTGCCCAGCTGTTCATATTGCTCATAGCATTCACTTTGGCAACAATCGTCCCATCACCGGTCATCGTCTGGTAAATAAAATTAAGCTTATCCTGCGTGCCCCAAATGTCGGAGCTCTTGCTCGTAAGCGTAAAATCTCCGCTGCTGTAGGAGGCTGTGCCCGCTGTTAAACCGATATTTCTTGCTTTCCAGCCGGCAGGAAGCGCAGCGTCATACTCTCCATTATCCGGCCAGGTTCTTCGCGTGTTTATTTGACTCAGCGTCGTATCGCTCCATGCCCCATAAGAGAAAAATGATAAATGTGTAACATTCGGATAGTTATCTCGAATGCCGCCGTACACCTGATTGTACTGAGCAGTCGTCCAATCATCATCGAGCGCCGGGACGATGCGCACGGCTGAACCCGCTAATGCCGCTGTATCCGCCAAAATCCCGTTTGTACCGTACACCCAATCCGGAGTAAAGCCCCAATCATCGAAATAAGCCATCGGAGCAACAAAATCTATCGATTCATGAAATTTCGATACATCCTGCCCTACCTCAGTAAATTCAGGCGGCAAAATATATACGCCCAGCTCCAGCCCCGGCTTCACCGCTTCGATATCATCCCGCACATCGGCGACATACTGTCCGATTTTATCTGTTCGCCATGCGTTCCACTCCTGTCTGCGGGTAGAATCTGTCGCAAAATTGATCGTGAGCGGCGAATAGCCATACAGACTCTGATACAAATTTACCGTGTAGCTGCTCACATCCATGTTGTAATCATCAAATCGCAGCCAATCCAGTACAACCCCGTCAACATCATAATTGCTTACAACCTCAGATATGATGGAACGCTGATAGGCCTGCACATCGGGATGAATCGGATTGACAAAATATTCGTCGCCTCCCGACCCTTTGAACGGTTTGGCGACACCGCCGACTAGTGAATACATTTGCCAGCCGGGGTTAAGATTGAAGGCAGCCTGATCATGAAATTGCGGTATCCATGCCCTGACCTTAATGTTGTTGGCATGCGCTGCCGTAATAACGTGCTGCAGAGCATCGAATGTGGCATAGCCAGGGGCGATCGGCGCAATATCGCTGTCGTAAAATACATAGCCTGAAGGCACCTCGTCATCCTCATCCTGCTTCACATTCAAATTAATAACGTCGACATTATACTGCACGGCCTTGTTGATAAACGTTGTGACGTCTGCCGCAATTTTAAACTGATTGACTGTCCTCACAATAATTTCTGTTTCGAATGGTGTATTAGCTGCACTTGCAGCTGGAGCGTACATTGGCATTACAAAACAGATTACAAGCAGAATAAGACCGAACCTCATCAGCTTTCCTTTTCTAATCGCCATAAGCATCTCACCCTTCACAAAAGTTTAAAGGCTTTAACTTTAAAGTTAAAAAAAATGCTTGATACGAATTGCTTGATCAATGTAATAGGCATAATTGTTGCAAGTAACAACATATTTCTACACATTAATCAATAAGAGAACAGCTTTCTTCGTTTGATTGGTCTTGTTGGTCATTTACGTTATAAAAGTTTAAAGGTTTAAACTTTAGTTAGATATTACCATCGCTCGCGCTATCCGTCAATTAAAATTTGTAGCGTAACTTTGGAGGGTACCGATTAATTGTGAATAGGGCAACAAGAAGCAATAGAATGGATGTTACTGCTTGGAATACTACTGCGATCAAGTTTGGGATTCCGGCCACTGTTGTTTAGCTGTTTTGAGGTAGCACCGACCGATTCTGTATGATATTTCATATACATTTGTATTTTTTGGGGCATTTCAGCCTATTATATATGAAATTTCATATACATTTAGCTGTTTTGAGGTGGCACCGACCGATTCTGTATGATATTTCATATACATTTGTGTTTTTTGGGGCATTTCATTGTAGTGTATATGAAAATTCATATACATTTGTGTTTTTTGGGGCATTTCAGCATATTGTATATGATATTTCATATACAGCAAAACAACTTACTCATAACTAGGCTTAACAAGGTGAAACGGCTTTCGCCGTCCTTATAGCGATTGCACGTTTCATTCCAGAGAAATATAGAGAAAGTATAGTAAAATGATATACTTTTCTATATTTTTAAAAAAGAACCTTCTCTTCGCCCATGCAAGCGTCCATTAGCCGCATTGACAGGCGAAGCAGGTTCTTTTATTTTAATCCACGAATAGCTTCAATTTTTAATAATTGGTGTTGTATCCATTTTAGATACCGTTGCATCGC
This sequence comes from Paenibacillus sp. IITD108, assembly GCF_036541265.1. Classification (NCBI taxonomy): domain Bacteria; kingdom Bacillati; phylum Bacillota; class Bacilli; order Caryophanales; family Paenibacillaceae; genus Paenibacillus; species Paenibacillus sp. IITD108. The sequence continues at coordinate 61,288 of NZ_JAZHCT010000015.1, read as the reverse complement.
GTGAACGTTTCATGCGTTGTTTGAATGCCGCGGATATATCATTGCTATCAAGATAACTCTCAACAGGAAGTATGCGGTACGTATATTTGGATTGGCCTTCTTCCTTGTCGCGATAAACCCATGTAGGCACGTATTCCACATGCTGTATCGTCGTTTCATTAGTTTTGTTGTCTTTGCGAATATCGATGTTAACGATAATACCGTCCTCCGTAAGCTCATTGCGGCTGTCGAGCGTTTCCCTCCTTTGATTGGAAATGAAATTGCCCATCGAATAAATGACAAACGTTGATTTATCTGCTGTCTCTATGAATTCTGACTTTTGTATAACATGCGGATGGCTTCCTAAAATAATGTCTGCGCCTTCCTTAGCCATCAGCTGTGCAAATTCAATTTGCTTCGCATTCGGCTGCTCCACATATTCATCGCCCCAATGCATCAAGGAAATTATTATATCGGCTCCAAGCTGCTTGGCTTCTCGTATATCCTTAACGATCGCGGTCTTGTCCATCATATTGATCATCGCATTTAGTTCATCAGCGGCATACTTGCTGCCTAAGCCGTTCGTGCTTTCTGTATAAGATAGTATAGCCACTTTAATTCCTTTAACATCCTTCATCAGCACTCGTGATTCCGGTTTTTTGTTATACGTGCCCACTGTATCGATACCTTTACTTTGAATCGCTTCAACCGTCCGTTTCAGTCCCTCGCTGCCGGTATCCAGACTGTGATTGTTCGCAGTGGTCAAAACGTCAAAGCCTGCATATTTAATCGCATCGATAGCTTCATCTGGAGAATTGAAGACAGGATAGCCGCTGTATGGCCGACTTGATCCGGCTGCCGTCGTTTCAAAATTAGCAATAGCCAGATCAGCAGCGCTAATAATTGGCTTAATATCTTCAAATACGGATTTAAAATCATAGGTTTTGCTGTTAGCATCATAAGCGCTGTCGAGCTGTGTCTGATGAAACATAATGTCGCCGGCAGCAGCGATGCGGATAGTGGTATGCTGCTCCGAATCGCTGCCTGCATTCGGGCTGGATTCGGCTGCAACTGGCAGATTGCCCGTTTCTAAGCGCTGAAATACTTTCACGAGATAGGGAACTCCTGCAATTAAACCAACGAGAACCATAAATAGCAGCAGTACCAGCAGCCTCCTGCGCGCTCTGCGCCTTGCACTAGCTGATCTCATCTTTTGGCTTCTCCTTCTCCAAATATTCCTCATAAGTCAGACCGCTCGTGTAAACTTTGCCGGCAAGCTCTGTTCCTAAATAGCGGATATGCCAAGGCTCATAAATATAGCCTGTTATCTTTTCCTGACCCTTCGGATAACGAATAATAAATCCGAATTCATGCGCATGCTCGCTGAGCCACTCGCCTTCGGCCGTTTCGCCAAACGTTTCCTCGAGCTGAAGATTAACGCTTTCGCTTGTAACGTCCATCACGAGCCCCGTTTGATGCTCGCTCTGCCCTGCTCTGGCGCTATAGCGATTAGCCGCCTCCTCGCCATGCTTGGCAGCGTAATTTTCGAATAGCTGCCTTTGCGTTTGAAAGGAACGATAACCCGAGCGAGCATACAGCTTAATGCCTGCGTCAGCAGCCTTGTCGAACATTTCCTTCAATGCCCCGGCAGCTTCCCTTCTTAACTGATTCACTTCCGGATTGTTCAGAACAGTAGGCACATCCACTGTAACCAAGTCATCCGGCACATACGTCTCGTCTAAACTTTGCTGCTTGTTGACTAAAGCCACAATCGAAGGGTCTTGAGCAGGCGGAGAAGGCTTGTCAGATTCAACAGCTCCGCCCACAGGAATTTCGCTTGCTGCCGGATCAGCCTTAACAGCCGAATCGGAGCAGCCTGTCAGCTGCATAGCCAGCAAACATGCGCCAAATGCAGCTATCCATTTGTTAGTCATCGGTATACTCTCTCCTTTATGTCTATACATAAAGTTTAAAAGTTAGATATATGGGAAGTTAGATGTAATTGTAATGAAGTTGTAAAGTCGAAGGAGAGAAGTGTTCATAGTTTAATATTGACATTGCAATAGGCGGGGATTGGTGCTATTAATAGGCTTATAAAAATGATAGAGGAGACAAGCAACCATTGAGCAAGCGAATATTGATCGTTGAAGATGATGTGAATATATCGAAAATCATAAAAATGAATTTAAATCTCGTTCATTACGAGACTATGGAAGCTTATGACGGGCTTGTTGCTTTGGAGCTTATCAAGAAAGAAAAAATCGACTTGATCCTGCTCGATGTAATGATTCCCGGCATGGACGGCTTCATGCTAATGGATCGGATTAAAGCCTTTGGCATACCTGTCATTTTCCTTACTGCAAAAAATTCAGTATTTGATAAGGTGAACGGCTTGAAGCTTGGCGCTGAAGATTATATGGTAAAGCCATTTGAAGCAATTGAGCTTCTGGCGCGGATAGAAACCGTGCTTCGAAGATATGGCAAGGAAGAAAATGTACTGGAGTTTCGAAATGTAAAGCTGCTTATGGACAAAAGAGAGGTGACGATAAACGGAGAGCCTGTGGAACTGACCCCTAAAGAATACGAGCTGCTGCTTGTGTTGATGAAAAATAAAAACATCGCGCTGACGCGCGAGCAGTTTCTCGACCGGGTATGGGGAGCTGATTATTACGGCGAGACAAGAACCGTTGATATGCATATTAAATCTTTGCGCAAAAAGCTCCATATGCAGGATTATATTAAAACCATCTACAAGATTGGCTATCGCCTGGAGGACTAAAGCATGAAGTTTTGGAAAAAGATTTATCTGTTCTCCCTCCTTGCATTCGTTCTCATCTTTAATTTATCATCCATCCTATTTATCGAGCGCATTCATAGCAAAATGCTGGAGCAGGAAATTAAGAGCACGCTGAGCGAAAATATGAATATTCAGGCAAGCGTCAATGCCATCGTCCCTATTATGCAAATTTATGATTCTGTCGATTACGAAAAAAAAGTAATGGAGCAAATCGTTAACGAGTTTATTTCCCAAAATCGCAATCAGCAAATTTTTATAGAAATTAAAGATGAGGATAACAAGCTCATTTTCAGCAATAATGCCGATCAAAAGCTGCCAGAGGAACGGGAAGAGCTTGACGGCTTGCAGTTGGAGGAAATTCGGTACATTTTACGGGACATTGATGACCGGACGCTGCTGTTTACGGCTAACTTAATTGACGTTCAAAAAAAGGCTTATTTATTTACGTATACCAAGGATGTTACTCATCTTTATGAGGAAAGAATCGATCAATACCGCTTTTTTATTCAAATGGATATTATCGCTTGCTTACTTTACATGCTCATTATGTTTTTTGTCAGCAAAGGGCTGACCAGACCGATTGATAAGTTAATTCGGACGGTCAAAGTAATAGCGCAGGGAGATTTCACAGAACGTGTAAAAATAAAAGCAAAAGATGAGGTTGGGGTGCTTGCCAACAATTTCAATATTATGGCCGATGCGGTGGAAAATACGATTAAAGAGCTGGAGCTGCGCAATAGTGAAAAGGATCGTTTTATTCAAAACTTTACGCATGAAATTAAAACCCCGCTCACGTCAATTATCGGTTATGCCAATTACTTGCGTGTGACGAAGTATAACGAGGAAACGTTGGTCGACGGCTTGAACGTAATTAGCAGTGAGGCCAAGCATCTTGAATCGCTCTCCTTCAAGCTTATGGATTTAATTATGCTGAGAGATGATCATTTTGAAATGGCGGCAGGGAATTTAAAAAAGGTTGTTGACGAAATTACACCTTCACTTAGCATCAAGGCAAAGCAGAAGCAAATTGAAATTATAACCGAATGCGAAAGCTGCGAGCTCGAGCTGGAAATAGATTTAATAAAAATATTAATTGCAAACTTAGTGGATAATGCGATTAAAGCATCGCCGGAGCATAGTACGATTATGATTCGAGCATTTAACCATCAAGAAAAAATATATCTTGAAGTGATCGACCGGGGTGCAGGCATACCGAAAGAGCATCTCGACAAAATTTTCGAGCCTTTCTACATGGTTGATAAAGCCCGTACAAGAAAACATAATGGCGCAGGCCTCGGCTTATCAATCTGCCAAAACGTAGCAAGCTTGCATCAAGGAATAATTGAAGCTGAAAGCATAGAGAAGCAAGGTACTACGATACGCGTCATATTTGATCCTCATATGGAAAACGAGGAGGAAAAACAATGAAAAAATTCATTCTATTGCTGGTAGTCTGCTTTATTTTCCCGCTGCTAGCCGGATGCTCAAGCCTGTATAACCCATATCCCAAAAATACAGTGATGATAAAGAACTTGGAAGCCAAAGAGCAGTTCAAGGTGCAGGACGACGCCCTGCTATCGGAAGAGACGATAAAGTCGCTAGGCATAAATGCGATTAATAAATATTTCAATAATCATCTAAGTAAAGATAATGTGGAGTTCGAGCTGCAGAGCATAGACTACAACGATATTAAAAAATTGCTGGCTAGCGCAACCAGCTATTTGAATTTAGATCAGGACATATTGGATTCATATATTGAGCAGTTGAACAAGGTATCAAGCGGTTTATATTTTATTACGATTACGAATGTTTTCAATGAATACGATATCTATGGCATTACGATCAATCCGAGTAATGGTGAGATTTTGAGAGCGACCAAGGCTAAAAACTTCGCTGAAGTAAAGGTATCGGAAGAAGACGCGCATGTTGACGATGAAAAGCTGGTACAGCTTGCCAAACAATTTGCCGATGAGAAGGAGCTCATAAACACTGCGATTGATGCAAGCCAAATAAGAGTTTACCAAACCATGAACGGGCTGAGCGAGCTGTATTATATTAGCGATGACAGGAAGGTGATGTTTTATTTCATGATCAACTATGTAAAAAACGAAGTGGTCGATTTTTCCAAAGATGTTTTGGCAGCTATTCAGATCGCCCACTTTGACTCAAGGTATTTTGATTATAAGCTGAAATACGGCTAATGACATATAACTTATAACGCGTGGCACTTCGCAGTGCCATCCTCTTCTGGTTGCTTGTTGCCCTATCCACAATGAATCACGGCTTCCCTTGCTAACTGGTCAGTCGTTCCGCTATTACACCCAAAAGAGCAGTTTTGAGGCGGCAATGTGACAGACGTTCCGTTATTGATCCGTTTACAGTAAATAAAGCTCCATTTTGAGCCGAATAACGGAACATGTGTCCGCAAAAATTTAAAAAACGCGTTTTCGAGGCAAATAACGGAACGTGTGACCGTACCGATACATTGCAGGCAACCATTCACAAGCAAAGGACTGGGCAACTTTACAGCTTCTTTACAACTTAATAAAACTTCTCATATATTCGAGCCTTACACTTGATGCTTAGAGACGGAGGTTCGAAATATGAGATTAATACGAAGACGATCACAGCGCCGCAAATTATTTTTACTTATGAGTCTTGCACTCCTGTTCGGCTTGCTCTGGGCTATCAAGTCGCAATCAGCACCGAACAAACTGTTGTATGGCGCGCAGCAAACACCCGATGAGTCAGCTACACCCGCAGTACCATCCGATACCGCTCCCTTGGTCATCGTTCTTGACGCAGGTCATGGCGGGCACGACCCTGGCGCAGACGGTGCAAGCGGCAAATATGAAAAAAATTTTACGCTAGCACTAACCGAAAAAGTATATCAGCTGCTTTTAAAAGAACCGGAGTTCAAGCCTTATATGACACGCACAGATGATACCTTCATCGAACTGGAGGATCGGGCAGCAATCGCCAATTCACAGCAAGCGGATGCATTTTTATCTATTCATGGAAACACATTCACCAGCGATACAAGCGTTTCAGGAACAGAAACCTATTACTACGAACTAGGCAGCGCTAAGCTAGCTCAAGCCATGCAGCAGGCCATTGTGAAGGCAACCGGATTTAGGGATCGGGGCATCAAGCAAGAGGACTGGAAGGTGCTCCGGTATAGCGAAGTGCCTGCCGCATTGCTCGAGGTCGGCTTTCTGACCAATGCCCGGGAAGAGGCCTTTTTGCTAGGAGAAAAGGGGCAGAACCAAATCGCCCAAGCGATTGTAGATGGTTTAAAAAACTATTTTCAAAGCAAATAACGCAATGGACCTGCACGTACAAACACCCATCCCCATAGTATAGTAATACATCTTGTTTTGCCTGGAGGGAGGGGTGTGCATGCCGCAATGGCTATGCAACCAATTGCAGCGAGCGTATTTCAAACGTGATCGCAGACAAATAAAAATGTTAAATGATTGCTGGTATTTTTACCGCAACAAACTGGGAGACGATCAAGAGGATAAAACATCCTCAACTTTTCGATAGAGCATGACCTGACAAACATAATGAAACGTAAGCTTCTAAAAAAAGAACCTTCACCAAAGCCCATAATGGAACGTTTCAGCTCCATAATCGCGCGGCTTGGCGAAGGTTCTTTGCCTGTCTTTATTCGGGCATTTTGTTGAATGCCAGCACCTCTTGGATGGGCAAGCGAGCGGACGGATGGCCAGCGGCTGCCGCTTTGCCGATTGGCAGCATAAGCGCTGGAATATAGCGATCAGACAGCTCAAACAAAGCTTTCACTTGATCGCGATTATAGCCGCCCATTGGCACTGTGTCATAGCCGCGAGCATGAGCAAGCAGCATAATGTTCATTGACACCAGACCAGCATCGAATAATACAATTTCCTTTAATCTGTCATAAGGAATCGAGCTGTACAGCTTAATCGAATTGGCAGACATTTTTTCCTTTACTTCCTCTGTAATAAAGCCTGCATCAAGCGCTGTTCCAAAAATCTGCTCTGTTTTTTTATACATTTCTGTATCGGCAATGATCAATATAATAGCAGAAGCTTCGCCAACCTGCTTCTGATTATTTGCAATTGGAACTAGCTTTTGTTTCAGTTCTGGATCGGTGACAACAATAAATCTCCATGGCTGCATATTGGAAGATGACGGGGCTCTAGTCGCCTGCTTAAGGATATCCGCAATTTCTTCCTCGGAAATAACTGCACTTGTATCATAATGTCTTACCGCACGGCGGCCATTCATAATAGTAAGCAAGCCTTGCTCATCCGCGTTTACCACTCTTGCTTGCTCTTCCCTTTGCTGCTCTGTAACTGACATCTCTTTCACTCCTCTTTCTCTACAAACCTTCATAACTGTATTAATAATATTTACAGTATAAAGAGGCATATACCATTTGTCAATGCAAAAGGTGGAGCTGCGCTGCTCCACCTCCCTGCTTGAATTAATTACTTTTAGGAGACTGTCGAGTAATTTTGGATAGTTGCAACAAGCAATAGAAAGGGGTGCCACTGCGATCAAGATTGGGATTCCGACCGCTGTTGTAGTCTAATTTTTATGAATAACTAACCCCTGTAAAGGAAAAAATTAGCCTACAAAGGCGGACGCTACCGCTTCTCCATTCCCATTCTTGCTCTCCGTTTCCACTTTCTCATTGCTTATCAATAGTTGCCCACAATGAATCGACAGTCTCTTTAGCTGCGTTATTTGCAGTATACTATTTATCCCTGCTGCGGCTGTCGCATCGTCAGGCTGACACGACCGCGCTTTAAGTCTACGCTCATAACCCATACTGTTACAGTATCGCCTACCGACACAACATCCATCGGATGCTTTACAAATTTATTGCTTAGCTGAGAAATATGAACAAGTCCGTCGTTTTTCACGCCAATATCGACGAACGCACCGAAGTCAATCACATTGCGCACTGTTCCCTGCAGCTCCATGCCTGGCGTCAAATCTTCCAGCTGCAATACATCGGTATGAAATATCGGAGCTGGCAGCTCCTCACGCGGGTCTCGCCCAGGGCGAAGCAAGCTTTCTACGATATCGCGCAAGGTAGGAACCCCTACGCCAAGGTCAGCAGCTAGCTGCTCAATATTAATATGCTCCAGACTGCCCTTCAGCTCGTCTGAACCGATCTGCCCCAGCTTCAGCTGCAGCTGCTTGAACAGCTGATCTACTACCGCATAAGATTCCGGATGGATCGGAGTGCGGTCAAGCGGATTGGAAGCTTCCGGTATCCTTAGAAAACCTACGCATTGCTCATAGGATTTCGCCCCTAAACGGGCTACCTTTTTCAGCTCCTTGCGGTCTGTAAAGCGTCCGTTATCTTCCCGGTGCTTTACTATGTTGCGCGCTATCGTAGCATTCACTCCCGCCACGTAAGAAAGCAGCGAGGCAGATGCGGTATTGACATCGACACCTACATGGTTAACAGCGGATTCAACGACGCCGCCAAGCGTCTCGCCAAGCCTTTTTTGGCTCACATCATGCTGATACTGTCCAACTCCGATCGCTTTAGGCTCGATTTTGACGAGCTCAGCAAGCGGATCCTGCAATCTGCGCGCAATGGAGACAGCGCTTCGCTCAGCTACGTCGAGCTCAGGAAACTCCTCTTGAGCTAGTTTCGAAGCTGAATAGACACTCGCTCCCGCTTCGTTGACAATAATATATTTCAGCTCCGGCTGCTGCCCTCGCTCCTTGCGCTTTGCAATGAGATCTGCAATAAACTGCTCTGTTTCACGAGAAGCAGTACCATTGCCGATTACGATTAAATTCAAGCCGTATTTATCGATCAAGCCATTAATTATTTTTTCCGCTTCTGCGACCTTGTTGTTAGGAGGCGTCGGATAGCTGACAGCTACTTCAAGCAGCTTGCCTGTATCATCAATCGCCGCAAGCTTGCAGCCAGTTCGAAAAGCAGGGTCTACTCCAAGCACCATTTGGCTGCGAACAGGAGGCTGAAGTAATAAATTACGCAGATTTTCTGAGAAAATGGAAATGGCATGCTCCTCCGCCTTCTCAGTCAGCTCTCCCCTTACCTCGCGTTCAATCGATGGAGCGAGCAAGCGCTTATAAGCATCCTCGATAATAACGGTGAACACTCGCTTCACTGCATCGGCTGTTCCGTTTCGAAGCAATCTTCTCGTTATATAATCGTGAATTCGCTCAACTGGAATATCCAGCGTAACGCGCAATATTTCTTCGCGCTCGCCGCGATTGATCGCTAAAATACGATGCGGCGGAAGCTTGCGAAGCGGCTCTTGGTAGCTGTAGTACATTTCATAGACGGATTCCGCGCTATCATCCTTTGCAACGGTGCATAAAATACCTTGATCCATTGTAAATTTTCTAATCCACGAACGAATCGCGGCGTCATCTGCAATGTTCTCTGCAATAATATCCATTGCCCCCTGCAGAGCCTCTTCGCTTGTTGCCACTCCCAGCTCCTCGGATATGTAGCGCTCCGCCTCCGCCAGCGGCTCGCCCTGACGCGGCTGCGACCATAGCCACTGCGCCAGCGGCTCCAAGCCTTTTTCCTTTGCCACGCTGGCACGTGTTTTCCTTTTTTGGCGGTAAGGACGATATAAATCCTCTACCTCCTGCAGCTTGACTGCCGCCTCGATTTGCTGCTGCAGCTGCTCGGTCAGCTTGTCCTGCTCATGAATGAGCCGTATAACTTCACGCTTGCGCTCCTCCAAATTGCGCATATACTGAAGCTTCTCTTCAATAGAGCGCAGCTCGTTCTCGTCAAGCTCTCCAGTTGCTTCCTTGCGATAACGCGCAATAAAAGGAATCGTATTGCCTTCATCTAGCAATTCTACTGCAGCTTTTACTTTTGTTTTAGGAAGACTTAGCTGCGAGGCGATGACATCCGTAATTTTTATCGTTTCTGCCGAGCGTTGTTCAGGCGTCAGCTTCACATCCATTTTTACTTCTTCCCCGTCAGCTTGTGTATGCTGGATCGTTTCATTCGTCAATATTAAAGCACCGTCCTTAATAAACTATGCATACATGCGGTAACATCAGCATGCTATCAAACTATGAAAGTGATCAAGCATTCCTTGCATAAGCGAAGCAGGAATGCTCTCCTCTTTATCTTACATATGGGTTATTCGCTTTTTCAAATCCGATCGTCGTTCTTCCGCCGTGGCCAGGATACACAATCGTTGTTTCTGGAAGCGGATAAAGCTTTGACTGAATCGAATTGTATAAATCACTTTCTTTCCCGCCTGGCAAGTCCGTTCTGCCTACTGACATACGGAACAGCACATCGCCCGAAAACAGATGATTGCCGCATAGGAAGCTAACACTTCCCGGCGAATGGCCAGGCGTATGCATGACAGTAAACGTATGGTCAAGCAGCTGAAGCTTCTGCCCTTCTGCAAGAGCATATTCAGCTGGCTCCGCCACAATTGGCGGCGTGATGTCGGACCATCTCATGGAACCGTTTTTACGGGCATCTGTTAGCCAGTCTGCCTCCAAATCATGAATATATACAGGACAGCCAGCTGCTTTGCGCACTTCTTCAAGTCCGCCCATATGATCAAAATGCGCGTGCGTCAGCAATATGGCTTCCACCTCAACGTCACGGATGCGCTGCAGCAGTGCTTTAGGATTCATGCCTGGATCAATAATAATCGCCCGTTCCTTAGCTTGGGCTGCCTGTTCAGCAGAAGACTGCTCCTCTTTGACTACAATAAGATAGGCATTTGTTTGAATGGGTCCTAGTGCAAAAGATTCGACTGTAAAGGTTGTGTGCATTCGTTAAATCGTCTCCAATAAAGCGCGCAGCTCTGTTATAATATCGGCCTGATAGCCTGTACCCTCGCCATAGCGGCGAATAATTTCTTTGCGTGTTTCAGCCAAATTCGTCTGATAATCAGCTGCCTCACGGTCCGGATTTGCCTTTTTGAAAGCTATCATAGGCTCTTGCACGTACTGTGGCCGTGGGCCCCATTGACCAAGCACCGCGCCTTTCTTATTTGTGAAAATAACGATCGGTATGGAGCGGCCTCCCAAGGTTAGGAATTGATCCATCGTCTCCATATGCTCTTCTATTATCAACACTTCTACGGGAATATTGCTTATCTCCAACGCATTAAAAATAACAGGCACATTGCGAACGACATCACCGCACCAATCCGCCATTAGAATAAAACAAAGCAAATCATCGCGTTTGCTCAATGCTTGAAAAAACTGACGGTCCTCTTCGTTTTTCCATGCAAAAGCTGTCTTCCACTGTTCAAACTGCTCTTTATTTTTAGTCATTCCTTCGATAAACTGCCCAGGTGTAATACCTTTGTTTATTTTATCCAGCAAATTTGTTGACATTATGTATCCCTCATTTCATACATTTTTTCCTACAAATGTGCTTTATAGCTCATCTTCTTTATTATACTACACTTACTTTCTCCTTGCTCTGCGCAAAAAGAAAAAAAAGACCAGCAATCCGATTGCAGCAATAAGCACATAAGTAATCGTTGAATATACCGATAGCAACTGCATGACAAAGGACCAGTTTTCCCCGACAAGCGCCCCGATGCCAACCATTGTTATATTCCAAATGAACGTTCCAATACAAGTAAATAATAAAAAAGGTGTTAAACGCAGCTTCGCCATGCCTGCAGGTATGGAAATCAAGCTTCTGATAAGCGGAATCATTCTGCAAATAACAACAGCCCAGTAGCCGTATGATTTTATCCACTTGGTTGCTTTTTGTATATCTTCTTTTTTCAGACGCATCCAACTGCCTTTTCGTTCGACCAGCTTTTCCATTCGTTCCATGTTGAACATGCGTCCTATTCCATACAGTACAAGTGAACCCGCAATGGAGCCCGTTGTAGCAACGACTGCAACGCCCAGTACGCTAAGTGAGGTTTTTGTTGTCATAAAGCCGCCAAACATCAATATAATTTCCGAAGGTATAGGCGGGAATATATTTTCTAGCGTAATCAAAAGTAAAATGCCAAAATAACCGTATTGCTCTATTAAGTCCGCAATCCAATTTTCCATTTTTGAACCCTCCACCTTAGGCTGCAAGCATATATTATCTCTCCCATCCTATGCATGTCTCATTTAGATATGACAAGCCTGGCATAATAAAGATTACACACTTAGGCTATAGGCGTTGTGACCATCCTGCTGCACATTGCATAAGAATGTAGCAGAAAGGAGTCGGTACAGCATGAATCATAATCAAAAACAAGAAAACCCGCTGCCATCCGTAAGGAAGATTAGAAGAGCTTGCAGCAAAGAGCTATACCGTACTTTAAAGCGTTTGAATAAATGGGTAAGCCCAGACAAAATTGAAGCCGCTGAAAAGCTGTATGTGCAAAAGGTCGCAGCCAATCTATTATGGATTGTAGAAAATCAAAGCAATAAAAAAGCGCAGTCCGACTGGTGGGAGGAGCACGTCAGCGAAGAAATTGCACAATTGTGGGAGGTGGACAAAGCGCAGCTTTGCAGTGCTTTTCGCGATGCTTACGGGGGATAAATCAATGCAAGGACAACCAGGCTGGCTGTCTAGGCAGCAAGTGCATTTACCGACTTAGTTAGTGTCATACGCTAACGGTTGTCAAAAGCGCTATTGTAAGGAATTCAGCTCATTTAAAAATTTAACGGTTGCAGGAGGCCTTATTTGCCTAAATTCCCAGCATAAACGGGTAAAAATACACATATAGCGCTCCTTACAACCGTTAAAATTTTAAGACACCGATTTTTCGCTAAATAGCACTTCTCACAATCGTTACAGTTATTGAGACAGTAATTTCATTGTGGGCAGCCATTCCAGATCACAAGGGCTGCCGGATCGATATGCCGGCAGCCCTTGCTTGTCGATTAATGAGCTATTGTTCTCTTCCGGCGTTGTCCTCCAGTATCAGTTCCACTACCGTATCGTTCGAATCCGGCAACGGATAGCTGTAGCTCTCCGGCTTTGCAAAATTAATAAACGCATCATTCGGGTACAGCTTTGCATTCCATGGAAGCGATACGAATAATTCCGCACCATCCGCGAGTGTACGAGCCTGCTTGACTTTGCCTGCCAGACCGGACAAATTGATCGGGCCAATCGACTCTTCAAAAATATGAGCATATAGCGTATTGCCTTTGCGTGTATAACGTCCCCAATCAGGCTTTGGCAAATCTGCTTGTCCGCAGCCATAGATGCTTTCTCCGTTACGCTGCATCCATCTGCCGACCTCTTCAAGGATTTGCAGCGATGGCCGTGGTATTTCCCCTTGGGCATCGGGTCCGACATTTAAAAGAAGATTGCCATTCTTGCTGACGCATTCGACCAGCTTTCGGATAATGGTGCGAGCCGATTTATAAGTTGCATCAGCTGCGACATAGCCCCAGTTATTGTTTAGTGTCACACAAGCTTCCCACGGAATGGAATTGCCAGCTTCATCCGTTATGCCTTGCGGCGGAATGATCTGTTCAGGAGATGCAAAGTCGCCTGCATATAGCTGTGGATTGCTGGAATAAACACTGCTGCTCCGCTCTCCATTAACTTCCAATCGGTTATCAATTACTATATGCGGCTGCAGCGAGCGCATCATTTCAATCAGCTTCGTTGCCTGCCATTTCTCACCAGACATTTCACCATAGGAAAAATCAAACCACATCATATCCAGCTTGCCATAATTCGTAAGCAATTCCCTTACTTGCCCGTGCATATAAGTCAAATAGCGATCGAAATGCAGCGGATCGCGCTTATACTTCTCGTTCTCCCGCATAGGATGTATTTGATCGCCATATGCCGGATAATCAGGATGATGCCAATCAATTAATGAGTAATACAAGCCCACTTTCAAGCCCTCTGATCTGAAGGCTTCCAAAAATTCACGTACCAGATCTCGTCCTGCCTTCGTATTGGTGGATTTATAATCCGTTAGCTGGCTGTCGAATAAACAAAAGCCGTCATGATGCTTAGCTGTCAGCACCGCATATTTCATGCCGGCGTCTTTAGCCGCCTTGGCCCACTCCCGCGGATTATAGCGCTGTGGATCGAACTGGTCAAAATAAACCTGATAATCCTCTACACTAATTTTTTCAATGCTCCTTACCCACTCTCCTCTTGCCGGGATCGCATATAATCCCCAATGTATAAACATCCCGAAACGGTCCTCTAGAAACCACTTTGTTCTTTCTAATCTTTGCTCTATCAATGATGCCACTGTTTTTGCCTCCTTTTTTTGAGATATCCACAGTGTAGCAACGTTTTGATATAATCAATAGGCAAGCAATTAGCTTGTTTGGGGATTAGATTAACTTCTTGAGGTGAGCTTGTGATCACATTAAACACGGAATCCAGCTTCATTACCGAGTTATTGCAAAATCTGCAGGTTCATTTGGCAAGCGCTCATTATACTCACTGCTATCCGGAGTGGCAGGAGCTTGACTATGTGCCTGCATACAATAAATTTTATCTCATTTGCGATGGCGAGGGCTGGCTAAAAATTCAAGACAAGCAATTCTATCCGACAGCTGGTCAGCTATGTTTAATGCCGGCTCATATTAAGCAATCCTACTCTGCCATAAATGAAAATACGTATCGCAAATATTGGTGCCACTTCACAGCAACAATGGGAGGGCTTGATTTATTTCAATGGCTCGATGTTCCTTATTTTCTGGATGTTCAACATAACTTTGGGCAAATACAGCAGCTGTTCGGGGAGCTTGCAACACTTCACGCTGATCCTTCTCTTACATCACGGATAAGAGAAAAGGCTATTTTATTTGAGATTATCGCTGCTTTCTTGACAGAGGCGGATTCAAAAATTCAATTCGTATCCGGACGCGCGCAGGATTTAGAAAGGCTTCAAGCGATTGAGCAATTCATAACCGATCACCTTTCGGAGCCTGTTACTTTGGAGCAAATTGCCAAGCATGTCCATCTGCATCCAAACTATCTGGTACGCTACTTCAACAAGCATTTTAACGTATCACCTCTTAAATATTTGAATCGCAAGCGAATGCAAAAAGCCAAATCTTTACTCAGCACCACTTCGCTAACCGTTAAACAAGTATCCGAGCAAGTCGGTTTTCCCGATACGAATCATTTCTCCAAAGCCTTTCGCAAAGAAAACAGCTGCAGCCCGACAGAATTTCGCGCGCAAGTCAAATAGGAGCTCCTTGCTGCCTCACAAGTAAAAACTTATAAGGTCTTATAATTTCAAAAAGGACAATCCTTCGTCATATACATGACTTATTGGACTGTCCCTTTGCATCATCTGGTCAAATCACGTTCACTATTCTTCCTCAGTCATCGTATCTGTTGTGGAGTGATCGATAAAACCATTATGCAGCGTAATATTGCCTCCACCTAGCCCTTCATTGACCATCCGGTCAATATCCATATCCGCACTATCCCTGCCTTCAAATACAGTATCCTCCGTAAAGCCGGCTGTGGGCTGCTCTTTATTTTTTTCAGCATGCCGCGGCTTATTTGCAGACTTGCCCATCGGGCATCCCTCCTTCATTCACAATACGGTTATGATGACATATATGAAGTGAAGTTATTCATACAGACAGCCCGCATAACATGCCAGTAATCAGGTGAAGCTAATAACTCATCATATACAGACAGGAGGGATAAAGTTGGCAAAGCCTGATAACCGCAAAGACAATCCGACGCATCTGCAGTCACATATTAACCATACAATTGCTAATCTTCACGAAGCTGAAAACTATCTTGCTGAGCATGCTGATGAGATTTCAGCAACCGAGAAGCAAATCATTAAAGCTAAAAATGAGCGACGCAAGGATAGCGTTGAAAGCTTCAAAGCAGAAAAGCAAGATGAATCGTAGTGCAGCAAAGAAAAAAGACATCTATAAAGCAGCATCCTCTAAGCAGGATGCTGCTTCCTCCCATGTGGAATAAGGATTCATAGTATTCTATAATAGAAAGAACAGACAGATTATTATATAGTCAAGTGGGGGGAACCTATGAATTTTTTGCGAGAATTTTTTGCGCATCCTATTGTAAAACGAATTAACTTTCTTTTAATTGTCGTCGTGCTTTTATACAGTTTAAGGCATATGCTCAATCTGCTGCTGCTCTTATTTTTAGTTACCTTTGTCATGGGCAGGCTGGAACGATTTTTTACGAAGCAAATTTCAAAATTATTCCCCATTTCTCCCATTATCGTCAACACGGTATTGTATGCACTGCTCGTTTCTTCTTTAGTTTATGGCCTTACCAATTACATACCTAAACTAATTAATCAAGTGGTCGAAATGTACAATATTATACTGCGATTTCTAAACACATCGCAATCAGACGAAGTTGCCGAAATCATTTCCTCTGCTCTTGGCAAGCTGGAGTTCCAGAAATATTGGGGCAATATCGTTAATTATATTTTGAAATTCGGCAAATGGCTTGAAATTATTATTTTTGTTATTGTGCTCAGCTTTTTCTATTTACTGCAGAGAAACAAGGTCGTTGAATTTACTGAAAAGCTTGGGGACAGCAAAATCAGCTGGCTCTACAATGAATTCAAATACTTTGGCCAAAAGTTTACTTCCTCCTTCGGCAAGGTTATTGAAGTTCAGCTCATGATCGCACTGTTCAACACTGTCTTTACGATTATTGGATTATGGATTTTAGGCTTCCCTTATTTGTTTGCACTTACGATATTGGTTTTCCTGCTCAGCCTAATTCCAGTAGCCGGCGTTATCATTTCGTTCATACCGATTGGCATTATCGGCTATCAAATCGGCGGTCTGAAAATGGTGCTATGGGCTGTTATTATGATTTTAATCATTCACGCGCTTGAAACCTATTTCCTTAATCCGAAGCTTTATGCGCAAAAAACAAAGCTGCCTATGTTCTATACTTTTATTATTCTTATATTTTCTCAATACTACATGGGCATATGGGGATTGATTATTGGGATTCCGATCTTTATGTTCCTAATGGATGTGCTGGATGTAGGACATTCAAAAAGTGAAAAAAGTGAACAAAGTGAACAAATTGAAAATTGATCGGCATCGTCATTTACGTTAAACAATAAGAAACGGGGCAGACCAGAAGTCGGTTTTCACTGACTTTCTGGACAGCCCCTTTCTTTTGTCCTATTTAAAAAAGTAAAATTAAGCAGCAACATCTCTTTTGTTAAATATATACCAAGTAAGAGCGACAAATACGACCCAGTAGCAAGCCAGCACAATAAGTGAAAATTGCAGTGTCATTCCTTCGCGCATTGGGAAATCTGACAAATACTGCGTTAAGTTCAAATGTATGAACAATACGTAATCAATCCACTTATATTTCAGGGCAGCCAACAGCATCAAAAGATTATTAACAACGAGCAGCAGGAATAGCGCCATTCCGATCGCAAGCGCGCTGCTGCGGAATATCGTTGACAGCATAAATGCCATTGTCACTGTCATGATCGTAGATATAAACGTAAGCCCGTAGGTTTTAAGCAGGTAGCTGATCGGCGACTCATCCTTGGCAAGCCCCATAATATCAGAACTTGTGCTGGTAGACGAGAACAATGAGAAGCACAGCCAGTTAACGAGCAATGTGGCGGCAAGCAGCAATACCGCGAATAAAAGCGTAAACAGGAGCACCGCAATATATTTAGACAATAATATTTTGGAGCGGGACCACGGTCTAATTAACAACAGCTTGATTGTGCCCGTTGAAAATTCCTCCGCAACTATGCTTGCCGCAATAATTACAGCAAATATTGTGACGAGCATATACAAAATAGTTGTTTCTAAGTAAGCTACCTCCCACATCGATGTATCCGATCCGCCAAAGCTTAGCCATAAAATCGAAATAAGCAGGACTAGTCCAACAATAATGCCCATCATCACATATGTTCTAGGCCTGCGGTATATTTTCATATTTTCATTTTTCACTAGCGCCAAAAAATTACCCAATCATCTCACCTCCTGTAACCTCCAAGAATTGATCCTCAAGCGATTTCGATTCTTCTCTAATACTGAATACAAGCAGTCCTGCATGCACTAGCGCAGCATTATACTCCGCCCGTTTCTGGCGGTCTCCCGCAGTGAGCAGCATGCCATTATCGTTAATTTGAACAGTTGCGCCCAGCGCAGTCAGCACCTCTGCCGCGCGCTGAGGATTATCGGTTTCTATTTGAATCGCATGGCTCGCCGCTTTGCCTTGCTCCCCTTGAATAACGCGAATATCGATCAGCTTTCCGTTTTGAATTATGGCAACCCGATCACACATCAGCTCCATCTCAGACAGCAAGTGGCTGGATACAAACACTGCGATTCCTTCCTGTTTGCTTAGACGGCGCAAATAATCTCTCAGCTCGCGAATGCCGGCAGGATCAAGCCCGTTCGTCGGCTCATCAAGAATAAGCAGCTTTGGCCGATGCAATAGTGCCTGCGCAACACCAAGGCGCTGCCGCATCCCAAGCGAATATGTCTTCACTTTATCATGAATTCGCGCATTAAGCCCTACGAGGCTGATTACTTCCTGTACTCTTTCCTTCGTTACATCCGGAACCATCCGGGCAAAATGAATCAAATTTTGATAGCCGGTCAAATATTTATACATTTCCGGATTTTCAACTATAGCGCCTACATGACGAATGGCCTTCTCATATTCGTTCTTTACGCTATAACCGTCAATTTTTATTTCTCCTGAAGTAATCGACATTAAGCCGACCATCATGCGGATCGTAGTTGTTTTTCCAGAACCGTTCGGTCCCAGAAATCCGAATACCTCGCCTGGCGGCAAGTCAAGTGTCAACGAATCAATAATCGTTCGTTTGCCAATACGCTTGGTTACGTTTTGCAGCTGGACTAAAACCTGTTCCATTCCTTATCCTCCCTGAACGCATTTAATCATTAATCTTATCCTAAACATTGCAGCTAGTAATCATACGGAGCGTAACAAGAAAGGTCGCAATCTTTTTACATTACTTATTCAGCATGCGGGCAACCTCACGCCGATTTGCTTCAAATGCGGCGTATCTAGCGACATCCGCTGCCATGCCGCGCCGCTCCATTCGGGCTGTGTGCTCCAGCAGGCGCTTGTAATCCTTTGGAATTATTTTGACAAACTTATCGATCGCCTCATCCCATCCCTCAAGTATGCGTTCAGCCGCTTGGCTTCCCGTATATTTGAAATGCTTTTGAACGATTGATTGCAGCATATCAATATCATCATCCTCTTCCACTCGCTCGAGCACGATCGATTTCAAGTTGCAGCGATAAAAGAAGTCGCCCAGCTCATCGTACATATAGGCAATTCCGCCTGTCATGCCTGAGCCGAAATTGCGTCCCGTTTCGCCTAAAATAACCGTACAGCCGCCCGTCATATACTCGCAGGCATGATCGCCGGCGCCTTCGGCAACGATCACAGCGCCGCTGTTGCGAACAGCAAACCGGGCTCCTGCAACGCCGCTAATATAGGCCTCTCCGCTTGTAGCACCGTATAAAGCTGAATTGCCGACTATAATTTGCTGCTTGGCATCGTATTTGGCTGCGCCAGGCGGCGCTATAACTAGCTTGCCGCCCGATAGGCCTTTACCGTAAAAATCATTGCAATCCCCGTCTACTGTCAGTGTGACGCCTGCTGGAAGGAAGGAGCCAAAGCTGTCACCTCCTCTTCCATTAAAGCGATAATGAATCATATCCTCTGTAAGGGCTGCATCCGTGCTTCTTCTCGTCACTTCACCCGCCAACCCAGTGCCTACCGCACGCATATGAGGATACAGCTTGAATTCCGCTTCGACTTTGCTGCCTGTTTCAAACGCAGCCGCAGCTTTTGGAATCAGCTCTTCACGGTCAATTGAAGACCCGCAGTCTTCAATCGCCAGTAATGAAGCTGCTAATTCACTGTCAGCCGAGCAGTCAATCTTATCGGTTCTCTGAATAAGCTCCTCCAGCTGCAGCGCAGCAAGCTTGTGCTTTCCTGACAGCTGCTGAAGCCTCAGCCTGTCGGAGCAGCCTATCATCTCCTCGACAGTTCTAAAGCCAAGCCCGGCCATTATTTCGCGCAGTTCCTCTGCAATAAAGGTCATATAATTGACGATATGCTGAGGATCGCCGCTGTACTTTTTGCGCAAATCAGGATTTTGAGCAGCTATGCCGACCGGACAAGTATCCAGCTGGCATACGCGCATCATGATGCAGCCGAGCACAACAAGCGGCGCTGTCGAGAAGCTGTATTCCTCTGCCCCAAGCAGCGCGGCAATCGCCACATCGCGGCCTGTCATCAGCTTGCCGTCAGTTTCCAGCACAGTTTTGTGGCGCAAGCCCGTTTCCTTCAGCGCTTGATGGGCTTTTATTAGGCCAATCTCCCAAGGCAGCCCAGCATGCCTGAGCGATCCGATGGGAGAGGCTGCCGTCCCGCCTTCATACCCGCTGATCAGTACGCCCTCTGCGCCATATATGACAGATTGTATGGCGGCAGCATCAATCTGGCTTCCCGAAACCAGCTTTACACTAATTCGCGCTTGCGGGTTAATTTGCTTCAAATCGTAAATCAGTCCTGCCAAATCTCTAGTTGAATAAATATCATGATGGGAGGGCGGGGACGTAAGACCAACGCCAGGCGTAGTGCCGCGAGCTTCGGCAATCCAAGGATATACCTTCAATCCAGGCAGCCTGCCTCCTTCTCCCGGCTTTGCCCCTTGTGCAATTTTAATTTGTATCTCTTCCGCATGCACCAGGTAGCTGCTCGTTACGCCGAAGCGGCCTGAAGCAAGCTGCTTGACCTTGCTGCGCGCATCCTTTGAGCGCTCATGCCCGGCCGCCGCGCATTCCCCGCCTTCACCGCTGTTCGATTTTGCGCCCAATCTGTTCATGGCGATTGCTAAGCTTTCATACGCTTCCTTGCTAATTGCGCCATAAGACATTGCGCCAGTCTTAAATCGCTTCACTATGCTTGCAGCCGGCTCAACCTCCTCCAGCGGTATGCTGGCATTTTCCTCGGTATTGAGCTCGAATAGCGAGCGCAAAGTTACGTGCCGCTTTCCTTCGCCATGCACAAGCGAAGAAAACTTTTTGTACAGATTGAAATCATTTTTTCGGGAAGCGTTTTGCAGCGTATGAATAGTGAGCGGCTCGAACAAATGGTCCTCGCCATCCTTGCGCCATTGATATTGCCCCCCGCTTTCCAGCTCACAGCTGCCCTCATCGTTCAGCTCATATGATTTTAGATGTGTCTGAACTGTTTCTACCGCAAGCTCGGCCAAGCTCAACCCGCCTATATGGCATGTCGTTCCTTTGAAATATTCGTTTACCCAATCCGCCTGCAGGCCGATCGTTTCAAACTTGCCGGAGCCTCGGTATGCCTGAACAGTAGCGATGCCGATCCGTGACATCACCTTCACGACGCCTCTTGTAGCCGCTTGAATATAATTGCGCAGGGCTTTGTCGACGGATATCCCTTTCAGCGCGTCGCTTTCAATTAATGATTCAATCGTATCAAGCGCCGTATAAGGATTAACCGCATCCGCTCCATAGCCTAACAGCAATGCAAAATGATGGGTTTCACGCGGCTCGGCAGATTCCACGATCAAGGATGTCTTCGCTCGCAGGCCATTGTCGATCAAAGTCTGATGAATCGCAGATACAGCAAGCAGCGCAGGTATGGCCGCCTGTTCCTTGGACGTGTCCCGGTCGGACAGAATAAGCAGGGCATGCCCCTTTTCAACTAAACGGCAAGCGGATTGTCCAAGCTTGCTTAGAGCCTCGACAAGCGCTGCATCACCGCCATTAATCGAAAATAAAATAGGCAGCGTCATCGCTCTGAGCCCTGCCCTGCGCAAGCGGCGCAGCTTGCCCAGCTGATTGTTCAGCAGCATCGGCGTATCAAGCTTAATATGCCTGCAGCTTTGCGGCTCTGCATGCAGCAGGCTGCGTTCCGCGCCCAGCGTCAATTGCGTAGCCGTTGACGCTTCCTCGCGAACAGGGTCTATCGCAGGGCTTAGCACCTGCTGGAATTGCTGTTTGAAATAATTGTAGATGCGTTGATGCTGATTCGATAATAATGCGATCGGAGCATCAAAGCCCATCGATACGATCGGATCCTGGCCTGTTCCAGCCATCTGTTCCACCATGCGATGCACGTCCTCAGCCGTGTAGCCGAACCGGATATGGGTGCTGAACAGCTCTTGAGCATCCAGCTCCTCTTTGGATAAGGCATCGGGCAGCTCATCAATATGAATCAGCTGTTCCGAAATCCATTGCTGGTAAGGGTGCTGAGCCGATAAACGATCCTTGATCTGATCATCTGCCACAACTGCGCCCAGCCTCGTATCAATTAGCAGCTGCCTGCCGGGACGCAGCCTGTTCTTCACAGCAATCTGCTCTTCATCGATATTGGCGGATGCAGGTCTAGTAGAGAGGAGAACAAGCTCGTCATTCGTAATCAAATAGCGGACAGAGCGGAAGCTGTTGCGATCAATCATCGCTCCTATCCGCTCGCCGTCTGTAAACAGCAAAACAGCAGGCCCCTCCCAAGGCTCCATCTGCGTGCTGCAATATTGATAAAATGCGCTTAATTGCTTATTGAGCGGCGAGGCAGACAAGGCCAGATTAGGCATCATCTGCAGCGCGCATTGCTCGACCGGCAAGCTCGACAAGTAATATTGCTCGGCTAGTCGATCGGCCAAAATCGTGCCGTACATTCCGCAGCTTTGCGGCAAATTCGTATCCAAATAGCCCAAATCGAGCTTATCTTCTGTACCCTCATGCCACCAGCCTTCGAAAGCATGCTGCCGTACTTGGAGCATGCTGCGGTTGCTGCGCAGGGAATGGATTTTACCGCTGCGCAGCATGTAGTGGCAGGCAAGCGGCAACGTCCAGCTGAAGCGCTCATCGCTGTAGCGGTAAGTAAAGACGAGCGCGAACGCCGCCTCCAGCAATTCATTGCTCAGGTCGGAGAAAAACGAAGCGAGCTTGCTTCCCGCAAGCGGCGCTTGATAAAGAATACGGGTAGAAGAGAAGCTTGCTACAGCGCCTTTGTTTAATCCATGCTCTGCGCAAATATTCTCCGCTTGCCTGCGTGCCGCAAATACAGCCCGTTCCAGTTCCGTTGCATGGATCTGCGTCTGCTGAGGGCTGCTGCCTACTATCAGCTGCCGATAAACTGGCTGATCCGCTCTAATTCTGTCGATCTCGGCCGCAGCTGCTTCCCCGGCGGCCGGTACGTCCCTCCAGCCGATTACAGCCAGCTTATCCGAGCCGTTCAGCCGCTCCTCTATCGCTTGCTCGATTTGCCTGCGCCTGAATGCATCCTGCGGCAAATGCAGCATAGCTACCGCATATTTTCCTTCCTCCGGCAGCGAAATGCCGCTATTTTGCAGCTCGCTTGCCAGCAGCCTATGCGGTATTTGCAGCATAACAGCCGATCCAAAGCTGCTTAAATACGCCTCAGAATATGCGGCGGACATTTCATCCAGCATTTGAATGGCTTGATCTATTACATTGGCGGATCGCTTTGCTTTGATGTGGACTGCAAAGCCCATATCAATCAAGCTGCTGCCAAAAATTTCAGGATAAGCATTTCGGACTGACAGGCTATTTTTCTCTTGTTGTTCCATATTGAGCGACCTCTCTCAATGTATAAAATTAAAATTACTTATATCAATTAAATTGAAAATTATTCACATATCTCTTTTATTTTATCATAGAATAGAGTTGATAGATTTATGAAGATTATTTTTAAAAGAAAGGAAGTGCCGTTTTTGTTTAGTTTAAAAAAGATATCAGCATTTCGCTCCTTTTTGCTTATATGTACGGGGCTTTTGCTGGCTATTCCTTCTGCTTTGGCCGACAGCTCTTTGGCAGCTGCAACAAATACTGACGGTTTGAAAAAGGAAAATTATGAGCTGGTTGTGATTGGCGATTCTTTGGCAGCAGGGTACGAAAGGGGCTTTACTGAAGCTTCCGTGCCTTACGGGTTTGCGGAGCACGTCTACGAGCAGGCATTATTTCAAGGCTTTAGAACGGAATACAGTAACTTCGGCATTCTTGGCCTAAGATCCGAAGGATTGTATAACTGGCTGCTTGCTGCTGCCAATGGCACAACGATTGCAGCTGATGAAGTACAAGCTAATCTGGCTGACCCGCGTGCGGAGCAAATTATTAAAGAAACTAGCAAGCTAACAGCCTCCATCAGCAAAGCCGATTTAATTCTGATTTCAATTGGCGGCAATGATTTTACTAAGCTGATAGCCGATTTAGACAACATTGAGGGCAGCTCGTTTAAAGATGAAATAAAAGATTCGGTCGTTACCAGCATAAATACTATTCTCCAGCAATACAGCGCTAATGTGGACAATATCCTTAAACAGATCTGGGAGCTCAATCCCAGCGCGCAAATTGCAATAGCCGATCAATATTTGCCAATACCGTCGCCTGGATCTATTCATGAATATGATCCGAACAAAGCTGAAGTGCTAAGAGAGGGCGTCAAGCAGCTGAGGCTTGAATTGGAAAGCATCGCATCCCAATGGAACAAGCAAGGGCATAAAATGGTCATTGCCGATGCCGACAAAGCGATTAAAGGCAAGGAGTTTCTGCTGACTTCCATTATGGCAAAGGATATTCATCCGAATGCTTCCGGCTACAAAGCGCTCGGCGAGGCTTACTCCAAGGCGATATGGGGTGACTATTTAACACTTGCGCCTAGAGCTGCGGATGTACCGATATCCATCATCGTAAATGGCAAGGAGTTGTCTACGCAATATGCTCCTGTCATTATTAAAGGCAGAACATTTTTGTCTCTGCGCGACATTACGGATGCGATTGGGGCTGATTTGGAGTGGGATGCAGCTACAAAAACGGCCGCAATTACGCTTGAAAATCGAACAGTCGATATTACAATCGGAGCAAGCACGATTCGTATTGACGGTGAAACAATGCCGTTGAATGCGGTACCTGCTTTTATGCACAAAATCAATAATACAGGCAAAACGTATGTGCCTCTGGCAGCCTTGTCAGAAGGCCTTGGCCTTCAGGTTGTATATCGCGATACACTGAAAGCCGCATTTATTAACGAATAAACAAGGACAGGCAGCTTATACTAGAACGGAAGGCGCTATTTAAAATTTCTGTTCGGCATAAGCTGCCCATAAAGCGGTGTACAGCTTCAATCCGGTTTATATTCTTGTTTCAGCTCCTTCAATATTTCAAGCCCTTGTACAGCCCAGCGCTGCAAGCGATCCAAATTTGCTATTTCTGCATCTACTGCTTGCAGCAAGGACTGGCGATAATCCGGCACACTGCCGCTATATGGTTTCAAATCTCTAAGCAGCACGGTTGTTTTTTCAGTATAGCTAAGCGCGCGCCGCTCATGGAACATAGCTGCATCGGGATTATAGGGCTGGTGCAAATCGCCCTGATCAGGATGCTTCAGCACGGCAAGCACCTTCACGACGGCCCTCGGACTGTTCACTTGCACGACCTCGCCTATATAACGTCCGGTCCTTACCTCAGCCAACACGAGATCTCCTTCTTGGCAGACTGCTGATTTTGCGTGCTCACTCATTACAATTCCTCCTAGGATAGTTACTTATATGCAAGCGCTTCTAGAACGTTCCTCCATATATTTTTCCTTAAAATTATATCTGAAAGCTTATAATATTTACTGTAAATTAACGGGATAGTATTAACAAGACTTGTATTTTTGACTTGTATTGTATTTCAACGAGCAGTAATATGGAACAAGAAGAAACGCTGTGTCCTTTTCTGAGGACGTCCAGTTTCTCGGACAATTATAAGAACAAACTTATTCCTTCTTATAATTTAAGAAAAGTAGGTGACTATATGCGCAAAAAGAGAGTGCTTCTGCTATCAGAGGGATTCGGCTCTGGACATACACAGGCCGCTAATGCGCTCGCAATGGGACTGAAGCAGTTATGCCCAGGCATTCAAACACGCGTAATTGAACTCGGAAAATTTCTTAATCCGGTTGTAGGGCCTTTAATCGTATCCGCGTATCGTAAAGCGGTAAGCAATCAGCCTCGCATGGTAGGCATGATGTACCGCAGCAATTATCAAAGGTCTTTGAATCGTTTTACACAGCTTGCCTTGCACCGAGTATTTTATACGCATACTTCACAAGTAATTTCACAATTAAAGCCTGATGTCATTATATGCACTCATCCTGTCCCTAACGCCGTAGTAGCCAGACTAAAGCGGCTTGGACAAGATGTTCCATTATATACGTTAATTACGGATTATGATGCGCATGGATCATGGATTGGCCAAGAGGTGAACAAATATCTCGTCTCCTCGGCCACTGTAAAGGAACGGCTAGTTATTAAAGGGGTCAGTCCCGATCGTATTATAATTACCGGAATCCCTGTTCATCCTAATTTTTGGGAAGACAATGACAAGGAGCAGGTACGTAAACAGTTTAATTTAAAAAATATGCCAACGGTACTCATAATGGGCGGAGGTTGGGGTATTCTATATGAAGACAACGCATTAGCCTACATGACCAAATGGCGCGAGTCGACTCAGCTTATCTTTTGCGTAGGCTCGAATGAAAAGATGAAAGAAAAAATGCTTGCCGATCCGATCTTTCAGCATCCTAACATTATAGTTTTGGGATTCACAAAAGAAGTGAATAAGCTGATGGATATTGCTGATCTGCTCGTCACAAAGCCAGGCGGGATGACGTGCACCGAAGGAATGAGCAAGGGGCTTCCAATGTTGTTCTATGAGCCGATTCCAGGGCAAGAGGAAGAAAATTGCGATCATTTCATATCGGCTGGCTTTGGAGAGATGCTTGACTCCAATCATGTTGTCGACAAATGGTTTAGATTAATACATGAGCAAGGCGAGGCTGAGCGTTTCCGCGACCGGCTTCTTGAAATCAGAAATTCCAATTACAATCCAAAAAGCTGTCCAGAAGCCGTCCTGCAACTTTTGCAATGACGGCTTTCTTTTCACAAAGGAGCGATGAAATTGGCTGCACAAAATATTATTGTCCGGCTTGAAATTGATACGCAGACCGCTAATTTCAGCAATGCTGCTGCAGCAATTGCACAACTTCAAGGCGATATTATTGCGATTGACATGATTCACTCCGAACGCGACAAAACGATTCGAGATGTTACGGTTACGATTCCCGGACAGCATGCGATGGAAAGGCTGAATGGTGCGCTGCAGTCCGTTCCGGGCATCAAGCTGATTCATATGTCTGACCGCACCTTTCTGCTGCATTTAGGCGGTAAAATAGCGATGCAGCCCAAAACGCCGATTCTAAACCGCGATGATTTATCTCGTGTGTATACGCCTGATGTAGCCCGTGTATGCAAAGCAATTGAAGAAGATCAGACAAAAGCCTATACGCTTACGATGAAGCGTAATTCCGTTGCTATTGTATCCGACGGCAGTGCTGTGCTTGGCCTTGGGAATATAGGGCCTCATGCTGCTATGCCAGTTATGGAAGGCAAGGCTGTTCTATTCAAGCAATTTGCTGATGTGGATGCTATTCCAATCTGTCTGGACACACAGGATACAGATGAAATTGTCCGGACAATCAAGCAGCTTTCTCCCGGCTTTGGCGGCATTAATCTGGAGGATATTTCTGCGCCGCGCTGCTTCGAAATTGAAGAAAGACTGCGCAAGGAGCTGGATATTCCCGTATTCCATGATGACCAGCATGGTACTGCTGTCGTTATTTATGCCGGTCTGATTAACGCGCTTAAGCTTACTGGAAAAACGCTGTCCGATAGTCGAATTGTTGTTTGCGGCATTGGAGCTGCGGGAACTGCCTGCACCAAAATGCTGCTTGCAGGAGGCGCCAGACATATAATTGGTGTTGATCGCGTCGGTATTTTAACTGCTGGCAACAGCTACAGCAACTCCAACTGGAATTGGTATGCAGAGCATACGAATAAAGAGCGGCTTACTGGCGGATTACGGGAAGCTATCGCGGGAGCTGATGTATTTATAGGCGTATCTGCCGGCGGCATACTGACAAGAGAGCATATTGCAAGCATGGCTGAAAAACCGATCGTATTTGCAATGGCGAACCCGGAGCCCGAAATATTGCCGGAGCAGGCCGTTGACCTGGTAGCCGTATTCGCCACGGGCCGGTCTGATTATCCGAATCAGATCAATAATGTGCTTTGCTTTCCGGGGATTTTCAGAGGGGCGCTGGACAGCCGTTCCGCTGTCATTAACGAAGAAATGAAGCTGGCTGCGGCAGAAGCAATCGCCTCTGTTATTCCTGAGGAAGAATTAACTCCGATGTACATTATTCCAAGCGTGTTCAACAGCAAGGTCGTTGAAGTAATCAGAAATAAGGTTATCGCAGCAGCTCAAGCTAGTGGAGTTGCCCGAAGAAGCTATACTTGATCTGGCTGGTCCGTTACTATTTTATTTTTGTAAATTTTGTGCAGCTGGAATGAACATCATAGTCATTCCAGCCTTTTTTATGCATAAGTTGTATTAAAGCGTGCTAGTTTAATATAAAATCTGTTCAAATTAACAGTCATTCCTGTACGGAAGTCTAGGAGACTAATGCTTAATTCATATGTTATAATGAGCAGGTCAGTCAAACATAAAGGAGCCTGCGAATGATTCAAGCCGTTGTAGATTTTTTAAAAGATTTTGGCCCCTGGGGACTATTTATCCATTCCTTTTTCGATGCTATTATTTTTCCAATCCCAGCCTTCTTTTTGCAGGTTTCATTAAGCTTGCTTAATCCTTCTTCAGCACTTTTACTTGCAACTTTAGGTTATATTGCTTGTTTGCTTGGGACGCCAATCGGATATCTTCTGGGCAAACTAATGGGCAAATCCGTTCTGTATAAGTTTCTAAAAAAAGAATGGATCGATGCCGCCACAAAAAAGTTTCAGGAAAATGGCGAAGCTGCAATATTAATCGGCTCCTTCACTCCTATTCCATTCAAAGTATTCACTATTCTTTCCGGCTGCCTTAACTTTCCGCTTTGGAGATTGATCGGTTATGCCGCATTAGGCAGGGCGGTCAAATTTTATGCTGTAGGCTTGTTGTTCTACTTTTATGGCCGTGCAGCAGAGCATATGGTGCAGGATGTTTCCCTTTATATTTTCTTGGGCGGGATACCGGTCATCGTAATATTTTTATTAGTTCGCCGATATCTTAAGAAAAAGAAAAAAAGCGCAAATGTCATTGAAGTACAGGAAACAGAAGAACAGGAACAAGAGGCGGCAGCCCCGCCAGCGCTTCCGCTAGTTGCGGAACAACAAAGAACAACGAATGTGGATCAATAAGCAAAATAATTAAATCATAACACCTGCTGCCTAAAACATTTCATTGCTTAGGAGCGGGTGTTATTTATTTTATGCCTGCAAACTCTGCCAAATATGCGCGGAAATTCTCTTTTATTGAACTATAATCTTCAATTTAACGACTGCTGTAAAAGCTTATTCCGGGCAGGGAAAGGCACTGATATAATGGAACCGTATAGAGTTGATTTATTGCAGGCGGCCATTCGTAATACTGCTCAACCGCAATGAATCTATAATCTTTCGGAAGTGACTAGCGGAGGTGTCGATTTGATAGCAGAATCGGAAAAAAACAAATCGGATTTAATTATTATTGGGGGAGGTCCAGCTGGATTATTCGCTGCGTTTTATGGAGGCATGCGGCAAGCATCGGTAAAAATAATTGAAAGCATGCCAGCTCTAGGAGGCCAGCTAGCCGCCTTATATCCTGAAAAATATATTTATGACGTTGCAGGATTTCCTAAGATTACGGCTCAGCAATTAGTCGATCAATTAATCGAGCAGCTCAGTTTGTTTCCAACAGAAGCGTGCTTGGAAGAAAAGGCGATCAGCGTCATCAAGCATGACGAAAGAGATTTCGAGGTCGTAACGGATAAAGGGAGCCATTATGCCAAAGCCATCATTATTACGGCTGGCGTCGGCGCTTTCGAGCCAAGGCGGCTTGAGCTAGAGCAAGCAAAAAAATATGAAAAAGCTAATCTTCATTATTTCATCAATGATCTGCAAGCTTTCCGCAATCGCCGGGTACTTATATGCGGCGGCGGCGATTCTGCAGTGGATTGGGCTTTAATGCTTGAGCCCATCGCCAAAAGCGTTACGCTCGTTCATAGAAGAGAGAAGTTCCGCGCCCACGAGCATAGTGTGGAGAATTTGCTCCAATCTAATGTAAACATTGTTACTCCTGCAGAAATTACTGATGTGCACGGCACTGATTGTATAGAGCGTGTTACTCTCACAAATGTAAAGACAAAGGAGGAAGCGCAATTCGAAGTTGATGACGTGATCGTCAATTACGGATTTGTTTCCACTCTAGGTCCAATCGCTGACTGGGGCATACATATCGAGGGCGGTTCGATTAAAGTGGACAGCCGCATGGAGACAAACGTCCCGGGCATCTTTGCTGCGGGCGACATAACGACGTATCCGGGAAAAGTAAAGCTGATTGCAGTCGGCTTTGGAGAAGCTCCTACAGCTGTCAACAACGCAAAAGTATATGTTGATCCCAGCGCCAAGCTTAGTCCCGGTCACAGCAGCAATATGAAGCTTTAGCGTAGAAGCAGTCCCATAAGTCATGAACATGACCGGGACTGCTTTTTAAGTTTTCACCTTATACCTATTCCTATATTTCACCGACATTGGCCTGCAAAGGCGGACGCTGCCGCTTCTCCATTCCCATTCTTGCTCTCCGTTCCCCTTTTCTCATTGCTAAGCTAGAAGTTTGCGCCAAGCTTCCAGCTATGCAACCATCGCAAATATAAATTAAGCCGCCTAACACTCCTATTTGAAAGAGCACTAGACGGCTGTCATCCGCTATTCTATCTATCCGCTTTAGTATTGATCATATTTCAAGTCCATCGTAGCAAAGCCGCAAAACTCCGGGAAATTATTTAACACACTGTCGATCTCCGCCTGCTCGTAGCCCATGCGCTGCAAGTGCATTTGCTTCGCTTTTTTCTCTACGGATTGCGCCGTTTCAAAGTCATCAATATGCTCAAACAGCTTTGCTCCCCATTTCTTGCCAAAATTGACATGTAGACGCTCATCGGCAATATCGAACTCCGATTGAATGGAAGACATAGGATCTCCATGATCAAGGAAAGCGTCAATAGATTTACGCTTCTTAATAAAGGAGCAGGGCTCCATAACCATCGTCAACGCGGAATAAAATTCAGGAAAGGCTGTATCCATATTTTCTTTGGACGGGACTGTGCTTGGGTGCCAGGAGAAATCTTCCGTCTTGTAACCCATTTGCTTCAGACGTCGAACGCCCATTTGACTATGGCGTACTTCATCCCAAGTATGCCGCGCTACATCATAGTAAAATTCCATAGGCATGCGCTGCACTCCATAATACAAATATGTCATCGTTTCAGCCGCTGACATTTCAGAAGCGTTAATAAATACCATATGCTTCACACTGTTATGGGTAGGTGACTTTGGATCAAACATTGCACTTTTAAATTTTGTTAAATCAACAAGCGGATAACGCGGATCAACGGCAGCTTTCGGAGGGACGGGTCCGACAGGGTTTTCCACTGTAAATGCCGGCCACTGCAAGGCACTCCCCTTGCTTTGATGATCCAGCTTCAACTCCATGATCTTCCAGGTATCCCGCACATAATCCTGCCATTTAAAAAATTCAGCGCGCGCGGCCATGTCATCCATAAAGGCAAACTGGGCATGCTCTGTTCCCCATTGCGTCAGCTCAATACGATCCGTTTCTATATATTTCAGCCTTTCTAAAGTTGGGGCATCCAATATTTGATCAAGTAATCTCGTTAATTTGGCATAACGGTCATAAAGCTGAACAGCTGCATAATTGTACGCGGCCGCAAAAGCTTCAGTAGACGGGGCGATCGAAATACGCTCGAACGCTTCCCGCATTGCTTCCGGCGTCCAATCCTTGCGCCCGATATTTGAGCCCGGCAGCTCATTGATCCGCTCCTCCAAAAACATCATATGCGTCGTATGAAGATAGGACATTCTAACAAGCTTCCCTTTTATATCCCAATCCGCAAAGGAAGGTGCCCAGCCCATTGTCATACGCGACAGCTCAAACTCCAGCCAGTAAAATGTTTTTAATAATGCCGCTGTATCAATCGGACGCAGCATTCCCCTGCGCAGCTCGCGATCCTGCTCCAAAAAGCTGTAATCATTCAAATCCACTTCAATTTTTCCACTCATGATTATCCCTCCTGACCTCTGATTTCATTGTATCGAATCGTTTTTAAATTGAATTGCAAAATAATCTTCTGGCTTATCACAATACTATTTGAACTTGAAAGCGCGTCCAATCCCTTATAAATAAAGAAAAGTTAAAAAGAAACGGCTTCGCTGCAAAGCTTTTAAATGGTTATAAGATGGTTATAAGTTAAAAAAGTCACATCTTGCAAAATCGCCTTATGATTTTATAAAAAAAGCCAAGTTTCGGCACATCTATTTTTGCTACATTATAGTCAGTTACCATATCTAAAACCGAAAGGGAGTCCAACTTATGAAAAATTACTTGGAGCAAAGTAAAATCGAATTTTATAAGGAAAACGGATTTGTACAGGTTGATAACATTTTGACAGAGGAAGAGCTTGATGAGCTGTCTGAATTTCTGGAAGAGGCTATGACACAAGAGGGGACTAATTCTTTCGCTACTTCTGCAAAGGGCGGAAGCTATTATAAAGTATTGAATCAAAAGGTTAATGTTTGGCGCGACCACGGCGGCATGAGCCGTTACAGCTTCCATCCCAAGCTTGCGCAAATTGCCATGGAGCTTACAGGCGCAAAGGGCATTCGCGTGTTCCACGATCACGGATTGTGGAAAATGCCGCAGGACTCCAAGCCAACAGCTTGGCATCAGGATTTTCCTTATTGGCCGATGACAGAGCCGGGCGCTTTGTCTGTATGGATTCCGATGCATGATGTCGATGAGCATAACGGCTGTATGATGTTTGTCCCTGGCTCGCACAAAATTGGCAAGCTGACAGGCATCGATCTAGCTAACCCGCAGGACATCTACGAGCAGATTGAGGGTACGGAGCTGGAGAAAACAAAGCCGGTTAAAATTCCTTTGAAAAAAGGCAGCTGCACCTTTCATGACGGCTTGACGTTCCACTTTGCACATGCCAACAACAGTGATAAGCCGCGCCGTGTGCTCGCGATCATCTTCATGCCGGATGGCACCGTCTACAGCGGTAAAAGCCATCCGGTTACGGACAACGCCGGACTTGAAGCGGGCAAGCCGTTCGGCGGCGGATTATTCCCTCTTGTCGCGCGCCGGAAATAAACGAACTGTAGATAAGCAAGGATAAACGGCTCCGCCGTCCTTTAGACAGGCGCGTTTACCTACTCGCTAACTACATTCCCTAGCTGGTCAGTCGTTCCGTTATTACACCCAAAATCGCAGTTTTGAAGCAGCAAAGTGACAGACGTTCCGTTATTGATCTATAATTCTCAGAAAAAGACACATGTAGAGCCGAATAGCGGAACGTGTGACCGCCAAATTAAAAAAATGCTGGTTTTAAGGCAAATAACGGAACGTGTGACCATCTTGATCCATTGAGAGCAATGTGACCACAAAATTCAAAAATACAAGCAATGCAATAGAAATTGATTTTTGCCCAGACCAGTCCGCATAACCTTGCGGGCTTTTTTATAGTTTTGTACCGCGCGCAGCTCCAAGCACGCGGTGTATTGCTACATGACGGCGGTCGGTCGACCACAGCAAATGTCAGCCAGTCGCATTAATCAGCATAGCCTGCTCTCTCGAGGCGCTTTTATAATCCCCCGGCGTCATGCCCGTTGCTTCTTTGAAGGTGCGTATAAAGTGTGAAGAGTCATTGAAGCCGGTGCGCGCAGCAATTTGCGTAATTGTCACATTTTCTGCATGGAGCATTTGCTTAGCGCGAGCAATCCGCTCCAGCATTAAATATTGATATGGCGTATAGCCGGTAAACATTTTGAAAATTTTAAACATATAGGATTTGGAAATATGAAATTGCTCCGCCAGAGCAGACATATCAATCCGATCGCAGCAATGCTCTACGATATGCTCCATCATCCGCGTCGTAATTTCCCGCATTTCTGTCGAAGCCCGCTCTACGCTTACAGATGACTCCTTCGTTCTGCCAAGCAGAAGAATTAGTTGCGTCAGCAAGGTTTTGACGAAAAGCTCATAGCCCTTCTTCTTTTCCTTTAGCTCGCGTTCAGCGGATTGAAGAATATCCTGGATTTTGAGCAAATCCCTGCTTTCTAATGTCATTTCCAAAGAAACGATATCGTCCTGTGGAAACCATGATTGTACAATAGCTACTATTTCCTGGTCAGATTCAAGCAGTGCACCGAAATAGTTTTCCTCCACAGACAAAATCGTTCTGCGGTATACTGACTCCTGATTAACCTGTACAGCGTGATAAACTAGCGGACGAATAATAAACACATTGCCCGGCTTTACTTTAAATTCCTGATTTCCAACCATCATCAACGCCTTGCTGGAAAATGAAAAATGAAATTCATAGCCGTTATGCGAATGCAAAGCGTGCATGTTCGGATCGTCGTTTTTGTTTTCGCAGTAAACTGGAAAATGGCCCAGAGATTCATTAAATGCGTGATCGACAAATTTCTCCATTGGCATTGCCATCGTTAACCGCCCTCTTCACTTTAGTAGGTTGTTGTGCCGGATTACGAATGATAATTGCGCGGCCAATTAAAAGGCCTCAAAATGTCCAGCAGCCCTTGATCGAGCTTATCGGAGTCCGACACGCGAATATTGGATTCCATCTCGCTAATCGTTTTCATGCCCGGAATAACACAGCTTACTGCTTCATGAGATAAGCAAAACTTCAAAGCATATTCATGAAGCTTGATTTCCTTTTCGCCTGTATAGGCCGAAATAGCCGCTTTCATTTTCTCTACAGCACGGTAGGTTTCCATGAACCGTTCACCGCGGAAGTAGAACTTGCGAACATCTTTCTCTCCGAACGTTTCGTACGTATTTTCATTCCAGTTGCCGATCAGCGAGCCTTCATCAAAAGGCACTCTCGCAAGCACGCCTACGCCATGCTTTTGACAAGCTCCAAACAACTCGCCGCCCGGACGCTGCTCAAACAGATTATAAACAACCTGCTCGGAGGCAATCCAGCCCGTTTTCGCTATTTCAACGCCGTCCTCGGGGCGATAATCTCTAACCGATACGCCGAATTCGCGGATTTTGCCTTCCTGCTGCAGCTCACGGAGCGCTTCCAGCCAATCCGTATGCTCGATGCCTTTTGGAAACCAGCCGTGCAATTGGTATAAATCTATCGTCTCCGTGCCAAGCCTTTTCAAGCTTTCCTCGCAGTTCGTACGAATATGCTCGCGTGAATATCGGCCTGCCATCTCCGGATTCGCCTCTTCCGGGCGCGGCCATGCCATCGGCTGCACCTTTGTAGCAACATAAATAGGATCGCCCTTCCACAGTTTAAGCGCTTTGCCGATTACCTCTTCCGAGCGGCCCTTGCCATACATTTGTGCCGTATCTACCAGATTAATGCCTCTCTCAAACGCAGCAAGCAGGGTGCGGATAGAATCAGCATCCTCCACATGGCCGAACTCCCCTCCAAGCTGCCAGCCGCCGAAGCCGATTTCTGATACTTTCCAGCCTGTTTTGCCAAATACTTTGTATTTCATAGTCTTCATCCTTTGTTATTATTATATAGTTATATGCCAAATCATTACATCATTTCACTATGATCCTGTAAGCGTTTCAAGTATAATTATGCTGCAGAATGATCCATCAAGGCTAAAAAGGAGTGAAGGCTATGACTCTCATGGACAGTAAATCTTTTTTGGAAAGCGACAGCTTCCAGTTTCATATAGCCCCTTACCGGTTTAGCGAAGGTGAAATCGTAGAACGGCATTCTCACGAATTTTTTGAGCTCGTCTACGTGGCTAAAGGTCAGGGCGAGCATTTTTATAAAGGAGAATATTATAAGATTTCTGAAGGTGATGTCTTTATGATCGAACCCGGCGAGGAGCATGCTTACCGCAGCGGCAGCAAGCAGCCCCCGCTCGTTTATAATGTTCTATTTCAACCAACTCTACTAAGGCGCGAGCTGGAATCTCTTTCTGATGTAACCTCGTTCGTAGATTTCTTCTACGTAGAGCCGTTTTTGCGGTCAACTGTTCATTTTGAAGGACATTTGCGTCTGCAGCCTGTTGAACAGATGGAGATAGAATCGCTTCTCGACCGCATTATTCTTGATTTTAAGGAGAAAAAGCTGGGCTACCGAATTTTAACGAAAACCCGTTTAATCGAACTGTTTATTTTTTTAAGCCGCTGTTATCATGACCGCAAGCATACCCCGCTTACGATGCTGTCAACAGACGAGAAGATTATGCAGCATATAAGCGAGTTTATCCGCAAGCACTACGCCCAGCCGCTTACCTTGGTGCAGGTAAGTGAAATGTGCCGGATGAGCACCGCCGGTTTCTCTAACAAATTTAAACAATATATTGGCAAAACCTTTATTGAATTCCGCAACGAAATTCGTATAAAAGCCGCTAAGCAAATGCTATCGCAAACGGATACAAAAATTGTAGAAATTGCTGCTGAAGCAGGCTTCGACGACCTTAGCTTTTTTAACAAGCTATTTAAAAATGCAGTCGGCCTTTCGCCAAGCCAGTACCGCAAAGCAGCTAGACCGGGCGAAACGCCGTAGCATCATTGGATCAACGGGTGAAAATGAGAGTGTCCGTTCATTGTCAGTGATGAGCCGGACTGCTGCTTACTTCACATGCTTCAAGCTTTCAGCAAGCATTAAGAGCGCCATAGACTGTCCATAGGGCATCGGGCAAAGCGGAATATTTTTATAGTAATCTACGCTTTCGCCCATGCGCGTGCCGTAGGAAACGTCCCGTACCGTTCCGTCCTCGCTGATGCGGGATAATACCGCCTGCAGTCCCTTCATGCCGGCCTCAAGGTATTTCTCATCCAAATAGCCCTTGCGCACCGCTTTTAAAATCCCATATGCAAATCCGCTCGTTGCCGACGTTTCAACATAGGAGGACGGATCATTCAAGACGGTATGCCACATGCCGTCCTCTGCTTGCAGTTTGGATAAGGCCAACACCTGGCGTTCCAGCGATGTAATCAGAAATTGCGCCACGCCGTCCGGCAGCGTAACCATATCCAAATAATCTACCAAACCTGCCGTATACCAGGCATTCCCCCTGCCCCACAGCGCTCTGGCAAAGTTATGATTGCCGTCAAATGTCCAGCCATGAAAAAACAAGCCGGTAGATGTATCAGTCAAATATTTGAGATGCACAAGAAACTGGCGGATGCTTTCCTGATAATAGTCATCGTTGTTCATCAGACCGCCCATTCTGCCTACAAACAGCACCGTCATATAAAGCGTATCATCCCACAGCTGGTTTTCATTCGGCCCGTCAATCGTGGCATGCGCCAATCCCATTTCCGGCGTTCGCGGAATTCCCGTCATCGCATAATGCACCCACTCCTTGCACAGCGCAAAGAAATCCTCGCGGCCTGTTTCCTCGTACAAGTAGCTAAGCGTCAGCATCGGGCACATCGTATTGATGTTCTTCTCAGGCAGCCCCTCTTCAATGCGCTGCTCGAACCACTGGATCAAATAGTTCAATATCTGTTTATTATTCGTTTCCTTATAGTACAAATAAAGCGAGAACAAGCCTACGCCCTGCGACCAGTCCCATTTGTCCATCGATATAATGCTGACAGGCGTATCTTCTTTAATCTCAGCTTTTATATGAATCATGCCGTCTATAATTTTGCCTATCAGACTATCAATTTTATCACGCTGCAAATCTGCGTGTATCGTCATTTCCACTCCCCCATTTCCAAATAAATGACTATAAATTCGATAATCGGTCTCTGTTATAATTAGCCATCCATAAACAAACCCTCCATAAATCAGCAATCGGCTGCTTTGTATACGGCAATGTATGCATATAACCGGGCGGTCCGAATTCCGGATCAATCGTTATTTCGCTTTCGCCCCGCGCAAGATGAATGCGATACAGCTCATCCCACCATTTGGCATGCTCCTCCAGCTCCAGCGCATATTCCGGCGCTCTCGGGTCAGGCACCTGCGGTCCGTGGCGAAAGCCGACTCTCGTATGCAAATGTATAGTGCGCTCCATCGCCAGCCGCACATTGTCCATCTGATCCTCAAGAAGCGATTCGGATACGACGACCCAATGGCTGAAATCTGCCGTCAGCCGCATATCCGGAAACTCCCGCAGCAGCTTGGCTGTGTTCCAGGCCGAGTATGTTGCGCGGCTGCGATGAGTTTCGTGAGCTACGACTATGCTGAGCTCCTGCTCCGTTTTCATGGCAAATTCAAAAAACTGCTTCTGCTCATCGAAACTCATCCAATCCTTGGCACTATGCGAATTCACCTTCTTCGGGTGAAATTCAAGAGCTCTCAGCAGCCTGTTGCGAAAGCTGGCTTTATGATCGCCATCCGTATAGATCATAGGAATGTATTCAAGCTTATACTGCTCAAGGAGACGACGAAACTCAGCGGTTTTCTCAGGCGGCGGCACAAGACACTCCACACCGTCATAGCCGGCCTCTGCAATACGCTCCAGCTGCTCCTCATACTCGCCAGTCATGCCCCAAAGCGCTTTAAACATTTTGATCTGCATGTTTTACGGTCACCGTCCTTGTTTGTGCCTTTTATACGCTTCTTGTCAAGCTGTGAAGACCGCGGTCCAAATCCTCCATAATCGACTGCACATTTTCAAGTCCTACGGATATGCGAACCAGTCCCGCCGGTATGCCTGTCAGTTCAGAAGCCTCGGGCGTAATGCCCGCTCCAGGGAAGTTCATCAAGCTTTCAAATCCGCCCCAGCTCGGACCTACCTCGAATATGTCCATCGCCTTCGGCATGCTAGTAATCGGCAAAACGGCACCTTTGGGTATAAAGCTCATCAGCCCGCAGTAGCCGGACATTTGCTTTTGGCCGAGCTTATACTGCGAATGCTCTTTCAAGCCCGGATAAAATACCTTCTCGACCAGCGGATGCTCTTGCAAAAACTTCGCTACCTCTAGCCCGCTTTGCTGATGCTTCTCCATTCGCAGCGGAAGCGTGCGCAGCCCTCTGGTCAGCAGCCAAGCTTGGTGCGGGTCCATCACAGCGCCATACATGCCGCGCTCATTGTGCATAATCGATTCGGCAATTTCCTTCGAGCTGATCAATACTCCGCCGATAATATCGCTATGTCCGCCCAAGTACTTGGAAGCGGAATGAACAACAACATCGATGCCGAAGAGAAGCGGATTTTGAAACAGCGGCGTAGCCCAGGTGTTATCTACAATAGTGGCGATGCCACGGCTTTTCGCCAGCTTGGCGATTTGCTCCAAATCCTGCATGGAAAACACGTTGGATACCGGGCTTTCCAAATAAATGATTTTCGTGTCCGGTCGGATCGCCTGCTCAAATTCCTCTACGTTTTCACCTGACAGGAAGGTGCTTTCCACGCCAAACTTAGTCATATAAGTATCAATGAATTTACGAGCCGGCGTATAAGCGCTTTTGAGCGAAATAATATGGCAATCCTTCTCCATAAAATACATAAGCGCTGCCGTTATCGCACTCATGCCGGAGGAGAAAACAAGCGCCTGCTCTCCTTCCTCCAGCGCTGCAATTTTTTGCTCCGCTGTTTCTAATGTTGGATTTGATACCCTTGTATAGGTATATCCATGGCTTTTCGTTTTTCTCGTAAAAAGCGTGTTTTGAAAAATAGGCGGGACAATCGCTCCCAAATAGCGATCATAATCATCGCCCAAATGCGCGCAAATATTTTCCTTGCTCAGCTTTTGGCCGGCATAATTGCCGCCTCGCACATCCTCATTTCTGTTCATGCAAGCCTGCCTCCCTTCCGTTCTTATTGTTGCTGCCAGCCGCCCGTCACAAAAGTGAAGGCCGAACGGAATACCGTTCCTGCGCCTTTGCGCCGTACAAGCACGCCCGGTCTTATCTTCTCGGCAGTATATTCATAGCCTTTGAACAAATAGATTTCTGTGCCTGGCTCGCCTTCCATTGCAAGCACAACCGTTTTATCCTCCAGCTCGAAACGCACTTCCCACGCTGCACTCGTCTCATAGCACTGCAATTCCAGCAAATGCTGATAACCGTCTTCTGTGCCAAGCGGCGGACAAGGGACTGCGGTAAAATCTGTTTTCAGCTCTCCTTCGCAGTGAAAAACCCAATCCATCGTGCGAGCTTGTTTGCTTTCTACAGTGAAAGTATCCTTCAGCTGCAAACCGTTCAGCTCCAAGCTTCTTATAAAGTTAACGCCTGCATATACGCCGTCAGCGCGGAACCGCGCTTCATTGCTCGCCGCATCAAAAAACTCTACTTTGCCGCGCACCCGCTCCTCTTGATCGCGTCCGTCTATAACGACCGTATTATGGGCCACGCTTTTGCGCTGCCATTCGCGGAACAGCTGCGAGCCGTAGCCGGCGTTAGCAATGTCATACGATACGGGGTCCTCGTCCACGCAAATCTCTATATTCATCGCGTCGGGATGAGAATGATTGCGCTGATGGAAGCCATATTTGACAAACAATTCAACCTGTTTGTTGCGCAGCATGCAAAATTCGATATGGTCATCGCAGCGCGGCGGCAGCATGCCCATCTCCAGCCTGCTATATTGATCCTTGCCGAACAATAAGCGCTGTACCCAGCCGTCAGGATGGGTATCGCACATGCCTCCAAAAGCAAAGGAAGGCACGTAATAGCCGTTATAACTGATCGACAGCGCATGCTCCAGACAGGAGTCATCATATAAAGCATTCATCCACTCATACTGACCTGCATATGCGCTAAAGGCTGCGAGCGGCCAGCTGTCATTCGGATTCGGGAAACGCCCGTTCCGGAAGGCGATCTCGACCGGGTATTGATACATGCGAAGCACGGTTTCAGAAATGGACGGAAGCTTAATGCCGTATTGCTCCGCGAATTGCAGCACATAAACGAACGGCTCAGCACAATAGAAATGATAATGGAACGATCCTTCCAGCCAGAAGCCTTCCCGTGTCACGCCTTTGGACAGCTGATTGATTAGCCCATAATCGCTCAGCACCGCTTTATCAACCCAGTCCTCTTCCTTGAAATACATGCCGATCATCGCAACCGCGCACATCATCCAGCATGGAATATTGTTAATGCTGCGGCTGTGGCTATATAAGAGCTCTGCCTCAGGAATAAACAGCTTTTCTTTATATTCCTGCAGCTCTTCTTCCGTCAGCTCTTCTCTTATGAGCTGCATGCCTTGAAGCAGCCAGATTATATTGACTGCATCGCATAAATCGGTTCCGGCTATTTTGCCGATAAAGCCTTTCGGCACGCGCACCTGCAGCGACTCATAATGGCTGCTATAAAATTGGAGCACCTTGCGTATCCAGTCCACATACGCATTATTTTTATTTAAGCTGTACAATACGCCTGCATAAAAGACCGTTTTGGCAACCTCATCCCGGTACAAATAGTTCCATGCTTCATCGTAATCCGTGCCTGCATTGTAGTGACCGCAGGAGACGCAATAATGAACGCAGGGCGCATCAGGCTCGAACGGGAGCTTATTATAACATTCACTGCAGAAGTAATAATGTCCCCAGCCTGCAATATTGTCAGCTGAATCCGCATACCGCTCCATCCAGCCGTGCGTATAATCGGCCAGCTGGCTATGGATATGCCGCGCCCAGTCATAACGGTCTATGTTATCTTGCACCTGCTTCCAATCGACAAACGGCTTAATCATGCTGCATCCTCCCCTATCCTTTGACACGTTTAATCTCAATTTGCCAGCCTGCCTTTTCAGCAGCCTGCTGGTGCACCTCAATCGCTTCCGGTACAGTCACGATCATTTGCCGCTTGCCGTCCTCCCTGCTCCAGGCTGCATCAATTCTGCCGAATGGCGTTGGGATTGAACCTTCCGCCCAGTCTATGGAGTCCAAGACAGGAAGCTCGAGTTCAATTGAGGCAAAGCCGTCCGCCAGCCGCTTTACGCCAAGCAGATGCTTGCCCAGCACATAGCATGGCGCTGCAGACCAGGCATGGGCAAAGCTGCGCGTATTCGGATACGTTTCCCAAGCTGTCGTGGAGCCCTGGCGCACCATCGCCCCCCATACAAGCTTGATCCGTTCTATAATGCGATCCATTTTCCCCATTCGCTGCCAGACATCAAATAAATAAAAGGACATGAATGGTGAAATAACAGAAATCCAATGCTCTGGCGGATTAAGAAGCCGCTCCTCCAGCTTACTCTGCAGCTCCCCATCCAGCGCTTCAAACAAATACAGCAAGACATGCGTCTGATGGCTGTACGTTTTGGACATCTCTCCGTCGCGGTAACGTCCGTCTATAAAGGCCTGCTCTTTCTCGATCCACAAATGCTGCTTTAAGGCTGCACGCATTTTTGCAGCAATCGCCCGGTACTTGGCTGCGTCCTCCTGCTTGCCAAGACGCTCCGCCATATCAGCGCCTAGACTGCAGCAATAAGCGAGCGCTCCATGCTGCGCTGTTCCGACGCCAACATACGGAATATCCATATCCGCCCAATCCACCAAATTCCAAGAGCTTATATCAAACAAATCGTCCTTATTCAAAAATTTGCAATATTCATCAAGCGCCTTGGCATACTCTGGATAGATGCTTGCTTCAAATGAGCGGTCACCGCTGTATGCTGCATAATCTTTAATCGCAATCATCCAGCTGAAGGTCCACATCGGTATAACGGACTGCCAGTCGGTAGGCAAGCTGGAAAGCAGCAGCGGGCTTTTGTCTGACGAGCGCGGCACCATCTCCAGACAATGCCTTACAAGCTCGTAAGAACCGAATAAATAATAGTTGACTAGCGCGCTGACCCGGCAATCTCCTACCCAAAATACACGCTCAAAGGTCGGGCAATCTACAAATGTATCTTCTGTACAAACCTCTGAAGTATGGCGGCTAATTTCCCAAATATCGTTTAGAAGCGGGTCCGAACAGCGAAACTGCGCTTGATCTGCAGCAGGATAGCCGGATTGCTCCAAAAATACGCGGTACAGCGACACAGGCGCTGTTTGCTGGCGGATGGCAATCATCAAATAGCGAAAGCCCATTCTGGATACGCTGCGGAACGTTTGCCGCCCGCCGCGGGCTGTATAGCGAAAGGCGTTGTTAAGACCAGAAGTATAACGGATACTGCCGTTGACAACAGCTTCAAAGCCGTACACATCGATCACGGTTCCTTCCGCCGCCTGAAGCTCGAGCGCTACTTCGCCGACATACAGCTTGCCGAAGTCAAGCACGAGCTCCTGATCTCCTCCCTGCGCCGGAAGCTCAATAACGGCAGGCTTCTCATGATCATAGAGCAAGCGCTCGTGCTCCTTGCGCACGGCATTGGAGGCCAACACCTCCTTGCGGTGCATTAAGGAATAAATCATTTCATTATAAATGACACAATCTGCTGGCAAGGTGCGCAGCTCGTGTTTATAAGCTTCGAGAGCTGCAAGCGAGTCAGCTTTGCCTGCTTCTGCAAATGCCGGAAGCTCCCGGTCAAGACCGCTTCGCTTCTCTACACCGCCATACACCGGGTTGTACCCGTCTGCCCTTGACGTTATCGTCTGAAAAGGCCCCCAAACGACAAATGGCGATTCTCCTTCATTCAATTGCTCTTTAAAAGGATGAATAAAGCGGATCGGCTCTTTGAAATCCCACTCCAAATGACTGATTACATCGTTATATACACCGAAAGCCTCCGTCATGAACAAATGGCGGCCTTTCGTTAAACGAAGCTCATCACCGGTTTTATACCACTTATCATCTATTCGAAAACGGCCCTGCACACCGTTCCATGGAGAATGCGCAAAGCTCAGCTTGCCTGCTGCATCGTGCTCGAGCTCC
This sequence comes from Paenibacillus sp. IITD108, assembly GCF_036541265.1. NCBI lineage: Bacteria > Bacillati > Bacillota > Bacilli > Caryophanales > Paenibacillaceae > Paenibacillus > Paenibacillus sp. IITD108. The sequence goes on along the minus strand of NZ_JAZHCT010000015.1, from coordinate 17,630 downwards.
AGCACGGTGCCAAAAAATCCGCTGAAAATTTTGACGTTGGCGTCGCGGCTGCCCGGGAAAAACATTTCTCGCATATTAAGCGATACAACCATTTGCAGCGGTTTAACCTCGGAAACAGATACAAGCTGTCTTGGAAAAACTCGATTGCAGGCAAAAGGTTCGATATCGCGCGGATAGAGCGTTCCCCATGCTCCTTCACCGACCTGGCAAATTTCATGCGCCTGCGGCCAATTGCTGTCATCAAATGTTTCAGCGGTCCAGCTGTCATCCCAGCTTCTGGCATCATATACTTCCAGCCACCCGATATTTACATTCCGCTTCACCGTATTTCGCTTATAGCCCTCATGTACATGCGCCTTCCAGCTGCTGTCTGAGCCGCGGCTTTCCGTTATGCCGTTCGAATATTTCAGATCAAGCTGCAACGCCATTCCTGCTCTATTTTCAACATACTGATAGTTGGAATGCCCGTAATGCCATACTTGCACTGCTATCGTATTGCTTCCTTCCCGCAGCAAATGCGCAGCGGAGCAGCTTTCATAATACCAATGCTCCGAGGTGGAACGAATCGGACCGCTGCCTGCTCTTTTCCCATTCACATACAGCCAAAAGCAGCTATCGGCGCTAATATGAATAACAGCATCCTCCAGCTCATCCTTGCTAATCTCAAACGTTTTGCGGAAGCAGGCTTGCTTGTTCAACGGCTGTTTTTCGCTATCGATCCAAATCCATCTTGCTTTCCACTCCATCTCCTTGCGCCCCCTTTGTCCGCTCCCATTCCGTATTCCATTCAGCGAACCGCCTTTCAGGACCGGTCAAAGCACCGAATCGATATCGTATCCGAAAGCGGCGTCTTGCCGTTTATAACTAGCCGATTAAGCTCATGATTTATCCGGTCATTACGCGGCACAACCTCCAGATGGCGATGCGTGCCAGGACCGATTGTCATGCAGCTGCCTTCCTGCTCGATGCAGGCTGTTCCTTGGGTCAGCCAGCTGACCAGCGGATTTCCGGACGGTTTTATCCCTTCGCCCGCGAACTGGCTTTCCGGCATGAACTGAAAAATATGCTGCACCAAAATATTAGGCACAGATTGCGATATTATCGTTAAATCAGCCCCATCCTCAAGCAGCTTGACCTCAAGCGCGATATCCAGCTGGGATTGATGCGTCTTGCCGCGCTCATGGTTGGGCATATTTACATAGCTTCCTTTAAGCCCTTCTGTTTTGGCAGGCGGCAGCGGCTCAAAGTAACAGCCCTCAAGGCTAATTTCCAAACGGTACGTATGTTGATCCAGCTGTTTCATAGAAGGAAACGCTGCCGAGCCAATGCCGAACCAGCCTAGTCCAAGCCTGTATCCAACCATTCGAGTGCTTTTGTATTGCACATACAAAATATCCTGCTGTCCGGACATAAGCGTAATGCTCAAGTCTCCCCGTCTATGGCGCACAAGCGGCGCTCCATGCGGATGCTGCACCAGCTTGCCCAAATAAGGAATATGGGCGGGAACCAGTGTTTCATTCCCTTCACCAAGAAAAACGGTGTATGCTTTCGGCATCTCAGCATCGCGTATGTCTGGCAATGCCATGCGCTCCGGCTTCAGCATCCAGTACATGAGCGCGTGAGCGCCTGCCGTTGCTGTCTGCTCCGCGTAACGGGCAAGCGCAACAAGCTCCACGCTTTGCTCCTTGCTTGCCATCAGGTGCAGCGCCGTATAGTACCAATCATTCATCTTCGCTTGCTGGCCGAGATCTTGACGGCCCGAATATTCCGTTGCGATCGTATCATCCGGATGAAACATATGACGCATCATGAGCAAGTTGCTGCGTACAGCATCCCAGGCTGGCTGATGCTCAAAAATCTCTGCTGCATCGATAAGATGAATGGCCAGCGCCGAGTTGTACATCGCATTGCTGCGCTCCGTCCATTCCCCGTAAGGCGTAATATCAAGCTCCTCCGAAAAGAACTGGAACGCTCTTTCCTTCAGCGCCTCATCCGGAAACAGCTCATATAAATTAGCGAGCGCTCCGCACATGACCCAGCGATGATTCGGCGTATGTATGCCGCCTGTAAGCAGACACTGCTTCGCGCGCTGCAAAAACAGCTCGAGCAGTTCCATCGCCTCTGCCAGCTGCTTTATGCCGCTTTCCTTCATAACCGTATAAGCCAGTGTAGTGCCGTGCACCTGAAAAGCCGTATCCGGGGGTGAATCGATATTGCAATTAGCCAGCGAAATACATCCGCTTGCCAGCTGTTCCGCCAGCAGGCAATGACAAGCCGTCTTCACCCAATCAAGCATTTGATCATCCTTGTAATAACGGGAGGCAGAACAACAGTACAAAGCCGTTGTCAGATTAAGCAGCCCTTTGCTGACAAGCGCTTGCCGCTCCAATTCATCCTGTGCCCGGTTTATTTTTTCAAGGTGATTGTCCCACTGCTGTTCCAGCAATCGAGCCAATCGCAGCAGCTCATTGTGACTGCTTGCATTCAACTGCTTATCCATCTCATTCATCTCCCTTTTTTTGCAATTCGTATAACGCCTGCGTACAGATTTGGGCATGCAGCATTAAATCCGAAATCGAGATGCATTCATCCGGCTGATGCGCGCCAGGTCCATGATTGCGTCCCGGAAAGCCTGCGCCAAATGCAACTCCCCTGTTTTGCAGCTTCCGGGCATAGGTGCCGCCTCCGATCGAAAGCAGCTTGACCTGCTCCTTCATGACAAGCTCATAGGCGCGGCCAAGCTTCTTAATGAGCGGTTGATCCTCTGAAATGTAAAGCGGCTCCATATGCTGTTCTGTCCAAAACTCAATCCCGATTTTTGCAAAGCGCGCTTCCAGCTGCTTCAAAAGCTGCTCCCCATTTTTTGTTACAGGATATCTTATATTCAAAACTGCTGATGCCTGCTCGCGATCTGCTCGGATCGCAGCCAAATTCACAGTCAATTTGCCGTGTTTAGGGTCCTCGCAAGCGATGCCGAGCGATTGTCCGAACGCTTCAGAGCCGATGCTTTTATGCAAATCATAAAGCAGTTTATGTTGTTGCGGGTGAAGCAAACCGGCTTTATTCAGCAGCTGCAGTGTTAATACAATCGCATTTATGCCGGATGGCGGATAGGAGCCATGCCCTGACTTACCCCTTATCTTTAGCTTCAGGCAACCGTCGCGCCAATCAAGCTCAGCCCTGTCTAAAGCTTTAGCATGCTCTTTCAGTATGGTGATCGCTTCTGCTGAAAGCAGCCCCCCATCCAGTATCGTTTCGCAATAATCCGGCACCATATTCGGCGCTTCCCCTCCTGATATTGAAAGGATAGGAGTGCGGCAAGCAGCATCTCTTTTTTCATAGAGCGTATTAACTAAAAATCCTTTCTCGGCATGGATAATCGGATAGGAGGCATCCGGTGTAAAACCGTATAACGGAAGCGGATGCTTTGAGAAATAATAGTCCATATCGGTCATGCCGCTTTCTTCGTCGGTGCCAAAAATAATCCTTATCGTTCGCTCCGGTCTGCCGATGGCATCTCTTAATGCGGCAAGCGCATAAACAGCAGCTACAGCCGGCCCTTTATTATCAGAAGCCCCTCTTCCGATCAGCAAATCACCGCGGATTTCGGCTGTAAACGGATTACTGCTCCAGCCGTCTCCCTCCGGAACGGTATCAAGATGAACAAGAACAGCGGCGATTTCTTCCCCGCCGCTCCACTCGATATGTCCTGCGTAGCCATCCGCGTTGCATATGTTAAATCCTAGCGCTTCGCCCAACTGCAGCATGTAATCAAGCGCTCTGGCAACACCAGGCCCATACGGCATGCCAGGCTGCGCCGGCTCCTTCACGCTGCGGATACGGATAAGCGCGCTTAACTCGCGAATAATGTCTGTCTCGTATTTTAAAACTGCCTGACCTACTCTCATGCCTGATCACCAGCTTATTAGGAATGATTGAAATTCAAGGAGAAAAGAAAGAGATGAATTAAACACCGGCCGCTTTGTGAAATCCTTAAGCCTTCTTGTGTTCATTCATCTCTTCTGTTTTCAACTAATCACTATACCGATAATGGCTATTAATTGATTTTGCCGATTTCCTTCAAGCCTGCTGTAACCTCTTCATCGTACTTTGATCCGCCAAGTTTTTCCCATTTTTGCATTAGAGTATCATATGCGGCATCAAAATCTGCGGCAATAATAACTTTCGACAGCTCCTCATACAGCATACCTTCCAGCGCGCTCATATTTTTTTCTGTCCAAGGGCGTTCATTTGTTAGTGTAGGCTGGAATACACCGTATTTTGTCATAATTTCGCGGTATTGAATGACCCCTTCAACAAATTGCTCGCCTTTATCTTTATACTGGATTCTCGCCAAATCTGTTGGATACCATGGAAGACCCAGGCTCATAATAGCCAAGTCCGGAGCATACCAGCTGATTTCATTCTTTTTCTTTTCTGGATCAAGCAGAATCCGAATGCCGTCCTCCACTTTATAATGCTCATTCTCAAAGCCGTCGTTCAATGTCACAATAACATCAGGATCAGACATCCAGTTCAAATATTTGACGACAGCTTCTGTCTTATCGATGCTTGTTTTCGGCACCATAATGAACATACCGAATGGCGAGCCTGCATTAATAATTTGTTCTCCATTAGGAGCCTTAAGCGGCTCGAGTGTGATCCAGTTTACGTCTGCAATACCGCCTTTAACCATTTCCTCATTGAAGGCATAGGCTTGCTTGTTGGCATCCATAAAGCCCACATAGCCTGCCATTACGTTTTCTGTATGCTTTTGAGAGTTAACGTCCGTAATAAATTCCTTAGGAATAAGTCCTTCTTTGTACAGCTTGTTCATAAATCTAAAATGCTCGCGTCCTTCAGGCAAAACAACTCCCGATTTAAACTCGCCGTCTACTATTTTTCCTGTTGCAAAGTATATTTGGCTGGCAGGACCATCATTGCCCATTCCCGCCCCAAATGTTGTACCATACATAAATGCAGTGGATGCTTGACCGATAGCCGGCATAGAGTAAGGAATCACTTTATCCTTGCCCACTCCGCCCGGATCCTTTTCCTTAAATGCCTTCAACACTTCGTAAAGCTCATCAAGCGTAGTAGGAATCTCCATCTGCAGCTTATCAAGCCAGTCTTTGCGAATACTCATAGTCGGTCCGTTAACACTTGGCTTTCTAGCCATAACTGCATAACGCACGCCATCGTATGTGCCTACAGCTTCCATAGCCTCTTTATTGTTGACCATAATATCTTGACCGTATTTGGAAATAGCATCGTCAAGCGGAGCAAGGCCGCCTTGTGAAGCATATTTCAAAAATGTGTTGATGTCATACGACAACACTACATCCGGCGCTGTGCCAGAAGCCATCCATGCGCTAAGCTTTGCGGATTCCTCCGACCGCGGAAGCGGAACATATTCTACCTTTACACCCAGCGGCGCCATTTGCTCATTTACCCAGCGCGACATAACCGTATCGGTAATTTTTTGTCCCTCAGGAGCATTACCCCGCTCCCAGATCGCCACTTTAATCGTCTCTATCTTTTGCGGCTCATTCTCTTCTTTTCCTTGCCCCTCGTTATTTTGTTCCTTTTGGCCATTATTGCTGCTTGCAGGAGTTTTAGGCGTACTGCTGCCTGAGCATCCAGCTGCAACAAAAACTAGTAATGCCGCGATTATTAATGCTAAAACAAGCTGCTGCTTTTTCATTGACCTTCCTCCTTATCATTTTTTCTATCCCTTAACAGAGCCGATCATAACACCCTTTACGAAATACTTTTGCAGCCAAGGGTATACCAACAAAATCGGCACTGTGGAATAAACAATTGTCGCTGCTTTTAAAGATTCCTGAATCAAATCAAGACCAAATTCATTATTGAGCGTCTCAAGCGATGTATCCATTTGCGATAGCAGCAATATGTTGCGCAGTTTTACCTGCAGTGGATACAAGTCCGGATTATCGATATACAGCACGGCTGAAAAGTAACTGTTCCAATGGGCTACCGCATAGAACAAGCCAACCGTTGCCAGAGTAGCTTTTGAGAGCGGGAGCACAAATTTCAAAATATACATCATGTTGCTGCAGCCGTCCACCGTAGCAGATTCGCGAATCTCCTCCGGCAAGCCGCGGAAAAAGGACATCATAATAAATACGTAGAAGGCGCTGATCAAGCCGGGAACAATGAGTGCTGCCAAATTGTTAAGCAGCCCCAGCTCCTTTACGAGCAGGAAGGATGGAATCATCCCCCCGGAAAAAAGCATCGTAATCAAAATAAAATTAATGACTGGAACTCTGCCTTTCAAATCTCTACGTGACAGCGGGTATGCCGTAATAACCGTAAACAGCAGATTTGCTGCCGTGCCGACTACAGACAAGAAGATTGTAATTAATAGAGCCCTAAAAATAACCGAATCCATTATAACGGCTTTTATGCCGTCCAGCTGGAAATCAACCGGCCAAATATATACCTGTCCTGTCTTGATCGCATATTCGCCGCTGAAAGCGGTTGCGAACTGATTTAAAAATGGAAAGACGCAAGTAAAAGTCAAAAGCGCAACTATTCCGTAATTGAATATGTTGAACACAACATCTCCAGGGCGATACACCTTTCTTGTTCTCACTTTTACCTTCGCTGCTTTGCTCTTGTCTACCACAAGCCTTCCCTCCCCATCTTGCGCACTGTATAGTTGGCCCCAAGAATCAACACCAGGTTAATTAAGGATTGGACAGTGTCTACAGCTGTCGTTACGCTGAAATTGCCCTGCTGAATACCGTAGCTGTAAATAAAGGTGGAAATAACTTGCGCAACATCCTGAACAGCAGCATTTTGCATGGCAAAAATATGCTCGAAACCAACTGTCGTCAAATTACCGATATTAATGATTAGCAAAATAAGTATGGTCGGCATAATGCCCGGAATCGTAATATGAAGCACTTTTTTAAAGCGTCCGGCTCCGTCTATTTCAGCAGATTCATACAGCGCCGGATCTATGGCTGTCATCGCAGCCAGATACAGAATCGTCCCCCAGCCGGCGCTTGCCCAAATACCGGAGCCAACATAAGCAATGACCCACCATACGCTGTCGATCATGAAGTAAATTTCCTCCATGCCGAGCCTACGCATCAATTCATTGACAATGCCGTACGTCGGAGAAAGCACATTGTAGACGATTCCCCCTAGAATAATCCAGGACATGAAATGCGGGATATACAGCAAAGATTGTGAAACTCTTTTAAACCATTTCTTACGAATTTCATTTAACATAAGGGCAAGAATGATCGGTGCCGGAAAGCCGAAAATGAGAGCCCAAACATTTAGCATAATCGTATTCCGGATCATCGGCCAGAAGTTGACCAGATCAACCATTTCTCTAAAATACTTAAAGCCGGCCCATTCACTTTCCCATAACCCTTTGAACATGTTGTAATCTTTGAACGCTATAATGTATCCCGCCATCGGAATATATCGAAATATAGCAAAAAATATAATTCCTGGAAGAAGAAGCAAGTACAAATCATAGTTTTTATACCATTCTCGCTTCACTGCTCTCCAGCGGCTTTTCTTCGGCGGAGTGACAGCACCTTTTATCGCAGCTTCTGATATGGTTTCTGATTTCATTCCGTCCAGCTCCCCCCCTGACAAATTAAGATCGAATGCGATATCTCTATTTAATCAGGTAATGAAAGCGTATACTATTGTGTATTTTTAACATTATATTAGTTTTTCGCGCATGTTTCGTTTTTGTGACGGAACGATCAGAAAACTGCTCTTTTAAAGTTTGTTTTTATATTCTTGCGGTGAAATATGCTCATACTTTTTGAAAACCTGATAGAAGTAAATATAATTTTTAAAACCAGTTAATTCACTTATTTCTTGAATTCTTTTGGAGGAGTCGCGCATTAAACGCTTGGCAGCCTTAATTCTTGTCCGCGTAACGATGTCGACAAAGCTGGCGCCTGTTTCCTTGCGCAATAGCCGGCTCAAATGGCCGGTGCTAATGTGAAATTGTGAGGCAACGCTGGCAAGCCCGATATCTTTTGGATAATTTTCATCGATAAAACGGAGCACACTCTTAACGAGCGAGCTGTAGCTGGAAGGCTCTGCTTCGCTCAGCTTTCGGCATTCCTCCAAAAGCATCTGCAAAAAGCATTCCGCCCCCGACAAATCACTAATCTGGCTAACCTCAATGAGAAGCTCATCCAAATTTTTGCCTACAATGAGCTCTTGATTTGATTTTCGATAATAGAACTTGGCGATCGTCATGCACAGCTCTGATACGAGCGCTCTGGCTACTGACACATTGCCCGATGCATAAACGGAAATAGCGGACAAATAGGGATTAATCCGCTCCTGCACAGCCGCAATATCATCAGCTGCTAAATCAGATTGAAACTGCTCCAGCTCATGCAAAACAGACAGCTTAACCTGATCAGATGCTCTGTAAGCCTCCAAATTAAAAAAGTACATGCTAAGCTTGTGAGCAATGTCCAAATAATGCGGGCGCAGCTGCTCCAAGCGGCGGATCGGAAAGCTCGCTTCGTAGCGGTATTTCCTTTTTCCCTGCTCGCTTAGCGCTTCTTCAAGCGCATTCGTCCGGCTGCGAAGTGTCCTCTCTATTACCGCTTCAGGAACTTCCGGCGAAAAAATATAAACGAATAAATGGCTTCCATCTAACAATAAGCGATATATTTCTGCCTTGCCTGGCAAAAGCTGCTCTGCCATCAGCATGTCAAGGGAAGCTGCCGCATATCCTTCCGGCTGCTCAGTATATGTCTCCTCCCGCAGCAAAACAAGCGCAAAGCGGTGCCCTGCCAGCCGTCCGCTTTGCAGCAATCCGCGAGCTTCCGAGGCTTGCAGCTGGCCGCTTACAAGATCGGATAAAAATTGACGCAAAGCAGAGGAATACAACTCCCTGTTTACCTGCAGCGTCTCTCTTTCCTTTCTCAAGCCGGCAGCTGCCTTCATCACCGCCGAGCATATTTCATCATTGTTAATCGGCTTCAAAATATATTCAAACACGCCAAGACGAACGCATTCCTTCGCATAGGCGAAGTCCTGATAGCCTGTAATAACGATGACCTTGCAGCTGTCAAGCGTCTCAGCTGCATATGCTGCAAGCTGCAAGCCGTCCATATCAGGCATTCGAATATCGGTAATGATAATATCCGGCCCTATTTCATCTATAATCTTCTTTCCTTCAAGCCCGTCGCCGGCGCTTGCAACCAGCTCGCAATTCATCGCCTGCCAATCTATCGTCTCCGTTATAGCTCTCCTGATTAATGGTTTATCTTCAACTACTGCGACCTTCATTGCCAACTTTAATCCCCTCCTCTGTCTTTACTGGCTGTCTGATCATAATGGATGTGCCTTGATTGACTATACTTTGAATCGTAATGCCATACGCTTCACCGAATAGCAGCTGCACTCTTCTATGAATACTTCGCAGGCCTACTCTTGTCCGCTCCGGATTAGGAACAACGGTTTCATCGGGCTCAGAGCTAAGAAGCTCGTCAATGACCTCCTGTGACATGCCGACGCCATTATCTTCTACGATCATTACGAGAATGTCGCTTTCGATATAACAACGGATTAGAATCGTACCGATTCCAGATTTCATCTCGATGCCATGCATAATGGCATTTTCTACAATAGGCTGCAGTATAAACTTCGGAACGATGCAATCCAGCGACTCCGCTTCAATCTCATAATCAACCTGCAAACGGGATTCGTAGGTGATGCCTTGCAGGGTCAAATAATCTCTAATAAAATCGATCTCATCAGCGAGCGGAATAAAATCCTGCTTGCGGCTAATACTCTCGCGAATTAACCGTCCGAGCAAATAAATCATTTGGCCGATTTCATGCTGCTGATTGATTTTGGCCGCACTATGAATGGTCTCCAGCGTGTTGTAAAGAAAATGCGGATTCATTTGCGCCTGAAGCGCTTTATATTCGGATTCCAGCTGCTTGTATACCGCTCTTTCCTTTTGCAGCTTCTCTTGGCTGGCTGTATGGATAAGCTCTTTAATTGTAGCCGCCATCTGATTAAACTTTTCAGCTATAATTCCGATCTCATCCCTGGCCTCAGTCTGTATGACCGTATCGAGCGCTCCGACCGACAGTGCCTTCATGCTGTTAACCAAAACATGCAGCTGCTTCGTTATCGATTTAGTCAAAAACGCAATATTAATAAATGCTGCCGCAAAAGCCGCCACAAAAATTAAAATAGCCCAGAAGCGAAGCGGCTTCATATACGATGTAAATTGCTCCAGGCTGACAATATTCAGTAGCTTCCAAGTTTCGTCTGTTGTTGTATGCTCAATAAAAATGTATTTATTTTTATGGTGATAGAAGGTATTGTCCTCCCTGGCCGAGGCTGCCTCAAACAACTCTTGCGAGAAGCTGCTGTTATAAATAATGAGCTCGTCGTCCCGGTTGGCAAACATAATCTCTCCCATTCCCTCGCTGCTTGGGTAGATGGATTTGAAATAGCTGCTCTCTACGCCGATTACTAAAGAGCCGCAATAAACAGAGCTGTTCAAATCATACATCGCCCTTTTCAAAAAAATTAATTTAGAGTCGCCTCCTTCCCATACCGGCTTGCCGCGCTTGTAATCCAGCGCCTCCATCTCTTTAAAGGTAAGTGTTTGTCCTGCAAGCACCGGTTGAACGGGATAGCCTGTGCGCAGCTGTGAATACATTTTTCCATCCGGTTCATAGACAGCTGCATACGGAATAATATCATTCGCGTACACCATTTTATATATAAACTGTTTAATAGATTGCGCTTTCAAAACATCATCCGTTTGGTCCGCCTTTTTATCTGTAATCACTTTGCAAAAAGCTGCATTTTTATATTCAACAAAGGACAACTCTTCAAGCTCTTGCATTTTTTGCTCGAAGTTTTGTGCGATCTGATCCAGCAAAAGCGTTGAATGCTGCTCTGATATTTTTTGAATGGAATTAATAGAAACATAATAATTAAGAATGCTATTTACTAGTAAAAAAAGGAATATTAAACCAACAAAGGATACTAGAAACTTGGTCCTCAGCCTCAAATCCTTGAAATGAAATCTGATTTTCCGTTTCATAGTATCCCTCGCCTTTACTAAAGTTGATTCTATAGTATACACTTTTCTTTATTATTTTTACATCTGGTAAAACTATAATTTTACGAGTTGATTATACTCCCTGCTTTTATTGCAAGCTTCTATGAAGCGTATAATAGCCAATGTCTCTTCTGGAGCAACAGCAGGCTTACCGGTTCGGAACATATCGATTATGTTTTCAAGCATAGTAACCGCCATAGGCTTTTTGCTGGCTGCGGAATTTATGTGAATGCTTCTATTTGCATAGTGCAATGTGGCTCCATACTGATAGTTGCCTGTACGGCTGCCGCGTATTGTGCCGATCCTCCCGTCCTCCCAAAGCGCGGTTGCATGCTCGAATTGCTCATTGAACGTCACTTGCACCTGCTTGCATGCTGTGCCCATCGTACGGAATAGCATTTCAACGCCATGTATACCATACCAAAACCAGCCCGGATTCGTCGCTTCAAGCCCCATGGGGGTGTAGCAATCCATACCCGTCACCAGAGGATCAGCGGCAATTGCTTCCTCCAGTTGATCGAGATAACGCAATACGGAGCAGCTCATTACGGGGATGCCGTACTCGGCGGCAAGCGTATAGATCGATTGTGCCTCCTTCAAGCTGCATGTGAACGGCTTGTCTATAAAGACGGGCTTCTTATATTTGACTATCGCTTCAAATTGGCTTTTATGCACTCGGCCGTCAACACTCGTTATGAAAAGGGCGTCAGCAGCTTCGGCAACTTCCTCTGCTGTTTTCATAATCGCAACGTTGTATTGCTCTGCCAATTGCTTCGTGAAGCCGTCAACTCTGCTGTAGCTCGCCTCCAAATCAGGCGAGCCTCCAGGAAAACCGGCAATCACTTTCGCACCTGGAACAGGATAGGCATACTGCTCATCATTAAGTATTTCTGCAAATTTAATAACATGCGAAGTATCCAGCCCGATCATGCCCAGCTTCAATACCGGCTTGCTATTGCCGGAATCTTTCCCCGCGTCTAAAGTCATGTTACTTCCCCCGTTCCCGAGCGGCCAAATGACGCACTTTTTGTTCATCTACTGCAATTCCCAGCCCAGCTCCTGCTGGAAAAGCAATTTTACCGCCCTTCACCTCAAAAGGCTGCTCCAAAATATCATCCTCCAAAAATTGCGGCCCGTTCCAAGCGCATGGCTTTGTAATGCCGAATGCGCATGCCAGCTGTAAATTAGCCGCTAATCCGACTCCTGTCTCTGTCAATCCGCTGCATATGATCATTAATGGTGTATACTGGGCCATTTCCATACAAATTCGAGACATAAACAAACCGCTGTTGCGGCTTGGCTTAGACACGTAAGCCGTAATTAGATCATGGCGTATCCACTCCATCAAATCTCTTGGTGTTGCAATAGGCTCATCTACGCCTAATGGAATATGAATACGCTGCTTAATTGCTGCCAAATCCTTCAGCTGGTTGGAAGCAAGCGGCTGCTCCAGAAAATCGAGGCCGCTTCTCTCCAGCTCAGGCAATATGCGCATAATATCATGGAGAGCATATCCGCCGTTAGCATCTCCCCATAGGTAGCCGTCAGGCACTTTCTCCTTCACATAATTACACTGCATAATATCAAACGACGGATTTACACCCAGCTTTAAATTAAAGTTTTCATAGCCATTATCCAAGCCTTCCGCAACCGAGCTTTTCAAAGCGTCCAAATCTGCTGCGCTTGCTGTCCAGCTTAGAACAGCTTCCTGCGCAGGTTCATAGCCCCAAAGCTTGGCGACAGATACTCCCCTTGCCTTTCCGACAAGGTCATGGACAGCTATATCTATCGCACTTTTTGCAATTGGATGCGCGGCAGAAAATGCTGGCGCGATAACAGCATTCATCGCATGGTGCAAGCCGGCAAAGTCATCTGCAGTTCTTCCGATAATGGCGGGAATAAGGTACTTCTCCAGCGTGCTGACTACTGTCTCCATCGTTTCAGATGACCAGAGCCGGCTTGGCGAGCCTTCCCCCCAGCCAACGTTGCCCGCTTCATCCGTCAGCTTTACTAATACGACCGTTCTGCCGCTCGCTGCTCCGCCTATAACTCCGCGCGAGGTTTTGAAAATACCCTTCATTGGAATCTGAAAAGGGAATACCTCTGCTTTTATAATTTTCATGCTTATCCCCCCCGTACAGATTTTTTAACATTCGCTAAAATGCCTTCTGCAGTATACCAAGGATCATCCGGCGTGATCGGAAAACGGACGCGCTCGCCAAGTGTAGCCGATTTATAAATCCCTGTAATTGCCTCGATCGTTTTCCGGCCTTCTGCGCCGCTTACTAACGGCTCTTTATTTTGCAAAATCGCTTGAAACAAATCATAATATGAATCTGCGTGGTTGGGCTTTGGCAAATCCAGCTCTGGAACAACCGCAGCAGCCAGCTCCTCCATTTTTGCCACCTCATCCGCATCTAATGCTGCGCCGCCCTGCTCCGATTGCTTGACCGCATGGACCGAATAGGGATAACTCACATAATGATTATTCGATGAGAAGCTCATCGTATGCCCTTCCTTAACCGTATTTAATGAGCAGCTGGCCTGTGCCACTGCGCCATTCTCAAAGCGGAACATGGCCATGGACAAATCTTCTACCTCTATATCGTGATTAAGCGTTTCCATTTCTGCTTGAACACTCGCTAGCGGCGTATCCATCAGCCACAGGAACAAATCCAAAGTATGAATCGAATGATTCATCGTGACGCCGCCGCACTCGCTTTTAAAATTGCCGCGCCAAGGCACCTCGTAATATTTGCTGCCGCGCCAGTAATTACCGCTCATTTGCGCATATACAATCGGCCCCATAAGATCGGAAGATAAAATACGCTTAATCTTTTGTATGTCTTGAATAAAGCGCAATTGGAATACGGTAGCTAGCTTGCAATTATTTGCTTTGGCGGCTGCAATCATTTCATCGCAATCTTGAAGCGACGGCGCCAGCGGCTTCTCGCATAGTACGTGCTTGCCATGCTCAAACGCTGCGATAGCTGGTTCTTTATGAAAAAATGGAGGCGTGCAAAGCGAAATGACTTGAATGTCATCCCGTTTAAGCATTTCGCGGTAATCGGTATATACAGCTGTTCCTTCGCCTGCAAGCGTTGCACATTCCTCTGCCTTTTCTAGAGACAGATCGGATACTGCTTTTATTTCACACATTTCACTCAGTAACAAGCATGATTGAATATGCCTTTTAGCGATGATTCCGCAGCCTACAATCCCAATACCAATTTTTTTATTCAATGTCTATTCATCTCCTATAAGCAGTCTTATTCATCCAGCTCAAGCTTCCATTTCATCATACAATAAAAAACCTGCCTCATAGCTAAGGCAGGTTCAACAGGAGATTATTATACAATTGAAAATATCATATTCATAGTGTCCGTTTCTTCTAGGACATCTAGCTTCTCAAACTATAGTGCGCTGCCGCCATACAAGAAGCGGTATTCCCAATGCGTGCCGCTGATTTTACTTGTGCGTACACCGCCGCTTTCTTTTGAGTAGGTATGAAGAATTTCGTTATTGCCGAGGTAAATACCTACATGAGTAATTCTTTGCGATGATTTGTTAATACCGCTGTATGAGGAAGATTTGCTACCTTTGTAAGACATAAAGAACATCAGGTCTCCACGCTTAAGGCTGCTAATGCTCGTTTTTGCATTGCCTTTATCCTTCACGTATTGTCCTTGCTTGCGTGAATCGCCCGGCAGTTTTACGCCAACAGCGTCAAGGAATGCTCGTTGTACAAAGGCCGAGCAATCAAACGTTTTGGTTGAATTACGATTTGAGCCAAACTCATAAGGAGTTCCCCAATATTTCATACCTGCAGAAATTACCTTTTCTACTGAAGCATTGCTTGTTTGTGAGCCTTGGTCGGAACCGGTAGAGCCAGATCCGCTATTGCTGGAGCCTGATGAGCCAGACCCAGATCCTGCTTGTCCTGTCAAACTTAAATATTTGGAGTTCGTGGACACATAGCCTGTTTTACCGTTTTTGTCTGTAACCTTGTACCAGCTGCTGTTCAGCTTACTTATAATCGTTACGCTTTCGCCTTTTTTAAGCATGCGTATAATTTTTCCGGACGTAGAAGCTGAGGTGCGGAAATTAACACCATATTTAACTGTAGCCGTTTGTACTGCCTGTACACTCGAAGCTGCATAAGCAGATGGAGCTGTCGGCATGGCAAACGAGCCCAATACTAAACTTGTAGAAAGAACGGCAGTAGCTAATAACTTTACCTTCGTAGATCGTTGCAATGAATACGCCTCCTCTTGATGAATGTTGCAGCCGGTCATCGGCGACAAATTCATTGTAAGTTTAGACGTATTGGACAGGCATCGACCTATCCTCCTAAATCAAATTACCGCTTTTGGGAGTTAGGTATTACATTATTTTGCTAAGAAAAAATTAATAAAAAGGCATCTCTTCCAATGAGATGCCTTTACTGGTATATGAGCCCAGCCTGTTACAGCTGGCTTATTTTCTTATATAGGAGGCGGCCCTGCGCTACTCATTTTTCTCATACTGTATAGGACGAAAGACTCAATTTTGTTATTGTATAAAAATGGGTTGGCTGTATTTACCAGCATAAACCCTGTACTTTTCTACCATTTTATTCATGAGATTATGCTGTTTTCTACTTCTCGAAGACTATGACTTCCCTTCCTCCAATGGCTCAACATGCACATGAACGCTCATAATATTATGCTTGCGTCTCATTCTGCGCTCAATTTCATCGCATATACGGTGGCTTTCCTTCAAGCTCAAATCCGAATCAACCAGTACAATTACATCAAGCAGCACCTTGCTGCCATGAATTCGCGCTTTAATATCTTTAATTTTTTTAACGCCTTCTGTTTTGGCAATAGTAACACTTAGCGAGCTGAGCTCCTCCTTATTAAAGCCGTCCGTGAGTGCGTGTGTACAGCTATAAAAGATGTCCCATGCTGTCTTGCAAATAATAATTCCAACCGCTAGTGCTGCAACAGGGTCCAGCCAAGGCAAGCCGAACTGTGCGCCTATAATGCCAATGGCAGCGCCTACGCTTACTAAAGCATCCGATAAATTGTCTTTAGCCGCTGCATGCAGCGCTTGACTGCCGATTTTTTTGGCTAGCCTGCTGTTATAAACATAAACCAATCCCATACATAACGCCGAAAATCCAGCTACAACGGCAGCTAGTAAATTCGGCGTTCGCTCGACCGTATCGAATAATGACTTAACTGCGGAAATAAGTACTTGTATGCCGACAGAAGCCATAATAAATGAAGCGATAAGTGCTGCAATAGTTTCTGCTCGGAAATGACCGTATGGATGATCTTGATCGGGCGGCTTTTGCGATATGCGCAAGCCAATTAGAACTGCTACAGATGCTACGATATCCGTCAAATTGTTATAGCCGTCCGCCACAAGCGCGCTGGATACAAACCAATAGCCTGCAATTAGCTTTATCGCCGTCAGCCCCAAATACGAGCCAATGCTAACCCAGGCACCCTTCTCTGCTTCTTTAATTTCACTATACTGATTCAGTGTCTTGGCCCTCCTGTTACTTAATAACGGTATCATAACCGAACAACCCCGTGTGGGTCTAGAGAAACAGTGTTGACCTTATTCCGACTTTTATGCGCTTGTGCAACACAGTTGGATTCGCTCAAGGATGAAAAAACTTATAACTCAACTTCCGCGAGCAAAAATCGGCATAAATGCATGATGCAACTGGCTAACGGTTGCCATAGAGGCTATTTCGATTATTTTAGCTCATTTGAGAATGTAATGGTTGCCACGAGCGCTATTGTACCTTATATCGAGCAAAATCAGTGCTTTTTTGGAAATTAAGCGCAATAGCAACCATTAGAAAATTTAAACCATTATTTTTACACGAATAGCGTTTGTGGCAACCCTTAGAAGTTCATCATTGCTCAGGCTTATTATTGGTAATTTAACCTACTTTGTGCAGGTTATTCACTGCTGCATGCTCTAGCCTCGCTTGTGACTTTTGGGGAATCGTTTGAGCACCTTTGTACGAAAAACCGTGCACAACGACTCACTTCCAACGTTTCCGGTCTCCTTTTATAAGAAAAAACCGTACACATTTCAGGCTATTGAAAAAATGTTCAACATTTGATAAGCAAAGAAAAGGGTAACGGGGAGCAAGATTGGGACTGGAGAAGCGGTAGCGTCCGCCTTTGTAGGCCAATTTTAACCATTACAGGTTTTATAGATGCAAAAAAATTGGCGTACAACAGCGGTCGTAAGCCCAAACTTGATCGCAGTGCCACCTCTTCTATGCTTGTTTCATCATCCACAATGCATTGACAATCTCGCAAGCTTCGCTAGATCACAAAATGAACTGGACGCGGTCACACGTTCCGTTATTTACCTAAAAAGCGCCATTTTCTTCATTTCGCGGTCACACATTCCGCTATACGGCTCCAAATGGGTCACTTTCTGCGATTAATGGGTCAATAACGGATCGTCTGTCACTTTGCCACCTCAAAACTACGATTTTAGGCGTAATAACGGAACC